>JBARVU010000263.1:0-16402 GCA_049646425.1 Phormidesmis sp. | reverse complement strand
GGGGTAGAGGGAGAGTTCTGTGAAAAAACGCGCCCCTGAGCTGCTGTCCGCTTCTAGATGAGTGCGCTTTATGTCATCAAGATGCACTGCGCAGGCTTCAAAAGTCATCCCTGCTCATCTATCTCTCTAGAGACTTTAAAAAGGTCTTCAAATACGGAGCCACTACTGAAGAGAGGTATTCTGTTCGCTCAGCAGTTTCACGTATAGAATGCCTTCTACGGGCCTTCTTTGCCCCTGTCTGAACCGAGCGCCTGCATGTATTCCCCTAGAAAAGTCTGAGTCTGCAGTAGGTACAATCCGCAGAGACCCCTGTCATCGCTACTTGGAACAGGTGTCGTGGCTACTTGGCTTCCATCCAGTTCTTGCCAGCATTAGCTTCCACCTTGAGCGGCACGGCCAGCTTTACAGCCGATTCCATTGTGCTTTCGATTTTAGGTTTGAGGTCGTCCCACTCTTCTGGGGGCACTTCAAAGATGAGTTCGTCGTGAACCTGTAAGAGCATTTTGGCTTTGTAGCCCTTGAGCAGCTCATGTATGCGGATCATCGCTACTTTAATGATGTCAGCGCTAGAGCCCTGGATAGGGGCATTGGCGGCGGCTCTCAGTGAGCCTGCATCGTAGCCGTTGGTACGCAGATTACTCAAGTCAATGTTCTGAGGGTCAGTGCCTTTGAGCGCTTGCAGACTGCGGGTGGTGAAGGTAAAGTAGCGCCGACGACCGGCGATAGTTTTCACGTAGCCGTGGGCGATCGCCTCCCTTTGCATCTGCTGTAGATAGTCAAACACTTTTGGATAGCGCTCGTTAAACCGGTCAATAAAAGTCTTGGCTTCCAACCGGTGAACATCGGCTTCACGCGCGAAGCGAGCTGCGCCCATGCCATAGATCACGCCGAAGTTGATCACTTTAGCCAGCCGGCGCTCTTCCGGGGTGATCTCTTCTTTAGGCTTTTCAAACAGAAGCGTGGCCGTCAGCCGGTGAATGTCTTCGTTATTGCGGTAGGTCTCCAGCAAAATCGGTTCGCCGCTGAGATGGGCCAAAATTCGTAATTCTATTTGAGAATAGTCAGCTGCCACCAGATACCAGCCTTCCTGAGGCAAAAAAGCCTGACGAATCTGACGGCTGAAGGCGGTGCGAGTGGGGATATTTTGTAAGTTAGGGTTGGAAGAAGAGAGGCGGCCTGTGGAGGTGACTGCCTGATTGAAGTCGGTGTGAACCCGCTGGCTGTGCGGACGAATCAAAGCAGGCAGCGCGTCTACGTAGGTAGACTTGAGTTTAGAGAGGGTGCGATATTCCACCACCGCGTCGACGACCGGATGGTCGCCCTGGAGCTTTTCAAGGGTGGCCGCGTCGGTCGAGTAGCCAGTTTTATTTTTACGAGACTTGCGCTTATCTAGCCCCAGCGTTTCAAATAGCAGAGTGCTGAGCTGTTTGGGTGATCCCAGGTTAAATTCTTCACCGGCTGACGCATAGGCCGATTTTTCAATATTGGTTAAGTCGCCTTCTAGCTGTTTGGAGAACTTATCGAGATAGGGCTTATCAATCCGAATGCCGGTGGCTTCCATTTCTGCGAGTACCGGCTCAACGGGCAGCTCCACTTCTCTATACAGCTTCTCTAGCTCAGGTGTTTTAGCGAGTTCGGCTTTGAGCAGGGAGACCAGTCGGTAGGTGGTGTGGACATCGCTGCCGCAGTAGTCGGCGACCGGGGCGATCGCCACTTCCCCAATCGTCTTACCTTTGGGAACCAAATCTTCATAGCTGAGCGTGTTCAATTCCAGGTAGCGTAGCGATAAATCCGACAGGTTGTGACTGCTTTCTGGATTGATCACGTAGCTGGCCAGCATGGGGTCGAAAACAACACCTGCTAGGGTTACCCCGGCTCGCCGCAGCACTAAGCGGTCGTACTTTGCATTTTGAAAAGCTTTAGGATAGTCAGCGCTTTCTAGCACAGGCCGCAGTGCCGCTAGTACCTCACTGGGCGCAAGCTGCTTCCCCGCAGTATGACCGACCGGAATATAGGCCAAATCGCTCAGCCCTTCGCCCCAGCAGCAGCCAATGCCGACGAGATCGGCTTCTAGCGGATCGATAGAGTTGGTCTCCGTATCCCAGGCGACAGGCGCATCTGCATCTGTGAAGCTTTGCAGCGTTTTAACGAGGTCTTTGAGCTGCGCGGTCGTGGTGATGATTTGCGGCTGAATATCGACCGAGCTTAGCCCCATTTGGCCAACGGCATCAGTTTCTTCAGCGCTAAAAAAGGCCAGGTCCGGATCTTCAAAATCATCGGACGCAGGTGCTGCTTTGACCTGACTGGGCGGCTGATAGTCCGACTCACCGCCGAAAAATGCCTGAAGTTTGCTCAGGCGGTTGATGAAGTGCTGTAGCTCCAGCTTCTTGAGGATAGGCACCACCTCCTCTGGGTCGAAGCCTTCTAGCTTGCAGGTGTCTAAATCAGTTTCTGCCGGTACGTCGGTGATGATTTTGGCCAAGAAGCGCGACTGTTCGGCATCCGCTTTACCCGCTTCTAGCTTTTTTTTCACCGCTCCTTTGATTTCGTCGAGAGAAGCGTAAATTGTGTCGAGATCCCCGTAGGTATCCAGCAGCTTGACGGCTGTTTTTTTGCCGATGCCTTTTACCCCAGGGATGTTGTCTGAAGCATCTCCGCACAAAGCTTTGTAGTCGACTACCTGGCTAGGCCAGATCTCCAGCTTCTCACGAACCTCAGCAACCCCGTATTCCTTTGCGGAGCCATCGTTACGAGCAAAGGTACTGCCTAAATACATCACTCTGATGTCTTCTTCAGCGTCGATGAGCTGAAAGAGATCTTGGTCGCCGCTGAGAATTTTTACCTGCTGCCCTGCGGCCTTTGCCCGCGTCGCCAACGTGCCGATCATATCGTCGGCTTCGTAGCCCGGCTCGCAGAAAATAGGGAACTTAAAGGCTTCGAGCAGCGTCTTCAGATTTTCAACGTCTTCGGTAAATTCTTCGGGGGTTTCGGCGCGGCCTGCTTTGTAGGTGTCGGTTTTTTCGTGACGAAAGGTCGGTGCGGCCAGGTCGAAAGTGATAGCGACACAGTCTGGCTTTGTGGCTTCTAGGGTGTCCATGAGGGCTTTGAGAAAGCCAAAGCAAACGCTAGTCGGAATGCCTGTGGAGGTGCGCAGCCCGCCGTCGCGGCTACGGGCAAACGCATAAAAAGAGCGAAAGGCCAGGGAGTGACCATCCACCAGCATCAAAACGGGCTTATCTACAGAAGAACTCAAATCAGGGATAGGGCAAGCAGCCCCCTCATTATCGGGTAGCTGAGAAGAAATGGAAATAAAAAACAGACACAGCAATTCAATTTAAAAAAAAGCACCTAAACGCTAATTTAGATGCTGAGGTCGATTTCTAGTGGAGAGTCTTGATCTCTCAATCTGGAGAAAACTTAGCCGCGTGCTCCCACACAACGGATCGTGAGAAACCCGATGACCCATGTCATCTGAATCTCGTCCCAGAAGCCTGTCAAATCTCCGTCCAGTAGTGTATCAAGAATTACCGTTATTTAGTAATGAATCTTTACCGTTTTCCCACTTTTACGCTGGGAAAACCAGAGGTTGCTGGCCTGCTAAATGGACTCGATAACCTAAAAGCCTTGCGATACCTGAAGATTTGAGCGAGAGGAAATTTTGACTGTCTGCCATCCTGCTAGGGGAATAATTTTTTTTGTGAGAGAACGCTGACATATTCTCGCTGACCCATTAGAGGGCTTGCGGCTGGGCAAATCAGGCCGGCCCCTGTCCGCATTGCGGATAATCTCTGTCAGTATAGAGGTGACGTGCCGATAAAAATTCGAAGCTTTGCAGATTACTTTTTTAGGAACGAGTTCGGGTGTGCCGACGCGATCGCGCAACGTATCCAGTGTGGCGCTGCGTCTGCCTCAAAGAGCTGAGGTATGGCTATTCGACTGTGGTGAAAGCACACAGCACCAGTTCTTAAAAAGCGATTTTAAGTCCAGCCAGATCCGCCGAATCTTTGTCACCCATATGCACGGTGACCATATTTTTGGCTTGCCAGGGCTGCTGGCAAGCTGCGGTATGGCAGGCACCGGCCAGCAGCAAATCGACCTCTATGGCCCGCCCGAACTGGCTAAGTACCTCGATGCCTGTCGGCGCTATTCCAAAACCCAGTCGTCTTATCCGATCCGGGTGCATGTCACTGAGCCCGGAAAGGTCTATGAAGATGACGACTATATCGTTACCTGCCAGAAGCTCAAGCACCGCATTCCAGCCCACGGCTACCGAGTAGAAGAAAAAGACCGCACCGGCCATTTTGATGTGAAGCGGGCAGCCGCTTTAGGCATTCCACCGGGGCCAGTGTACGGTCAGCTTAAGCGAGGAGAAGTGGTGACGCTAGCCGATGGTCGCAAGATCAGCGGCGCAGCGCTGTGTGGGCCGACAATTGTCGGGCGCAAGTTTGTCTACTGCACGGACACCGTGTTTTGTGAAAATGCGATTGAACTTGCCGACCATGCGGATGTGCTGATTCACGAAGCGACGTTTGCCCACCAGGACGCAGACTTGGCCTATCAGCGCATGCACTCGACCTCGACGATGGCGGCCCAGGTGGCACTCGCTGCCCGGGTGAAGCAGCTGATCATGACTCACTTCAGCCCTCGCTACGCACCGGGGAATGCTTTGGATCTGGGCGATTTGCTTAGCGAAGCCAAGGCGATCTTCCCGAATACGCTGATGGCCAAAGACTTCTTGACCTACGACATCGCCCGCGCAGATGAATTAAGCCAGTCGAAGGTGGCTGTGTAGCCGTCTTATGATCGCTAATCGGATGAGGAGTGAGCCCGTAGGCGCTCGTTCATGCGACCGAGATGTCGGTAGCTATTAATAGGCAGTCTGGGCCGAGGAATTTCCTCGTTAGGCCAGTTCGAGAGGTCTTCGCAGGGGCAGGGATGAGGCGTAAAGTCTGCCTGTGGCATAGGGACGGGCATATTGCACCGGGCACAGCTCACCACTTCCCACTTGGGTGAGAGCAGTTCGGCCACTGTTTGGTCAGTTCCACTTAAGTAAAAGGACTCACTTCCTTTTTCTAGAATCTTGGCCCAGCAGGCTTCAAATTCGGGGCTGAAGCGATCGCCCTGAATCACTTTCTCAGGCTGAAGGGTCACCTGACCACTGTCACTCATTACCTGTTTGCCAAGTTGGAACCAGTGAGCCAGGTAGTGCTTTACTTCGGTATAAGAGGCCATAGATAATCTGGAGAATGCTTACAAAAGTTATTGAATACAAATATTTGAACCCGATCATAACGTTTGATTTTCAGGTGATCGCTTCCTAACCTAAAACAATTAAGAATCTGAGGAGTTGGGCTTTGGTCTAATAGGTTGACCTAAAGCGGAAAGATTAAGCGCGTAGCCGCCCGTGACCAGGTAAACGTCGGTGGCAATTTCGCCAATGCGCTGGCTGAGGATGCCGAGGCGATCGCGAAAAGTCCGCCCAAGTTCATAAGCAGGTACTATCCCCCAGCCCGTTTCCTCTGCAACTAAAATCACGTCGGCAGGGGTTGCGATCAATACGCTGATCAGCTGCTGCTGTGTCCTGTCCCATGCCTCAGCTTTCTGGTCGATCAGGTTAGCGAGCCAGGTTCCGAGAGAATCTATGAGCAGGCAGTGAGGTTGATTGTAGGCGGCGATCGCCTCAGCTAATTCACGCGGAACCTCTTGGCACTGCCAGTGCGCAGGGCGTCTGCGCCGATGTTTGTCAATGCGGGTTTGCCACTCGGCATCGTCCTGGTCGGTCTGAGCAGTGGCAATATACACAACCCGCTGGTTGTTTTGAATTGCGAGCTGCTGCGCTAAGCGCTCAGCCCATTCGCTTTTGCCCGAGCGAGCGGGGCCGGCAATCAGAATAATCGCCATGGCGCATGGGCGAGATTCACTCTAGGAATATAGACTTGTGGTAACATAGAGAACTGTAGTTTTGCCCTATTTATGGGTCGCATTGGGAGGTTTTCGCTTGGAGTCTGCTGTAGAGTCTGTAAATGAATCGGAAGCTCGATTTATACTAAAAGTACTTTGGTTAGATAAAGATGTCGCGCTTGCTGTCGACCAGGTCGTTGGCAAGGGCACCAGTCCGCTGACTTCGTACTTCTTTTGGCCTCGTAACGATGCTTGGGAACAACTCAAGACTGAGGTCGAATCTAAGTCCTGGATCACCGATGAAGAGCGGGTTGAGCTGCTCAACAAAGCCACTGAGATTATCAACTATTGGCAGGAAGAAGGCAAATCCAAGCCAATGAGTGAAGCTCAAAGCAAGTTCCCAGAAGTCGCCTTCACTGGTAGCTCGTGATCCTCGCTTGACCCTTAGGCCAGTTATGTAAGCTGCGGTTCACAGGTTTAAGTCGCAGGTGCGAGTCATTCCTGTGGGTAAAAATATAACGCTACGAAGAAAGTCCTTTAGTGCCTGTGTGCTGAAGGGCTTTTTGCCGCGATCTAACTAGCGCGCCATCTCACAAAACCCATTGGAGATTTGAAAGGGATGCTAACGCTTTTAGTTCGAAAAGATAGACGGTCTATCTGTTGAATTTGGGCAAACCATGAGCTGACTTTTTCTCTGTTTTAAGGCTTTCTGGCTGTTGTCAGGGCGGTATTCCCTCCCTTAGCTAGATGCTTTTTCTCTGTTTGAAACGTTAACCTGTAAGCAATGAATGCACCAAATCTTGAGGAGTGCCGCCGAGGAAACCCAGAGAGGAAACCCAGAGGCACATCTGCTTAACAGAGGTCTGCTGCTTGGACGTTTAGGAAATAAGGAAGGAGTCGAGAAAGTCATGGAACTATCGGCAAAAAAATTCAACCAACTATTTAAGAACCTGTCGGCAACAGTGGCTTATTCAGCGGCAGTAGCGCTTGGCGTTGCGGGGGCGACGACTGCTCTGATGGCAGCACCTGTGAAAGCAGAGAACGCTGAGCAGGTAACTCAGCTATTGGTAACTGGAGCTTGCCAGGCTTGCGATTTGACCGGAGCAGATTTGACGGGCGAGCATTTGATTGGGGTGGATTTGCGAGGGGCAGACCTGACGGGTGCAACCCTTGCTAACGCTAACCTTGAGGGGGCGGATCTAACGGGTGCGACGCTGGTGAATACCAACTTGAGCGGTGCCTTTCTCACGAACGCGGTACTGGACGATGCAATCGTTAGTAATGTGGACTTTTCAGAGGCGACGCTGGTTTACACAAGCCTTGAAGGTGCAGATATAGACAATGTAAATCTTGTCGGTGCTGAGGTTTTGAACACGCCAATTAGCATTGGTGGTAGCTACGAAGAATAGGCTATCGGTAGCTCTACTCAATCTCTAAACTAAAAACTAGAGACAGCGCAAAGCGTGTTCCAACGTACGGAGCACGTTTTGCTTTTTTTGGCGCTGGTGACGGTTAGAGGAGTCGCCCTGATCGCATCTTTAAGCAATGATTAATACTTCAGTAATTTTGCCGCGCTTGCTGGCTTTGGAGTTGATCGAACGGGCGGCGGTGATGGTTTTGATTTTGCACCCGTCGTATAGTTCTCGGATGAAAGGACAGTCAGCGTTCGATGCTAGAACACTGACCTTTCGATCTGAAAGCTTGACTATCAGATTCTTGAGCTCGATCTGATGCGCTTCGGCAAACTGGTAGCGGCTGTAGGCTGTGAATTTGCTGGTGTCGCTGAGAGGATGATAGGGCGGATCGAAGTAGACAAAGTCGCGCTGGCAAAGCCGCTCCTCCGGAGCATCACAAGGCCCCTCTTCTAAGGGATCGCCTTTCGCAAAGTCCAATACAGCGGTAAAAGGCCGAATCGATATATTGGCTACTTGTAGGGCCAAAGAGGCCGGTCGCAGGAGATCGGGAGCGCAGATTTTAGGATTTTTGTAGCGGCCTATGGGGACGTTGAAGTAGCCCTTGGCGTTTTCTCGGTAGAGGCCGTTGTAGCAGGTTTTATTCAGATAAATGAGGCGGGCGGCTCGGCTGACGGGGTCGGTTTCTATCGTGGGTGCCCCTGGGGAACGGGGGAGCGATCGCACCGCATAGTAATGCGCCTCACTATGTAGCGCCTGATGTTCCGCAAGCTGGACAATCAGCGCTTCTACGTGGTCGCGCACGCATCGGTATACGTTTACCAGCTCCGGATTGAGATCGCTTAGATACGCCTTTTTGCCCTGGGCAATCAGCTGCGGGGCTAGGTGAAAAAAGAGCGCTCCGCCGCCAAGAAATGGCTCGTGGTAGCGGTCAAAGTCATCCGGCAAAAAGGGTTTGTACTGCTCGATCAGTCGCGATTTTCCCCCAGCCCATTTGATAAAGGGACGGGCACTGGCTGCAAGGTGAGGATTTCTGGAAATGGCTGCGGCACTCGCTGCGATAGAAGAAGGCACAAGGGAACTCAAGCGTAGGAGGACTGACGGCAGGATGAACTGTATTAAAGATATGCCAGCCGCACCGGATAGACAAAGAGGGTTACGGTAGGATAATAATTGGCTTCGGTTTTATTTTAGCCTTCCAAATTTTGGCACTATGCAAGAATTTTTTGACAACGTTTCTCGGTATCCCCGCTACCTGATTAGCGTTTCCTTTGGCATTTTTTACAATGCTATCGAGCCGCTGATACCGTTGCTCAAGCGCCCGGCGACGGCGATCGCTCTGATCAGCGCCTTTGTTGCTGGGTTCATTGGCCTGAGCTTTACGCTGAGGGCAATGTTAGGGCTGACATAAGCTCAGCTATCAGCAGACAGTCGCTTTCCTCTTCTCACCTCTTTTATCACTCCAAATCACCATGGCTACCAGCAGACGAGTCGCGCGAGTTTCGGCATCTATTAAGCGCGAAGTGAGCCAAATGCTGATCAACGGCATCAAAGACGACCGGGTGGGTGCAGGCATGGTCAGCATTACCGACGTCGATGTGGCCGGGGACTTACAGCACGCCAAAATATTTGTCAGCATTTACGGCACCGACGAAGCCAAAGCCGAAACCATGGCCGGGCTCAAAGCCGCTCAGGGCTATGTCCGTCATGAGTTAGGTCAGCGGATGAAGCTGCGCCGTACGCCAGAAGTTACCTTCAAAGAAGATCGCTCGTTTGACTTGGCCACGGATGTGCTTAACGTACTTAACCAGATTACCGCCGAGCGCAACGCAGGGGATTCGATTGACGCTCAAGACTTGGGTGAAGATGACGAAGAGATCCGCACGGAAGACATCTGAATGCTAACGGAGCGGTTGCCCAGTCCAGAAACCCTGAGCTTAGCCGAGCAGGTAGCTCAGATGGTCGTCGTGCGTACGACCGGCCATCTCTTTGACCACGAGCTGGAATATCCGCAGTGGGAAGCCTCTAATGCCGACCTGCAAAAGTATCTGGCGCTGGGCGTGGGCGGCGTTATTTTGCTGGGAGGGAGTGCTGCTGAGGTCGGCGTGCGCACTCAGCAGCTTCAGTCCTGGGCTAAATATCCTTTGTTGATTGCCGCCGATATTGAAGAAGGGGTTGGTCAAAGGTTCAGCGGTGCGACCTGGTTTGCTCCTCCCATGGCGCTCGGAGAAGTTGCCCGCCGCGATATCTCCCTGGCTGTGAAGCTAGCTGAGCAAATGGGTGAGGTGACTGCGCAGGAGGCTGCCGCGATTGGCCTCAACTGGCTGCTGGCCCCGGTGGTCGACGTGAATAACAATCCAGATAATCCGGTGATCAACGTGCGGGCATTTGGTGAAACAGCCGATGTCGTCACTCAGCTCACCTGCGCTTTTATCCAGGGTGCAAAGAAATTTCCGATGCTCACGTCGGCCAAGCATTTTCCGGGCCATGGCGATACGGAGATGGATTCGCACCTGGGTTTGCCGGTAGTGAGTCATGACTTTGAGCGGTTACAGCAGCTCGAACTGGTGCCGTTTGCAGGGGCGATCGCCGCTGGCGTAGACAGCGTCATGACCGCCCATCTCCAGCTGCCGGCGCTCGATGCTGACCATCCGGCCACCCTCTCTAAAGTCGCCTTGAGCGGCCTGCTGCGGCGCGATATGGGCTTTGACGGCCTGATTGTCACCGATGCGCTGGTGATGGGCGGCATTGCGCAGCAGTATGGCGCTGACGAGGCGGCGGTATTGGCCGTAGAAGCCGGCGCAGATATTTTGCTGATGCCGGGGGATGTAGAGGGGGCGATCGCTGCCATTTGTGAGGCGGTTGAAAGCGGTCGAATTGCGCCAGGTATGATCTTGCGCGCAGTAGAGCGCATTTGGCGAGCCAAGCACCAAATTGCTGATCTGCTGGTCACTGACGCCCCGTCGCGTCATGCCTGGCAGCAGCGGGCCGTGCCCCCAATTCAGCTAGAAGAAATCGCCACCGAATCGGCGATCGCCCTATCTACAGAAATTTTGCGGGCTTCACAGCAGGTCGCTCACGCGCCCAGCCAGTCGCTCAGTCAGGCTATTGGTGCGCCACTGATACCTGGGCAAAATCTGGTGCTGGTAGATGATCTTCTGCACTGCCGGTATCTAGATCGCACTGCGCCTGCCGTGATGCTGCCGGCCAGTCAGGGCTATACGCTCAAGCTAGTTGACCGCCGCAGCGCGGATGTCCGGACGCTAGACTGTACGGTGACGACGCTGGTACAGCTCTTTATTCGCGGCAATCCGTTTCGCGGAGATCGGGAATTGAGGGCGATCGCCACCGCATACCTCCAAGCCCTCGGCGCTAACCTCCAGGCCGTTGTCATCTACGGCAGTCCCTATGTATGGCAGCAGATTCAGGCAGTGCTGCCCGCTCAAACGCCTTGCGTGTTTACCTACGGTCAGATGAAAGCAGCACAGACATGCGCTCTGCAACCGCTGCTGAATCCAACCGGATCACAAGAAGTGGCTAAAGCGATAGACGGCACCTTTACCGATTAGAGCGCCTATCCAAAGCGGTTGCTCAAAAAGTAAGCTACATGCCCATAATTGCGTAGCCTGAATCGACATAGATAATCTGACCGGTGATGCCGCTAGAGAGGTCGCTACATAAAAACGCGGCGGTGTTCCCCACTTCAGTTTGAGTGACTGTACGGCGCAGCGGCGCGACTTCTTCGACGTGGTGAATCATATCGAGGATGCCGCCGACAGCAGAAGAGGCCAGGGTGCGAATTGGGCCTGCTGAGATGCCGTTGACCCGAATGTTTTGTGGCCCTAAGTCGGCAGCCAGGTAGCGCACATTCATCTCCAAAGCTGCCTTGGCGACTCCCATGACGTTGTAGTTCGGAATCACGCGCACACCGCCTAAATAAGTCAGCGTGACAATGTTGCCCCCTTCGCTCATCAGGGCTTTTGCACCCTGGGCAAGGCGCACCAAAGAGTAGGCGCTAACGCTCAGCGCCAGGTCAAACCCGGCCCGAGAGGTGTCGCTAAAGCTGCCAGTGAGGTCATCGCGGTTGGCAAAGGCCAAACAGTGAATGAGAATATCGAAGCTGCCCCATTTTTCTTGGACGGTGGCAAACAGCTGAGCGACTTGGTTGTCGTCTTGCACGTTGCAAGGCAGAAATAGGCTGGGATTCAGCGGCTCCGTCAGTTTTTGAACCTTGCTTTCGGCGCGACCTTTGTCGTCCGGCAGATAGGTAACGCCAATTTCGGCCCCCGCCTGATGCAGCTGCTGGGCAATTCCCCAAGCAATAGAGCGGTTGTTGGCAATGCCGGTGACAAGGGCTTTCTTTCCGGTCAGATCTAGCATGACTCTTTTATCTTTGATACGTTTGGATGCGCCCTAGGAGCATACTGAAGAATGGGGAACTCAGGATAGGGGGTACGTCGGAAAGCGGCGATCGCCAAGATGGGCCGATCCCAATTTTGGCCCTATTTAATAGCTGACTTAGTAGACAGATGTAACCCTCGAAATCTGACTCAAGTAGCAATCTGAGCAATAAAAACTGCGGGAATCTCTGCTGGGACAGGCTTCAGCTGTGATTTTGTATTGAATAATACAAAACGCTTATATGACCATGGGTTTTAGTAGTATTGGGCTGAGTGAGCATCTCATAACATTCTGTGTTTGCTCCCCCGTTGGCGAGCCCATAGCCCTTCCATAGATCCTCCCCATAGGCCCCCGTTCGGTTTTCTTACGTATGATCGCAACCATCGCTAACAAACCCATTGCAGACCTGTTTCGTTCACTGGCCGGAAGCGGATTGCCGCCGGTAGTCGAGACCTATGAACGTAATAAAACCATTTTTTTCCCAGGAGATCCGGCCGAGCGCGTTTACTTTTTAACAAAAGGGGCGGTTAAGCTTTCTCGGGTGTATGAGGCCGGCGAAGAAATCACGGTGGCGCTGCTGCGGGAGAATAGCGTCTTTGGTGTGCTGTCGCTGCTAACAGGCGATCGCTCTGATCGCTTCTACCATGCAGTAGCCTTTACCCCGGTTGAGCTGCTGTCTATTCAGGGCGACCAGGTGAATCTGGCCCTGAAGGAACATCCTGACCTGTCGGCGCTGATGCTGCGGGGGCTATCCTCGCGCATCCTGCAAACTGAGATGATGATCGAAACGCTGGCTCACCGCGACATGGGCTCGCGGCTGGTGAGCTTTTTGCTGATTCTCTGCCGTGACTTTGGGGTGCCGGGCAGTACCGGCATTACTGTAGACCTTAAGCTTTCACATCAGGCGATCGCCGAAGCGATTGGTTCAACTCGCGTTACGGTCACCCGACTGCTAGGCGACCTGCGCGAAAAAGACATGATCTCTATCCACAAAAAGAAAATTACCGTCCACGATCCGGTTACGCTCTCGCAGCAGTTTACTTAAGGAGCGTTCATATTAGCGGCGGCGTCCACCGCCAAAAGCCAAAGCAAGCTCAGACAGCTCATGAGCAGCATGTGACCGGCGATCAGTTGTATCGTTATAGCGGGTATTACGGGCAATAAAGCGACCCGCCCTACCCTGCGGTGGCAGATGACTGGATTTGTATTACTTTTTGCGGTGGCCTGCTTGGGCGGTGTGATTGCGACGGTGGGTGATCGCATTGGCATGAAGGTGGGCAAATCTCGCCTTAGCCTGTTCAACCTGCGGCCTCGACAAACCGCGACGCTGGTCAGCGTGGCGACTGGCATGGTGGCATCTTTTTCTACGCTGATGCTGCTGATTGCGCTAGATGACCAGCTTCGCAAAGGGCTTTTTCAGCTCGATGACATTCAGCAGGAGCTCGCAGAAGCCCAATCTGATCTGGAATCTACCCGAACCGAAAAAGATACCGTAGAAAGCACCTTAGAAGAATCCCGCGATCTGCAAGCAGCAGCTCAAGCACGGCTATCTGAGACCAATCAGTCTTTGCAGACGGCGATCGCCCGTGAAGAAGAAACCCTGAGCCGATTGCTAGATACCCAAGATCAGCTCAGCAGCGTGTCGGAACAGGCAGGCAGTCTGCGCGATGAAATTAGTAACCTGCGGGCAGAGCGTCAGGCCCTAGTGGAAGAAAGGGCAACCGTCCGAGCGCAAATCGCTCAGCGTGATCAGGAAATCACTGAGCGCAATGAGCAGCTTAGCCAGCGCGATCAAGAATTGCAGCAGCGCAACGCCGAGCTCAGTCAGCGCGACAGCCAGATCGTCCAGCGCGATCAGGAAATTGCCGAACGTGAGCGCCGTCTAGACGAGCTTCAGACTCAGCAGGCTTTCCTTTCAGAAGAAATTGCTCGCTTAGAAGCGGAATTTCAGGGACTGCGCCTCGGGAACGTTGCCATTGGCCGCAACCAGACGTTGGCCCTGACGATCACCCGGGCCGATTCGGAGGCTGCGGCCCAGAGAGCTGTCGACGATGCGCTCGCTACCGCCAATCAAACCGCTACCGAAAACATTCTGCCTGGAGTCGGGGAGGTGACTGAGCTCGCCATCCGCGTTGACCCCGACGTTATTGAACAGATTGTCCAGTCGATTATCGACCGGCAAAACTATGTGATCAGGGTCTCTTCAGCAGCGAACTATATCGTTGGTGAGCCCTGTGTCAACGCAGTGATCGCACGAGGCGGTGACCCTTGTGTGCAGGTCAACGTAGACGTGGCGCGTAATGAAGTCCGCTTTCAGCCCGGCGAGGTGTTAGCTGCAACTCGAATAGAGACCGTCAGAATTAGCAACGAAGCCCTGATCGAGCGTTTCAATTTGTTGAGAGGAACCGCCGAGTTTCAAGCGCGAAGAGAGGGCATCATTGGCTATCAGCCTATCATCGCTAACAACTCTTTCGACCTTATTTTAGAATTCTTAGGTAAGGTTCAAAGCTACGGCGAGCCGCTCGAAATTCAGGCAGTTGCCAGTCAGCCAATTCTGACAACTGGCCCTGTTTATCTAGACTTAGTGGCAGTTCAAAATGGCCAGGTGCTCTTTCGCACGCCCTAACGCTCAGGCAGCGTGGCCTATCACTCTACTCCTTTCAGGTGCTAGAAATGAAATCATTAGAAAAGATTTGAAATCAGCAGTAACAAAGCGTCAACTATCGCAAAACAAAGGTATAGATTTGTAAGTGCGCAGGCTCAGCACGTGACAAAAAGCGGATTTAACTCACTGATAAGCCAACAAATCTAGCAAAACCTTGCGGATAGTTACCAGATCCCAAAAAAACAATTGAATCTAATATTTAGTGGCTAGAATGAATCAGCAGTTTTAGGCTGCGTACGTTGCCCCATTCGTTCATAAACTTCTTTATAAAAACATCGGTCTACTCTCAAATACTGGGAGCGATGAAGAGGACTTGAAAGCATCAGCCAGCAGGTTCGATTTGCCTGAGTTTCTCAGATGCGATCATCCACTGCGACTTCCCTTGTTCACCCTATCGGAGCGCCTCCATGAAGTTTGAAGACATCTATCAATTTTTTGAAGATCCGCCACCGGTCTATCTCAACAAGGAATTGGCCGTTTGCTATGTGCTTTCAGTGCTGGTGCGTCACGATTCCTATGGCACAGAGCTGATTCATGCCGTCGAGCAGGATTATCCTCACTATCGGCTTTCAGACACTGTGCTCTATAGCGCCCTAAAGTTTCTAGAAAATCAGGCAGCGATTATGGGCTACTGGAAGAAGGTGGAAGGTCGAGGCCGCCCGCGCCGCATGTATCGGCTGAGACCTGACTGGCAAATGAAAGCCCGTGAGCTAGCTGACCTGTGGCAGCGCTATATGGCTAGCCAGCAAAAGGATCTGCTCAGAAATATACAGGCTGCTCAGCCGTCACGACCGGTCGCTGCTGAAATGAAGTACGCCGGATCTTAAGGTATTTTATAGATACGCTTTTTATCCCCTAATGCTTTGTTTTTTAACGACCCGGCTCGCTTCTCTACGCTGCTACTGACAGCGCTGATGGTCATTGGCCTCGGCTTTTTTATCCGCGCTTCTACTAAGGATCGAATTGAAGTTATGCAGTTTGGCTCTCAGCAAGCAGCCGAGCCGCTACAGCAGGCAGTAACAAAATATTTTTATAGTCGGTCTTTCCAGCCAACTGAGTCAGACAATCCCGAAGGCAGCAGTCCCGGCCCCGAAATTACCAATGCCACAACTTTGGTAGGCATGGTGAGCCCGAGTGTCTTCATGGCTGTTTTCCTTTCAGCGCTAGCGGCTGTAGGCTTTGGCTGCTTGGCATTGATTATGGCGACGCTATTCCCGGCGTGGGGGGGATGGCTGCTAGGGCTAATCGCAGTTTCACCTCTGGCAGGCGCGTTTTATTGGAAAAAATCCAGTCGGCCTGAGACCGTTGTCTTTAAGGTAGAGCCAATCGCCACAGAGCCGTCAGTAGAGAGCCCTTCCTCTGTACTGACGGTGAAAGGACACAGAGATGAAATTGCTGATTTACAAAATACTTTTGCCCAGCCAGAACTCAAAGCGTGGGCAGGGCTAAAAAAATGGGAAGGTGCTAACGAGTAGATCAGCGCCCTCCCAACTTTTAATTCATTTAGTCTGCTAAATTTAGCAGGCCGCTGGCTTTCTGAAAGAGCGCTTCCGAGGATTTGCGACAGCTTTACCTTAGAGGTAAAGCTGCTGAGTCAGCTAAAGCTAAAGGCGTCCTAACGCTTATCTGCTAGGACACTACCTTTGCGCTTCCTCTGCTTTCATGGCTTCGCCTGCAGCTGCCCTTTAGCCTAAGACCTTTAGCCTGAGACCGCTAGCTCTTCTTCCTCTTCACTCATGAGCAGCCGCAGGCTGGGGAACAAAAAGTGGTTCTCCTCAACGTACTGAGCGCCAAACAGACCTTTCTCGGCCCAAAAATAGCGATCAGTCGTGTGCTCATTGCGCTTCACGAGCAGCAATGCGGGTGGGCATATGCCCTGTGCGTGAATATAATTCCGAGCAGCAGTCACCGGCTTCTCTTCACCGCTTTCGATGCTGAACTGAGGAACTGCTTCTAAGATGCGACGCCCCTCTAACCGGCGCCGACTCTTCCGCTTACGTCTTCGTGCCAAAATTTCCTACCT
>JBARVU010000262.1:0-4021 GCA_049646425.1 Phormidesmis sp. | reverse complement strand
GGTGTACTGCCCTTACGGCGAGCTGATTCCGGGCATGGCCTATCTGATCCGGCGACTGCTGGAGAACACAGCCAACAGCTCATTTTTGAAGCAGAGCCTGGAAAATCGCCCCGCTGAAGAACTGCTTGCTGTTCCCATCTGGGGCAAAGGTGATGAAGATACCGATGAGGTCACGCCCGCTCCCATTGCATCGCCTACCGACACGGTTACCCGAATCGACCCAGCAGCAGACACTGACTACGCGGTAATGCGTCACCGACAAGCTGCTAACGCCGCGCTCAAGTCTGTCCAGCGACAGCTCGGGGAAACCTACTGGCCGCTAATCAATGGAGAGTCGGTACAGACAGCAGCGAAAATTCCTTCGGTCAATCCCTGTAAGCCGACAGAAGAAGTCGGCATTATCGGTCAAATTGACATTGAGCAGGCAGACCTGGCTGTTGAATCTGCCAAAGTCGCGTTTGAAAGCTGGAAAAAAATGCCCGCCAGTGAGCGCGCCGCCATTATTTCGCGCGCTGCCGATCTGTTAGAAGAACGCCGCCATGAGCTCAATGCCTGGATGGTCTTTGAAGGTGGCAAGCCCTTACAGCAGGCAGACGCGGAAGTCTCAGAAGCGGCGGATTTCTGCCGCTACTATGCCGCCGAAATGGAGCGGCTGGATCAAGAGATTGTCTACGACGTCTCTGGAGAGAATGATCGCTATTTTTACCGGCCCAAAGGACTGGTGCTGGTGATTTCGCCCTGGAATTTTCCCCTGGCCATTCCTACCGGCATGACGGTGGCGGCGCTGGTCACTGGCAACTGTGTCATGCTCAAGCCAGCGGCGGTTACCTCTGTGATTGCGGCGAAGCTGGCCGATATTTTGGTAGAAGCGGGCATTCCCAAAGGCGTTTTTCAATACTTGCCTGGGAAGGGCTCCACTGTAGGCAATTATTTGGTGAAGCACCCTGACGTGAATATGATTGTGTTCACTGGCTCGCAAGAAGTGGGCTGTCAGATCTATGCGGATGCGGCCATTTTGCAGCCTGGGCAAAAGCATTTGAAGCGCGTCGTCGCGGAGATGGGCGGCAAAAATGCCCTGATCATTGACGAGAGTGCTGACCTGGATCAGGCCGTGCAGGGCGTTGTGTACTCGGCCTTTGGCTACAGCGGTCAGAAGTGTTCTGCCTGCTCGCGGGTAATTGTGCTGGCGTCTGTTTACGAGACGTTTGTGGCGCGGCTGGTGGCAGCAACAAAGTCTCTGAACGTGGGCGACGCCACGCATCCTGGCACTCAGGTCGGGCCGGTAATTGACGAAACCGCACAAAAGCGGATTCGAGACTATATTGCCAAAGGGAAAGAAGAGGCGACTTTAGCGCTGGAGCTGCCTTCCCCAGAACCCGGCTATTTCGTCGGGCCGGTGATTTTCACTGAGGTCGATCCGCAGAGTACGATTGCCCAGGAGGAGATTTTTGGGCCAGTGCTGGCGGTGATTAAGGCAGAGAATTTTGAGGCGGGATTGGCGATCGCCAACAACACCGACTACGCCCTCACTGGCGGTCTCTACTCCCGCACACCTTCTCACATTGACCAGGCGTACGAAGAGTTTGAGGTCGGCAATCTCTACATCAACCGGACGATTACCGGGGCGATCGTGGCGCGTCAGCCTTTTGGCGGCTTCAAGCTCTCAGGCGTCGGCTCCAAAGCGGGCGGACCAGACTACCTGCTGCAATTCCTCGACCCCCGCACCGTCACTGAAAACATTCAGCGGCAGGGGTTTGCACCGATTGAGGGAATGGATTAGGAGAGCGGGTTCGCGATCGCATCTGTAACCCGTTCTGAGCGATGACGTATAATTGAGGCGACTTCTCCAGATCAGTTCTATGCTGACCTTACCGCTTACCTTGGATTTGAAGAGTGTCCATCTCACCGATGAGCAGTTCTACCATCTCTGTATTTCCAATCCAGACGTGCGGGCAGAACGCACCCCCGAAGAAGCTCTCGTTTTAATGGCGCCAGTGGGCGGCTACAGCGGAAATCAGGAATTTGAGCTGGGCTTAGATCTTGGGATCTGGAACCGTAAGACAAAGCTGGGAAAGATTTTCAGCTCATCGACTATTTTCAAACTGCCGGGTGGGGGCGATCGCTCCCCCGATTTGGCCTGGGTCGAGCTAGCGAGATGGAATGTGCTGACGAACGACCAGCGGAGAAAGTTTCCGCCGATTGCCCCCGACTTTGTGATGGAGCTGCGCTCAGCAACGGATTCTCTCAGCGTGCTGCAAGCCAAATTGCAAGAATATGTTGACAGTGGTGTACGCCTGGGGTGGATGTTCAATCCAAAAGATCAGCAGGTCGAAATCTATCGAGCGGGCAAAGAAAAAGAGGTGCTGACTCTGCCAGCCACCGTATCCGGTGAGGACATTCTGCCAGGGTTCGTGCTGCATGTAAGCACCTTTGAAAAATGCTGAACGCTGCCAGCAAAAATTAAAACGCACAGCCATTGGGCTGCGGCTCAGCTTCTGCGAGTTCTAGCGCAAAATCTGTCGGGAGCATAGTGGGCACCCAGCCTTCGCTGACAGTACCCTGTACCACCTGAGCGCTATAGCCTTGAGGATACATGTGCGATCGCACAATCACCGTCTGATCCGCCTCAACAGCCACTGGCCCACCCGAGCGGGTAAAGGGCTGTTCGTCGACATGGCTATGAGCCAGTATGCGCCGATATAGCAAGGTGCCGTCTTCAGTGACCACTTCCCACCAGTTCGCATACTGGCCGCACCCGGTCTCCTCACTTTCAATCGTGACCACAAACGTATAGGCCCCTGGCTCACCACTCACCTCAACGGCTCTCACAATAGCCAGCTCACTCACCTCAAGATCAGAAGACCTGGCCTCGGGCGTTTCAGGCGCAGGAGGCTGAGCAGCACAGCCCGACAGCAAAAGAACCAGAAAGAGACTCTTTAAGGAAGATTTTATGATCATCGCTGAATTCTCTTTCTCACAGCACGAGAAAACCCATCATTGTCCTTTGTGCCAGTCAATCGCTGCTTGACGAATCTCGCTAAGTTCGTCTTCGGACATTCTATCTAAGTTTTTCAAGATGAAGTTCATGCGGCCTTGAGCGCTGAGCTTTTCCCGATGGCGATCTAAAAAGTCCCAGTAGAAGAAGTTGAAAGGGCAGGCATCTTCACCGGTACGGGCTTTGTGATTGTACTGACAGCCCTTGCAGTAGTCGCTCATTTTGTTGATGTAGTTGGCGCTAGCCGCGTAGGGCTTGGTTGCCAAAACGCCACCGTCGGCAAACAAGCCCATGCCAATTACGTTGGTTTGCATGACCCAGTCATAACCGTCAATAAAGGCAGCGTGAAACCAGTCTTCTACTGCTTGGGGAGAAAGCCCAGCGATTAAAGAGAAGTTGGCCAGCAGCATGAGTCGCTGAATATGATGGGCGTAGCCTGTGCGCTTTAGTGTATCAATGGTTTGATGCAGGCAGTTCATTTGAGTATCGCCATCCCAAAAGAAATCGGGCAGCGGCTGAATATGCTCAAAATAGTTGCGCGACGGATAGTCGGCATCGACATGGTTGTAAATGCCGCGCATGTATTCGCGCCAGCCCATCACCTGGCGGATGAAGCCTTCTACGCAGTTGAGCGGCAGGTCTCTCTCTTCGTAGGCTTGTTCTACCGCCGCAATCACTTCCCTCGGCTGCAAAAGACCAATGTTGAGATAGGGCGAAAGGAGCGCGTGCCACATTGTAGATTCACCGGTGACCATGGCGTCTTGGTAGGGGCCGAAAGTTTGGAGGCGATCGCTGACAAAATAATCCAGCACCGCTAATGCCTGCTCCCGAGTCACCGCCCAACTAAAGCCTTCAGCTTCCCCAAACGTCAGATAGTCAGCCGCTTCAACCGCCTTGACCACAGCCTGCGTAATCTCGTCTGGCTCAAACTCCAAAGGCGCGGGCGGAGAGATCTCGCCCTTAGGCGGCTGACGATTCTCTTTATCAAAGTTCCACTTCTCTCCAACCGGCTTTTTACCCTTCATC
>JBARVU010000261.1:0-11791 GCA_049646425.1 Phormidesmis sp. | reverse complement strand
ACCCAGTACTGGCCCTACTTGGGCGATCGCCTGATAGAGCAGTACCTGAGAGAAAAAGAGCGCAATGCCGCTGCCGATGAGCACCGTCATCAGCCGATCACGGCGGTAGATCCAATCTTGAAGATCTTCCCAGGTACGGCGATGAATCTGCGTAGCTAGCAAGATCAGCGCAGGCACCATCACTAGCATTCTCAGCCAAAGTAGCGCCACCGCCGGAACAAACGCTATTTCGAGCTGCCCTACGTTTAGCCCTAGCCAGCTCTCCCCCTGTGCCAAAGCGCCGATCAGTCCGTAGTGCCATGCCATCAGCACTGTAGCGATCGCGCTCAATATCATGCCTTTGCGCATTTGGGCCTTTTTCTTAGCAGCCGCTGTTTGACGCTGGAGGCTATCGTCGGCCTGAGTCGTCGTTAGCATAGCGGGCAGCTCGACTGCTCGGCCATAAAGATCGACCGTTGCAGCGCTCCAGGCAGGCGCTGACTCGCCCGGTAAGCGTGGGCCATTGCTGGCTTTAGCCAGTCGAATACTGGCTTGCAGTTGGGCGTAGCTCGCTTTGAGCAACCCCACCTCCATTTCTAGCTGAGCCTTATCCGCTTCTAACCGATTGATGTCTCCATTAAGCTGGTTGACATAGCGCCGCTGTACTGACTCTAGCGCTGCCAACTCCGCCGAATCTGACGCTGCTGAAGACTGCCCCAGTTCCGAGGCTCCAGCAGTGCGTAAGTCATCGTCATCTTCAGAGGCTGGGCTGACCGGCTGCATGCGTTACTTCAAACCAAAGGATGTGTGAAATATACCAGACTGCTCAGTGTGAGGAAACCAACATGTGGAAGCCATGACAAGGCGTCTGATCGGCAATCAGCTAAGTGAATCGAACCCGGTTCACCCGGTCAAGACCCTCAGCGACCGTTGGCGGGGCCGCTGTGAGCTGACGGCTCATCTTTGCAATGATTTCTGGAGGCACCTGACGTGATCGCCTCAGATTACGCGCCAGGCAAACTGCCAGAGGCGTATCCACCCAGATGCCGGTCAGCGGCTGAAACCCCAACCCTTGAGCAGCCTGAATAAATTCCCGGCGGTGGCGGCGACGGACATTGGTGGCATCGTAGATGACGCCAGCAGCTTGGCCTTGAGCGATCGCCCGGTAGCTCGCCTGTAGCTGCTGAAGCACCACCCGCCAGATAGACATCCATTCCCCCTGAACCGCCGCATCACCATAGAGCTGAGCGCGAACATCGTCGGTCGCAATCATCCGGTAGCCCGGACTGTGCGACACAAAGCGAGCCGCCCAGGTCGACTTACCGCTCCCTGGCAAACCGATCATCACCAGCAAAGGCGCAGCTTGAGACGGCGACATTTTCTCTTTCGCGTGGCTTGAATTTAGTGCCTAAATCACCGTGTTATCGGGAATCGTCGCGTTCTTGAGCACCACGACAACGCCACTACGGATGTAGTAGCCGTCAGATTCCCGCTCAGATTCCTGCACATTATCTTTGTTGATAATTTGCACGTTGCGACCAATTCGCGCGTTTTTATCGATGATCGCCCGTCGAATCACCGAGCCTTCACCAATCCCCATCGGAATTTCGTGCCCCTCTGTGTCGAACTGGCCGGTTTCACTGACAGCTTCGTAATAATCGCAGCCAATGATCAAGGAATGATCGATTTCACAGTTGGCATGAATGCGCTGTCGCAGACCGATTACCGACTTGTGAATGCGGCACTTCTTGAGAATGCAGCCTTCGCTGACAATCGATTCGGTAATGTGGCAGTCTTGCAGCTTACTGGGTGGGAGGTAGCGCGATCGCGTATAGATCGGCGCGTCTTCCTTGTAAAAACTGAAGGCCGGATCCGGCTGATCGGTCAGCGCAATATTCGCCTCGTAAAACGCTTCAATCGTCCCGATGTCTTCCCAGTAGCCCTTAAAGAGATAGGCTTGAACGTTATAGTCACGCGCCGAAGCGGGAATAATCTCTTTGCCAAAGTCTGTCTGGTCAGGATACTTCTGCAGCAGATCGATCAGCACCTGCTTTTTGAACACATAAATGCCCATCGATGCGATAAACGGCTTGTCCTCAGCTTGGTCTGGGGAAAGACCCATGGCCGTCGTATCCACCTTCATCGCTTCGAGCGCGTCGCCTTTGGGCTTCTCTGCAAACTCTACGATCCGATTGTTCTCGTCGACCTTCATCAGGCCAAAGCTAGAAGCCGTTTTATAGCCAATCGGGACAACCGACAGCGTCACATCTGCGCCACTCTCACGATGCTTGAGAACGTAGTCAGAGTAATCCATCCGGTACAGATGGTCGCCCGAAAGAATAATAAATTCGTCGACGTCAGCTTCTTCAAACATCCACATGTACTTGCGCACCGCATCGGCTGTGCCTTCAAACCAGCTAGGGCTGTCGGGAGTCTGCTGGGCGGCCAGTACCTCTACAAAGCCATCGCTAAACGTAGAAAAATTATAGGACTTAGAAATGTGACGGTTTAGAGAAGCCGAGTTGAATTGAGTGAGCACATATATTTTAAAAATGTCAGAATTTAGGCAGTTGCTGACAGGAATATCGATCAGGCGATACATACCGGCTAAGGAGACAGCCGGCTTTGCACGATATTTCGTCAGCGGATAGAGACGAGTACCAGCCCCGCCTCCCAAAATTATTGAAAGAACTCTTTTCACAACATCAACCCTAGCTTAAAGAGATAGGCCATCCTTACTTCACATTTAAGTGTGTGCCTGCAAGGGCCAGTTGGCAAGGGGGAATGGGTAGATATATTGGCTTTTTGTTGATACAGACATCGCTTTCTGTCGGCTAGAACACAGTCGGGGAGGATAGTTATCGCCTTCGAGTGACGATTGGTCCAGTCTCTAGGATATGAGCGGCGACGCCGTGAATGATTTGCTGGAGAGAATCGATATTGCCGCTGTAGTTAAGGGCTACCGTTAGGGCATAGCGCTCCTCGCCAATTTTCATCGCCAGCGTCGTGGCTAGCACTCGTTTGTTTTGACCCGGTTTTTCGCCCAGCCACAGCACCGCTGGCCCCATGTCTTTAAGCGCTTCATAGCCCAGCTCCCGGTCAGTCTGACTGAACAGGGCTTTGAGGATTTGCTCATCCTCTGGGGTTTTCTGGCGGTAAATTTGAACCATCATGGCAGTGATATCGTGACTGGAGGAATAATTGCCCACCGTCCCCGCATCCACAGGCATGATTTGGTCACCGGCAAGCTTATGACCGGCGTAGGTATCAGTGTATCCCATCTGTTTCAAGGTTTGTTCGATATAGTCACGCCCTAAGTAGTCAATCAGCTGGTTGGTGGCGACGTTGTTGCTCTGATCGATCATGTGGCCCATGACCTCTCTCAGGGGGTACTCCTGACCGACTTCAATTTTTGTGCCGTCGGCATCTTCGGTAAAGTTGCCGGGGTTGATATAAATTTTCTGGCTGAGGTCGATGTTTTCGGTGGCGACCTTGTGCATTAGAACAACCGCGATCGGGACTTTGATCATGCTAGCCGCGCTGGCCATCTTCTGGTTGCCCTGGTGGTGGCGGCACTGCTGGCTACTGATCTGACCGGGCTGCCACGGGACACTGCTGTCTATTTGGCACAGCGTAATATGTACCGACTGAGGATCGGTGCCCGAGTTCTTGATAATCTCGGTAAGAAAAGCGCCGTCTGCTTTGGCAAGTTTGACTTCAGCGTTTGTCAGGAGCTGCTGATATTGGCTGCGCTTATTGGCGGCTCGTTCGTAGAAGTCTGAGCTCACGGGGATGGTGGCGAGCTTTTGTAGCGACGCCTGCCATAGAAATCGCTCACGTTGAAGAAGGGCCATTGCCTGCGCATCGCTGCCTGCTTCACTGGCGTCACTGAAAGCTTTCACGGCCTGGTTGGCGAGTTCTACGGCGCGCTGGAAGTTGCGTGCTGCCACAGCCTCAGGGCTTTTGTCCACTTCGTCCGCTTCGTCCGCTTCATCTTTTGACTCTGTGGGAGGTACGGCTGATTCGCTCACGGCAGGTGACGGCTCGCCAGAGTGATCAGAGGGCGATCGCGGTGCATCTGATCGCGTTTCAGCAGGCAGCTCAGCAATCCGAGCTTGGAAAGCCTGAGTCTCAGGGACGGGCGTTCGAAGTGAGTGAGACAGATGAGTAGCCGGAACGAGGGAGTCGAGCTTCAGTCCGCTTTGTAACGTGAGAACAGCACTGAAGGTAAGAGCGATCGCAGCGGGGTACCAAAAGCCATTCATTGAGTGAGCAGGCGCTAAAAAACAAGAAACTGAAGGAGCTATCGGGAGACCTAGAGAGAAGTATCTACCATTTGCGGCAAATAGTCAGCGATTCAAAGCACAAAGGCAGCGATCTCCATTCCTTTCATCAGCTTTAGACCATACCATTCCGACTGATTGAAGTGAGTGCCAAAATTAACGGTTCGCTCTGATGTTATGCCTGCTACGCTAGCTAATTGGAGCTGCAAAGCAGCTTATCTAGAGGAAAAGAGGAATCCCTAATGTCAGCCATCCGCGAGTTGCACCGTCAGATCGTCAGCAAAGAACGCAGCGCCGTTGAAGTCGCTCGCCAGCAGCTCGATCAGGCTCAGGCCGTAGAGCCCCAACTCAAAAGCTTCGTCTCGCTGACGGCAGACAAAGCGCTGGCGCAGGCCCAAGCAGTCGATGACAAAATTGCCGCCGGGGAAGACATTGGCCTGTTAGCAGGCATCCCCATTGCCCTCAAAGATAACCTCTGCACCAAAGGCATTCGCACCACCTGTAGCTCCAAAATGCTGGAGAACTTCGTGCCGCCCTACGAGTCTACAGTGACCGATAAGCTCGATGTAGCAGGCGCGGTTTTTATTGGCAAAACTAATCTAGACGAGTTTGCCATGGGCGGCTCAACCAAGAATTCAGCCTTTCATACGTCTGCCAATCCCTGGGACATTACCCGTGTTCCCGGCGGTTCTTCAGGCGGTTCGGCAGCAGCCGTCGCGGGCGGTCAGGTGCCGATCGCCCTTGGATCGGATACAGGCGGTTCGATTCGGCAGCCGGCTTCTTTTTGCGGCATTGTCGGGATGAAGCCGACCTATGGGCTGGTTTCACGCTATGGGCTGGTGGCGTTCGCATCGTCGCTGGATCAAATTGGCCCTTTTGGTCGCACGGTGGAAGATACGGCGATCTTGTTGGGGGCGATCGCCGGTCACGATCCCAAAGACGCTACCAGTCTCAATGTGAAAATTCCGGACTACACCCAGTCCCTCCAAGGCGACCTGAAGGGTCGTAAAATCGGCATTATCAAAGAAACCTTTGGGGAAGGGCTCGATATCCAAGTGGGCGACTCGGTCACCGCTGCGATTGAGCACCTCAAATCTCTAGGCGCAGAGGTTAAAACCATCTCCTGCCCCCGATTTAACTACGGCGTCTCGGCCTACTACATCATTGCACCCTGCGAAGCCTCGGCAAATTTGGCCCGATATGACGGCGTGCGCTACGGTCTGCGGGCCGAAGAACCGAACCTGCTCTCGATGTATAACAAAACCCGCGCCGCTGGCTTTGGCAACGAGGTCAAGCGCCGGATCATGATCGGCACCTATGCGCTATCGGCAGGCTACTACGACGCCTTTTACCTCAAGGCCCAAAAAGTGAGAACGCTGATGAAGCAGGACTTTGAAAAAGCCTTTGCAGACGTGGACGTGCTGGTGAGTCCGACGGTTCCGACCACGGCCTTTAAGATGGATGAAAACGACGATCCGCTCAGCATGTACCTGCTCGACCTGATGACGATTCCGGTCAACATGGCCGGGCTACCGGGCATGAGCGTCCCCTGTGGATTTGACAGCAACGGCCTACCGATTGGCCTGCAGCTAGTCAGCAACGTACTGCGAGAAGACCTGCTGTTTGAAGTCGGGCACGCCTACGAACAGTCGACTGAGTGGCACCGTAAGCGGCCAGAGCTTTGAGCGATGACAGAAATTAATTAGCGAGATAAAGCCTCATACGCTTCATACTTGGACTCGTCTTCTGAGGCAGAAAACAGTAAAATGCCTACCCGATCAATGTGCTGCTGCAAAGGCTCATCCTCTAAACTGTCGTAATTGACAACATCGAAGAAATAGGGCAAGGGTCGTTCTTCGTTCAAGCTTTCTGATAGGCGAAGAACTGTAGAATGCGTAATGCCTTTTCCGCTGATCGCGCTGATCGCAAGATCTACATCTGAGCCTTGCTGATAGGTTCCTTTTGCCCGAGAACCAAACAAAATGACTTGAGCAATCTCTGTCAACTCAGCTGCTGCCGCCCGAATATGGGCCAGATCCTGCGCGGTTAATCCATGATTCATACCATGTCCTCTTTCTCTGCTGCTTCCTTCTTCGCTTTGAAAATTTCGTACAGCGATTTAATCAGTGGATAGTAGCTTTCCCGAATGCGCTGTTCTACGGTTCGAGCAATCTCCTCTTTGTAGGTATGTGCAGTCAAGTTTCTATCTTGGAGGGCGTTTATCCACTCATGGCCTTCATTGATAAGTCCAATCTGATAGGCTTGTTTGATGACTTCTCTGGGTGATTTAGCCTTTATGCCTTCCGCCTGCTCGTAGTCTTTGAGTATCTTCCAAGATAGCTCGAAGGCCATTTCAAAAAACTGAATGAGTCCAGCTCTTTCTAAAACGGATGGGTTCTCAACCCGCATTGCCTCGCTGAGGAGCAAAAAGGTTCGCTCAAAGTTTGAATAACGCTGTATCCAACGAGTATCGGGGGGCATGGCACGTTTTTCTCTGTATAGCGAAGGGTTTTAGCTGATGAGATGCACGAACGAGTACCTGAGCAATATTGTCTTCGCAATCGTAGTCATCAATAGTTATCAACTGAGTGCTTTGCAAAAGACGAGTTTATTGTCGCCAGCGCTATAGAAGTTGCGAATTTGGGCTTCTTGTTCAAAGCCGTTTTTTCGATAAAACGCTTGGGCAGGTTCAATCTCTTCTGATCCTGACGTTTCTACTATCAGTAGAGATGTGCCGTGATCGCGTAGCATCTTCTCAATATACTGAAGTATTTCCGTCCCTACTATCTCACCTTTCGAGACACCCAGCAGCAGCAGCGGCAGCTTGGGAAGCCGTCCCCTGTTTGATAAGATTGAACGCTGACCCATTACCCCACATGATTCCTCACGTAGGACGCAGAAGGAGAACTCCTCATGGCCAAAATGTATTATGACAGCGATGCTAACCTCGACTTGCTCAACGGCAAAACGGTAGCCATTATCGGCTACGGTTCGCAGGGCCATGCCCACGCGCTTAATCTCAAAGACAGCGGTGTGAAGGTGGTTGTTGGCCTGTACGAGGGCAGTCGCTCGATTGCCAAAGCTGAGGCCGAAGGACTTGCCGTCAAGTCGGTGGCAGATGCCGCTAAAGTGGCTGATTTCATCATGATCCTGCTGCCGGATGAGATTCAGCGGGCCATCTACAAAGAAAGCATTGAGCCCAACTTAGAAGCCGGCAATGTCTTAGCCTTTGCCCACGGCTTTAATATCAACTTTGGCCAGATCGTGCCGCCCGCCGAAGTCGACGTGGTTATGGTCGCACCCAAAGGCCCGGGCCATCTCGTCCGCCGTACTTACGAGCAGGGGCAGGGCGTGCCGGCGCTGTTTGCGGTCTATCAGGATGCTTCTGGTCAGGCTCGCGATATTGCCATGGCCTATGCCAAGGGTATCGGCGGCACCCGGGCGGGTGTTTTGGAAACCACGTTTCGCGAAGAAACTGAGACCGACTTATTCGGTGAGCAGGCAGTGCTGTGCGGCGGCCTGAGTGAACTGATCAAGGCTGGATTTGAAACCTTGACTGAAGCGGGCTATCAGCCTGAACTGGCTTATTTTGAGTGCCTGCACGAAGTGAAGCTAATTGTAGATCTAGTGGTTGAAGGGGGCTTGGCCAAAATGCGCGATAGCATTTCTAATACGGCTGAGTACGGTGACTACACCCGAGGGCCGCGCGTGATTACGGCTGATACCAAAGCGGCGATGAAGCAGATCCTCAAGGAAATCCAAACGGGTCAGTTTGCGCGGGAGTTTGTGCTGGAGAGTCAGTCAGGCAATGCCGGGTTTAATGCCACTCGCCGGATTGAGGCCGAGCACCCGATTGAGGAAGTTGGCAAAGATTTGCGGGCAATGTTTAGCTGGCTAAAGAAGGTCTGAGCTGAGCGATTGCGATAGTCAATGTGAGCCTGCTGATGTCACTTCTGACTTAGCGGGTGATTCATTGAGCAGGTCGGTTACCGAGAGACTACCGGTATCGCACACTACCGTTAAGCGCCGTATCTTATGACTTTATGGAGGTTTACCCTTAGCATTTGACGCTAGGTATACCCTTGAGTGGGCAAATGGCGTGCAAGTTGCCAATATGACTTTGGGACAGCGCCACACCGACTCTTTTGATAATTTATTCTCCTTTGTGACCTATGCAATCTCAAGACATCGACACTGCGCAGACGCATAACACGACAATTCAGGTGGAGGATGACCGCACAGGGCTGACACCGGAGACGCTGAAGCGAGCATTTTTAGACAATTTGTTTTATGTGCAGGGTAAATCACCAGAGATTGCAACGCTGCAAGACTACTATATGGCGCTGGCCTATACAGTGCGCGATCGCATGCTGCACCACTGGCTGAGTACGGCCAGTACTTACCGCGCCCAGCAGTCGCGCACAGCGGTTTACCTCTCAGCTGAGTTTTTGATGGGGCCTTACTTGGGCAACAACCTGATTAATTTAGGGCTCTACGAAGTTGTCGACAAGGCAATGGCCGATTTGGGACTGAGCCTGCTAGAGATTATGGATCAAGAGCAGGAGCCGGGACTGGGGAATGGCGGTTTAGGTCGCTTGGCGGCTTGCTATCTGGACTCGATGGCCACGCTGCAAATTCCTTCCCTGGGCTACGGCATTCGCTATGAGTTCGGCATTTTTAAGCAGGAGCTGCACGATGGCTGGCAGGTCGAAAAAACCGATAAGTGGCTGGCCAACGGCAACCCCTGGGAGGTAGCTCGGCCTGAGTGGTCGGCTGAGGTTAAGCTGGGCGGCTACACCAAGGCTTATACCGACATTAAGGGCAACTACCGGGTGGAGTGGGTGAGCGATCGCATCGTCAAAGGCGTCCCCTACGACACCCCGATCCTGGGCTATCAGGTCAACACTGCGAACACGCTGCGCCTGTGGAAGGCAGAATCTCCCGATGCGTTTGACTTTGACGCATTTAACCAGGGTGACTACTACGGCGCAGTCAACTCCAAAATCGTCTCAGAAAATATCTCCAAGGTGCTCTATCCCAATGATGAGCACTTAGAGGGCAAGCAGCTTCGCCTGGAGCAGCAGTACTTCTTTGTCTCCTGCTCACTGCAAGACATGATTCGGATCATGGGCGTAGAGGGGTCACCGCTAGCGCGATTCCCTGAGAAATATACGGCCCAGATGAACGATACGCATCCAGCGATCGCCGTAGCCGAACTCATGCGCCTGCTGGTAGATGAGCACGAACTCGAATGGGACAAAGCCTGGGAAGTCACCCAAAAATCGCTGGCTTACACCAACCATACTCTCCTACCCGAAGCCCTAGAGCGCTGGCCGATTGACCTGTTTGGCTCCCTGCTACCGCGTCATCTGGAGATCATTTTTGAAATCAACCGGCTTTTCCTAGACGATGTCCGGGTCAAGTTTGGTCAGGACAACGAGCGCATAGAGCGGATGTCCATCATCGACGAAAGCGGTGGTCGCTACGTGCGCATGGCCAATCTTGCCTGCGTTGGCAGCCATGCGATTAACGGCGTGGCAGGGCTGCACACCGAGCTACTCAAAGAAACCGTGCTGAAGGATTTCTATGAGATGTTCCCTGAAAAATTTGTCAACAAAACCAACGGCGTCACTCCGCGTCGCTGGATGGTGCTGAGCAACCCCAAGCTCAGCCGCCTGATCAATCAGCGCATCGGTCCTGAGTGGCCTACTCACTTATCTCAGTTGAGCAAGCTAGAAGCGTTTGCCGATGATCCGGGTTTTCGCACCGAGTGGCGGCAAATCAAGCAGGCCAACAAAGAAGTGCTAGCCGCGCGGATTGAAAAAGCAACGGGTGTCAAAGTCAGCCCCACCTCGATGTTTGACGTGCAGATCAAGCGGATGCACGAGTACAAGCGGCAGCAGATGAACGCGCTGCACATCATTTCGCTATACCACAAGCTCAAGCAAAACCCTGAGCTCAACATTGTCCCCCGCACCTTTATTTTTGCCGGCAAAGCTGCCCCCGGCTACTTCATGGCCAAGCTGATCATCAAGCTGATCACCTCAGTCGGTCGTGTGGTCAACCGCGACCCGGCGATTCGCGACCAGCTCAAAGTGATATTTTATCCCAACTACAATGTCACCAACGCCCAGCCAATTTATCCGGCTTCCGATCTTTCTGAGCAGATTTCGACAGCCGGCTTCGAAGCTTCGGGCACGGGCAATATGAAGTTTGCCCTGAACGGGGCGCTGACGATTGGTACGCTAGACGGGGCCAATGTCGAAATTCGCGAGGAAGTCGGTGAAGACAACTTTTTCCTATTTGGCCTCCAGGCACATGAAGTATCCGAGCTCAAAGCCTCTGGCTATAACCCTCGCCAGTACTACGAGGAGAATGAAGATCTGCGCGCCGTTATTGACCTGATCGGCTCAGGCATTTTCTCAAGCGGTGACACAGACCGGTTCAAGCCACTGATCGACAACCTGCTCAATCAGGATCGCTTTATGGTGCTTGCTGATTACCAGTCTTACATCGACTGTCAAGGCGAGGTCAGCCAAGCCTACCAGGATCAAGATAAGTGGGTACGCATGTCGATTCTCAATTCGGCGCGGATGGGTAAGTTCTCCTCTGATCGCGCTGTCAAAGAATACTGCGATCAAATTTGGAACATCGATCCGGTCTCTATCGAACTGCAAGAGTACGCCAAGACGCTGACGGTGCTGACCGACAACAGCGTCCGGCTGCTATAGGTTTAGCCATTTGAAGAGCGGTTCTTTTGACCCAGCTAGCTTACAGTTATCCCTGTAGGTTAGCTGGCAATAATGCTGGGACATATTTGGAAGCACACGCTTGGGATTGGGTCTAGGCTATTTACGCTCGTTCCCGTAATATTCGAGCGGCGGTAATAAGGAGTGCTCGCTTTTCTCAACATTCAGTCACATTCAGCTTTCAGGTAGCTCGGGTTTGAGGAGGGGAAAGGCGATCGCATCAGCGCTCAAGACAAACTACATCATCGAAAAGATCACTCTTCTGATCTTCTGCCAACGACTGTAGCTTGTCCTTGAACTGCGTTATCGAGGATGGTCATAACCATTGGCACCAAAGGTTTTAACTCGGTCAAGCGATTAGAGAAGGAGCACAAGATAATCACAGCGAGAGAGAACTTTTGCAAATTTTACTCAAAGGGTATGTTTTGATCGACTGTAATGAATACATCGAACTCAGCTGCTGCTAGAGAGAGAAGCTGACTGTCTTTGACACTTGCCCATCCCATTTGAGGAACGGTCTTTACGTCGTGCCCAACAAGTTCCCTTGCGAGCCTGCGGTCAATACACTCATCTAGAAGGATTTTCATGCTAAGCAGCCGTATTAATCAACTGCCTACCCGCTTCCTCCAAAAGACTGATAACTTGATCCCTAACGCTCTTCAATGACTTTAGCGAGAGAAAAATTAGAATGGTAGGGCTGATTTGGATGAACGCCCATGGTAGCCCCGCGAGCTGCGAAGCCGACTGTTAGGTTTGTGGATGAATACTGTGAAAGCTATC
>JBARVU010000260.1:0-9025 GCA_049646425.1 Phormidesmis sp. | reverse complement strand
GAACAGTACAGATTGTGAATTTGGTAAGCGACACTATCTAGCTGACCAGGCGTATCCAGGCCATCGTTGACTCTAGATTGCAGGCGATCGCTCACTTTCTCCATCAGCCAAAGCTGGCCTTTTAGCTCTGCCGTTAGCCCGGCGATGCGTTCTGTGTCCATGACAGTCCGATGCGGCGAATTTTCTCAGCAAAGTGGCACTGGTCTAGCGGGATCAAATCCACATCTCGGTTGATATACATCGATAGATCGCCCATGAGAGCGCAGATGTCTCCCGTCTTATGGGTCTCGACGGCCAGGTCTACGTCGGAGCGATCACTAAAACGACCCGGCACCGTCACCGACCCAAAAATGTAGCCGCTCTCAATGCCGTAACGCGCCGCATTGCTGCTTAGCCAATGCTGAGTCATCTGCAAAATTTGCTGTCGCGCTTGTTCATTTGCTGCTTTTTGTCTAGCCAGTCTGGCATCGAGTAGAGGGGTTGGGAAAGTCATCGTAGCGCGCAAAGAAAGACCTTACCTAAATATTTTACGCGCTAGCTTAAACCGCAGCCCGAATGCTCTCTGCATCCAGATCATGGCCAATCACGATCAGTCTTGTCTGCCGAATCTCATCGGTGCGCCAGGGTCGGTCATAGAAATGGTCGAACCGTTCGCCCACCCCATTCAACACCAGCCGCATGGACTTTCCAGGTACCGCCACAAATCCTTTAATGCGATAGATTTCCTGTTCACTCACTAGTGCGGTCAGCTTTTTCACCAAAGCCTTGGGCTCAAATTCTCGATCTAGCAGCAGCGGCACAGAGGCAATATCGTCATCGTGCTCGTGCTCGGCTTCATGGTCGTGATGGCTGTGGCGGCTATCGAGATTGTCTTCTACAGCCGCGTTAAAGCCAAGCAACACGTCCGGATTCAATTCCCCATTCCGGCAGGGCAACACTTTTACACCGTCTGTGAGTTCATGCGATAGCCAGGTTTTCACCTTTGTGAGATCGTCAGAGCTGACCCGATCTACCTTTGTCAGCAGCACCATATCCGCGCAACCGAGCTGATCTTCAAATAGTTCTTCAATGGGCGTCTCATGATCCAGGCTATCGTCGGCCTGCCGTTGCGCTTCCAATGCTTCCAGGTCACCGACCAAATCGCCGTTTGCCAATGCCTCACAGTCAACTACCGTGATCACGCCGTCAACAGTGGCACTCGTGCGAATCTCGGGCCAGCGAAAAGCCTGTACGAGAGGCTTTGGCAGCGCTAAGCCAGAAGTCTCAATCACCACACAGTCGATCTGGTCACGTCGCTTAATCAACGCCTGCATCGTCGGTAGAAACTCTTCTTGCACAGTGCAGCACAGGCAGCCATTGGCCAGTTCCAGAATGTTGTTTGCAGGCGCTGTCCCTTCGTCATCGCAAACCTGACAGTCGCGCAATAGCTCACCGTCGATGCCGACTTCGCCAAACTCATTGACGATCACCGCAATCCGTCGGCCCTGATTGTTCTGTAGCAGATTGCGTACGAGTGTTGTCTTACCGGCTCCAAGAAAGCCGGTGATCACCGTAACCGGTAGTTTGCTCATGGGTTTAAGGGAGTTGTTTAGCAAAAAGAGATATTCAAACGAGCAGACTGCTCAAAAGCACTGTGCCCGCACCGCAAATGGCAAACCCTGCGTACCGCACAGACACAATGCCCGCAGCGCGGTTTTGGCTGAGGGTGCGCTGAGAAATCAGATAGGCGGCGTAGGCAATCGCCCCCTGCATCACCGTAAACCCAGCTAAATAAGCTCCTATCGGCATTGGCTCCGCCCCGATAATCGCCTCACCGTAGGCATAGCCGTGAAAGATACCGGCAACTGCCGTGAGCGCCATTACGGCAGACGTGCTGAGCTGACGACGAGTCACCGCTAATAGGCCAAAGAGCAACACTGAGGCAGAAATCACCAGTTCGGGCACCGGCAAATTTAGCTCAGCCAAGTGCAGCCCCGTACCCGCTATAGCCGCCCATAAAAAAACAACCGGAACCCACAGTCCCCGTCTCAGCACCGCCGCTAATAAACCGACAGCGACGACAAAGGTAAAGTGATCGAGTCCGATCACGGGATGTCCTAAGCCTGAAAGCATTCCCTGAAATACAGTCTGAGGCGCGTCGCCGCCAAAGGGATGATGGGCCATCGCTGGAGCAGCCAGCATCAGGGTGGCGATCGCCACCAGGCCGCTACGGATCACAGCCCCGCGCATCGAAATATTCTGAGTCATATGTTACCGCTTGCATCTGTACCACGCAGATGAGATCACGTTAAATAAGACGCACGGGCATTCTGGCTTTGGCTTGGGTGGTATGACACTTCACACCGCTTTCGTCCATCACAGTTGCGGGACAGCGCCGGTTTCTCACCGAACTTTCCCCGAAAGTGACCGCAGGCTAAGAGGATGAGTCGCTCATTGATCCCTCAGACAATCGCCGCCATTTAATAACGTCTTAGGCTCACTAGCCTATCATGGCAACTCACTCCAAAATGAGTGAAGATATCTGCCATCAGCACTCGTGCCCTTCTCTAGTCCATCACGCCAAAACCCTATGCTCAAAGCCGTTATTTTTGACCTTGATGGCACCCTTACAGACAGCGACAGAGTCCACTTTCAAGTCTTTCGAGAGATTTTTGCCCAGCGGGGGATCGACCTCGACCGAGCGCTCTACCGAAAGAAAATCAGCGGGCGTCAAAACGCAGCTATCCTAGCCGACTTTCTACCTGACCTATCCTCGGCAGAAGTCGAGGCTTTCAGCGCCGAGAAGGAAGCGACCTTTCGCACCGCTGCGCAGGGAAGTCTGACGCCTTTGCCCGGCTTGTCTGACCTGCTCGCACAGCTCAAACGCTTGGAACTGCCGGTTGCCGTTGTCACCAATGCACCGCCCAAGAACGCTGACTTTATGCTCAGAGAGCTAGGACTCAGCGATACTTTTTCGCCAGTCGTGATCGGTGACTATTTACCGAGGGGAAAGCCCGATCCGCTGCCCTATCAGACCGCGCTAGACCAGCTGTCGATTACAGCTGAGGAGGCGATCGCCTTTGAAGATTCTGCTGCGGGCATTCGCTCGGCGGTAGGCGCAGGGATTAAAACCATTGGCGTGATGACCACTCACTCGAAGGAAGCGCTGATGGCAGTCGGGGCAAGTGGGGTGATTGCAGACTTTACGGATGATTACGTTCAGCGCTTGATTGGGAGTTAGGGCCTCGACGGCGGCGGCAGCGCTCAGAGCAGTATTTCACTTCGTCCCAGCAGGTCTCCCACTTTTTGCGCCAGGTAAAGGGTCTGCCGCATACCGGACATACTTTCTGAGGAAGATCGGACTTTGCGCGTTGACGGGCCATAGAAAATAGAAAACTTCAGAGCGAAAAAGGAATTGCTGTCATAGACTCTATAGATTATGTCGCAACTGTTGCCTTCTCAAATAGCCCTGAACGCCGTCCGAATTGTGCTGGTATCCCCTGCCGGCCCCCTCAATGTCGGTTCGGTGGCACGCGTGATGAAAAACTTTGGGCTGAGCCAGCTCGTACTCGTTGATCCGCAGTGCGATCCGCTGGGGGAATCCGCGATGCAGATGGCGGTTCACGCCAAAGATGTTTTGGCAGGTGCTCAGCGGGTGAAGACGATTCCTGAGGCTCTGGTGGGGTGCTATCGGGCGATCGCCACCACCGCCCGCCCGCGCGGCTTCAACGCCCCGCTTGAGCTACCTGAAAATGCACTGCCGGCGCTGCTGGCTGAAACCTTGTTTGCTGAGGCTGGAACCGAAGCCACTCCCCCTACCGCGCTTATTTTTGGCCCCGAAGATCGCGGCCTCAGTAACGAGGAATTGACCTACGCTCAGCAGTTTGTAAAAGTGCCTACCGACGATGGCTACAGCGCTTTGAACTTAGCCCAGGCGGTCGCTATCTGCTGCTACGAACTGTACCGCGCCAGTCAACAACCCCGCCCCGCTTCACTGGAAGCGACCAAAATGCCTGATCAGTCGATTTTGTCTCAAGATCAGCCAAAAGCTTTACGAACAGCCCCGCTATCTGCTAAACAAACGGAATCTGGTAAACAGGCAGACTCTTTTGCAGCCAAAGACGGCGCTAAACTCGATCAGCTGGAGGGATACTACCAACACCTGGAACAGGTTTTGCTAAGCGTAGGATATTTATATCCTCATACCGCAGCTAGTCGCATGCGTAAGTTCCGGCAGCTGCTGCACCGAGCAACGCCTACTGCCGACGAAGTTGCTTTGCTGCGAGGCATTCTCAGGCAGGTGGAATGGTCGCTATCCGATTCACAAAAGGGGTGAACTTTAACCATGACAGATGTTAACGGTACGCATCGCAATTCAGGCGGACAGGGTGCCAATGGCCAGAGCACAAATGGCCAAAGTGCAGATAAAGCCAGGAGCCGCATTCACCCGTCTGCTGAGCAGTCCACTCGACGCAGCCGCCGCGATCTGACCAGCGCCCGTAGACGGCGTCGTTCCGTTAGTGTCGAAGAGAAGTCTAAAGGTCAGCTCTCATCACGGCGTGAGGGCTCAAGGTCTACCCGAGCAGGCGGTCGAAAAATCACGCCGCTGGTTCAGATCCACGGTGTACCCAGCCATCGCTCCGTGCCATCAAAGACGGTGAGCCCTGACGCTTCGGGATCCTCCCGACCGCTGCTGCCAAAATCTCAGTACCCTGGTCGTATGCTGCCCTCGCGCGAGATTGCTCGCAAACGCAGCTCTCGGAGATCGCGCAAACTTCCCATACCTCTCCTGTATCTGGGTCGTCTGGCAATTATCGGCTTGGGCATCGCGGCGATTGGCGGCACGCTGCTACGAGATGCGATTCCCAACGGTAGCACTGGCAACACCGTCATTACCGAAGCTCCGGCCACCCCACCCAAGAAGGTTGCGGCCTTCCCAGTGACGCTGAACCAGGAAATCGCCCCGCTCAAAGCAGAGCTACAAGAGCTGCCCAATCTCTACCCCAATCTCCTACCCAAAGCCTTTTATGTCGATGTCGATACCGGCAACTATGTCGATCTTGAAGGCGGGGGAGCGATCGCTGCTGCCAGCACGATCAAGCTGCCAATTTTGCTGGCCTTTTTTGAAGAGGTCGACGCCGGACGAATCGATCCAAATCAGTTTGTGGTAATGCAGCCAGAGCAGATTGCTGAAGGCTCTGGGGAGATGCAGGTATCTCCACCGGGGAGCCAGTTTACGGCGCTGGAGGTGGCGACCAACATGATTGTCAACAGCGACAACACCGCTACGAATATGGTGATCGACCTGCTCGGCGGTCGGGCTGTGATGAATACCCGCTTTGAAACCTACGGCCTAGAAAAAACGAAGCTGAATGCGCCGCTGCCCGACCTCGACGGCATGAATACCACCAGTCCTCGCGATCTGGTGCATACCCTGCTGCTGATTAGCCAGGGAGATACTTTGACGATACGATCACGTGATCGCGTCCTCAACATTCTCAACCGCACTCGGAATAAAAGCCTAATTGCGGCTGGGCTTGAAGAGAAAGGAGCCCTTACATACAATAAAACAGGAGACATTGAGTTAGCGCTCGGCGATGCGGCCTTGGTTGACTTGCCTAACGGTAAGCGCTATGCCGTTTCGGTACTGGTTGAGCGGCCCACTAATGACGGTCGGGCGGCTGAGCTGATTCACCGCATTTCCGGGCGGGTCTATCAGGAGGCTAACAAAGCAGTCCCTCGACCTGCGCCTGCTGTCCCTGCGCCTACTGACCCTGAGAGCCCAGCACCTGCTGTCTCTGAAGATGTCCCTGATTCCGGCGAAAATCCTTAGAAACGATATCTCAAGCAATTTAATTTGGGTAAGCTGCTGGCAAGCATGGGCAAAGATTCCCAGAGAGGGGCAGTAACCGGTACGATCTCTAACGACATCAGCGGTTCACCTATCCATCAAACGATTTTGAACAGGCTCATCAATGGCGATCGCATCCATCCACTCAGACCCTGACTCCACTGACCTCGCGCCTGCCAATTTGTCCTGGACGATTGAGCCGATAGAGGTTGTCATGAATCCAATGCCCTGGGGATTCACCGGGTTGGACATGCGGCAGATGGCAGCGGCAGGATATTTTCAGGCGATCGCCTACTGGCTCAATGAGCCTTTGGTTCCTCAGAACGTTTACGCTCAGGTGCTGGCCGATGAGGTACCGGGTCGCCTCAAGGTTTTGGTCGAATTTGAGCGACCGCCTCAACCCAAACGGCTGATTCGCTTGGTGTGCGATCGCCTCTACCAGCTCAATTCCGAAGTCATCGAAAGGGTGCATCTAGTCGCGCGTTCCGTCGGCGCGACTAAAACAGACTGGGAGCAGTCTATTCGGATTCCGACCGCAGCTCAGCGGCAGCAAAAGAGACCGTCAGCAGAACCGATGGCAGAACCGACGGCAGCAACAACCCCAGAGATGCCTCAGCCGGAGAAGCCGGCTCCTCATTCTCCTCAGCTGGTACATGAGTCCTCTCGCAGCCAAATCGCCCGTCAGGTCGTCCGCAGTCAGTTCAAGTTTTTCCGAGCTGCCCTCATCTCGGGCGCGACCGCCGCTGCCTTTTTGTTCGGCGGCTTTACCGAGCTGATTTTGTCAGGTCGTCTGGCGGGTCCTGCTATTAGCGAGACCCCAGAGCGCTCACCGTGGTACGCAGAGACGGAAGATAGCTTTCCTGACGCGGCTGATGATGAGGCTACGTCTGTAGCCTTTCGCCCTGCTAGCCGGTTTAGCGGTCGAACGGTCGAAGCTGCCCTGGAGACGGTCGCTGTCATTCCTCACGAGACGACTAACCAGCCCTTTAGCCCCACGGTGACGCTGCTGTTTGGGGGCGAACTTAGCTTGGACAATTTTACATTTGAAGAAGCTGATGACCTCGATCAGCTCTTTTCTGATGTCCAAATTTACCAGCAGGCCGATATCTCGATGGTGGGTTTAGCGGAGCCCCTGGCCAATGCCAGTACTTCTCTGCAAGAAGATTTTCACCGCCGTACTCGTCCGCAGGCCGTACAGACGCTCAAAGCGGGGGGCATTGATCTGGTCAGCTTAGCCAGCGAAGGTAACATGACCCACGGCACTCGAGGACTCGATGAAACGCTCAAGACACTGGATCGCCAGGGCATTTATCGAGTAGGGGCTGGCCGGGATGTAAAGGAAGCTCATCGGCCCGAAATTTTGGAAGTTAAGGGGCAGCGGATTGCCTATCTGGGCTACAACCCAGACGCGCTGAAAGGTGCGAAAGCCGAAAAAGCTGGCGTGGCATCAGCCAACAGTGAGGATCGTCAGCACATTATTGAAGATATTCGCGCCATTCGCCCGCAGGTGGACTGGATTGTTGTGAACTATCGCTGGGGCGATACGCTAGCAGCACTGGGCGAAGGGCCTCTCATCGAGACCACCGCAGGTGTGCTAACAGCTTCGATACCAGAAGACTGGCAGCGGTCCTTGGCTCATGAGGCGGTCGATGCAGGCGCGGATCTGGTGGTAGGCTATCACCCCGATCATATTCAGGGGGCAGAGATTTATCGTGATCGCGCGATCGCCTACTCTCTGGGAGATTTCATCTTTGACGGTGCTCCCCTAGAAGACCACGATACCGCCGCGCTCAAGGTTTCGCTGCGCAACTATCAGATGAAAGTGGAATTTTTACCGGTCACCATCCGCGACTCCAAGTTAGAGATGGCCAACGGTGAAGACGGCGCGGAAATCCTTCGCACCATCCGCAACGCCTCAAAAACCTTCGAGCAGCCAATGCAGTTTCCCACGGTGCTAGAGGCCCGTCCTGCGCTCCTGCCAGCGCTGCCTCAACCCGTATCCGAATCGGCTCAGCCCCCCGGCGTCCAACCGCCTGCCCAGCCAGACGGTGTATCATCTGTATCTGTCGAGGCCGTCGGCTCTTCCTTAGAAAGCCCGCCAGAAAGCCCACCAGAAAGCCCGCCAGAAAACTGGTGGTTAGAAGAAAACTATAACGACTACACCCCCCCTGCCCCTAACCCAGTCATGCAAGAGTCTGAGTCGCTGTTTAAGCCCAAAGCAGACGATGCAGATGCCAGGCAAAGGGAATCACTCATCGAGGGAGATTTACTGGATAGTGACTGGCAAGAGCGCCTACAGCGTGAAGACCTGTCAGACAGCTGGGGCCAAAAGCCAGCAACGTCAGGGCATGAGTTTGCGCCCATTCCAGCAGGGGCAATTCAGCGGGAAAGTAGACTAGAAAATCGGCCAGCCGATACCGAATATTTCGAGCCAGAGGATGAGCGGCTCAGCGTACCTGATGCTGGGAGTGTAGACTTTGGCGCCGCCAATATTGATACGGATGTTGATACGCTGAATCTTAGGACGTCTGAAGCAGCCAGTTCTGAAGCAGCCAGTTCTGAAGCAGCCGGTGAAGATCGCACCTCGGCCCCTACTCTGATTGAGTAGCGTTCCTTTATAGCGCAGTCGCTCCAGCCACCACCCATTTAGGAAATAGCCCCTGTGTACTCCGTTGCCCTCAAACAAGCCAAATATCCTACCTACATTCTCAGCGATCAAAGCGCGGGTGCGAGAGTAGAAGTCATCCCCGAGCGCGGTGGACTGATTACGCAATGGCACATCAACGATACCCAGATTCTTTACTTTGATGCCGAGCGATTTAGCGATCCTAGTAAGTCGGTGCGCGGCGGGATTCCCATTCTTTTTCCGATCTGCGGAAACCTGCCTGACGATGCCTATCGCTTAGACGGCCAGTCCTACCCCCTCAAGCAGCACGGATTTGCCCGCGATTTGCCTTGGACGGTGAGTGATCGCGGTGTGATCGATGACACTGAGGCGGGCTCAGGCGCCATGCTTCAGCTCACCCTAGAAAGCAACGAAACCACCCTCAAGGGCTACCCGTTTGATTTCCAGCTACAGTTCACCTATCGAGTCAGCGGTAATCAGCTGATCATTGAGAAGCGCTTTACCAATCGCAGTGATCGCCCAATGCCCTACTCTACTGGTCTACACCCCAACTTCCAGCTCGATGACAC
>JBARVU010000259.1:0-5386 GCA_049646425.1 Phormidesmis sp. | reverse complement strand
CTCTATCCCCCCGCTGCCGCGCCAAAATTAACGCCCGCTGACTGGTGGCGACCCCTTGCGCATAGTCCTGGGCTAGCACCGCATTGCGCGCCAAATGACACAGATCGGCGGTTTCACAAGCGAGATCACCTGCTGCCTGAGCGATCTCCAGCGCCTCCTGATAGAAGCGCTTGGCCTCAGCCGCCCGACCCAGCATCTGTCGGGAATATCCCAGCAAGGTCAAAATTCGAGCCTTCTCCTGAGTTCCCTCTACCTGTGTTAGCGGCTCACTAAAGTAGTCCAGCGTATCCTGCAAATAATCGCCCGAAAAAGAAGCAAACACGCCGCCATAAAGGGGGAAATCGTCTCGCTGGGAGAAGGCTCTCAAAATTTGCAGCATCAGCTGAAAGCTCCCATTGCCCAGCGCCTGGTAGCTGCCTGCTGAACTACGTCTGAAGCCCTGTGCCAGTCGCCCCCAGATCGCTGCGAAAATCAAAGCGGTGCTATAAGATAGCTGCTTGCCCGCTTTGGCACTGTAGGGCTGCTTGTCAAACCAGGTGACCAGACTGCGCTGAGTGAACTGCAACAACACCGCCAGATCGATCCAGCTCGCAGTATCGACGGCAGTGCGTGTCACCGCTTCTATCTCTTGCCCTTGCGCAAGCGCCGTAAACAACAGTTTAGGTAGCCCCGTAGAGACCTTTTGCCATACCGCCCAGGGCCCGCCCTTTTCCCGTTCACCAAAGCCTACCGCTGTGGGTGACGCATAGAGCCAGCTGACCAGATCTGCCTCGATACGTCCGTAACTGGCAAGCCCTGCGCGAATACCCTGCGACCAGGGAGCTATCTCTTCCGAGGCGTCTAGCGCTGTCGCGAGCTGCTTGAGCTGGGAGCGATCTAAACTGTCGGGTTGGTTGGGGTCAATCAGGCTCAAAAAAACAACCGGCCGCTCAGCGACCTCAGCAGCCCGGAGTCGGTCAGCCGCCGTTGTGACATGGTTCGCCGCTTGACGATGCTGTAAGCCCTTTTGCCATTCCCCCTCAATCGTTTTGAGCGCCCGTAATATCCGAGGCGCTTTGAGAGAGGCTTCGAGCTGAGTCTCGGTTTCGGCAATGCGGGTGGCGAGCGATCGCTCAAAAATTTCGCCTGTGCCGACCTGCACAGCTTCATCGAGCTGCGATCGCACCTGCTCCTTAGAACGAACATTTCCCTTCAGCGTTTGCTGCACAATCTGATCAATCAGCGCTAGATACTGCGCTGCCAACCCGCCACCTGATTCCATTCAAACGCTCCCTTTGCTTTCTTAGCCACCTGAACTCTATTGTAAGCAGCGAAGCCAGCGGGTAGGCAAATCCGACGATATCAAATCAACCTCAACGTCGCCTGATTGTCGATCAGCCGAGGCTGACCGCTTTTGTCCGTTGCGCTATAGCGCTGAAAGTACTGCTGAGCCGAGGCCGGCAGATCCGGATAGTCGAAGAGGGCGTCGCCAGCAGCAACCTCCGCCCAAAAGTTCTCAATTTGGGGAGCATAGGTTTTGGCCTGCTTCAGAGTGAGTGACAGCGGCGGGTCGGTTAGCAGCTTGAGGATGAAAGGAAAGGCGCGATCGCTCATCCATTCCTTAGAGGTTTGCTGAAGCGTCGGCCAGTCAGGCACCGACTCAATCCGCTTCGAGATGACCTGTAGCCGATGCGCACCAGATTCGTCAGTGGTCAGCGACATCAGCCGGTAGGGGTGAGGATAGCTGACCAAAGAGCCGGTTGTAATCGCATAGAAGCCGTCTGCCTGAGCGATATCTTGTACATGCAAATGGCCGGTAAAGGCGACCGGCACTTTTGCTGCCTGTAGCTGTGAAACCAGCGCAGGCGCATTTTTGATCATGTAGCGTTGACCCAACTTGGATTTTGACTGTCCTGGCAAATGCTCTAGCACGTTGTGATGCACCATCACCATCACGAACCTGCCAGCGAGGGACGTCAGCTGCTGATCCAACCACTCAAGCTGCTGATCATCGATTAGACCCACACCGATATGCTCTCCATCGGCATCAAACGTATTAGAATTCAGCCCAATTAGGTGGACGCCGGGTAAAATCTCTTGCTGATAGTAAAACTGCTGTTCGTCGCTGTAGCCAAACTGCTGATAAATCTCAGGAAAATCAGCCAGCGCGATCTGCCCTGTCCCAGCGCCATGTGCCGGTGTGCCTTGACGCCTGACAACATCGTGGTTGCCAGGGACAACATAGGTTGGAAAAGGGAGCCGCGCCAAGCGCTCAGCCAGCCACCGGTGGTTTTCCCACTCGCCATGCTGCACCAAATCCCCCGGCAACAGCAAAAAGTCAGGCTGATCGGCAATCAGCTGCGCCAGGATTTGCTCGAAAGCAGGAATACTCACTTCCACCAAATGAAACCGACCAGGCGCATCCCAAATCGTATGAGGCAAAGCGATATGCAGATCGCTGACAACGGCAAATCTAAAATTGAGTTTCATCACGGTTCGCAAAAGGCAGGATCTTAACGATTGTATTCGGTTGTACGCCCGAACTCGTGAAGCTCTGGTATGGTTAGGAGAACACCCGCGACAGAATCTACCTAGTAGAAACAGTTGGCTACCTACTCAGCCCTCAATGCCGCCAGTATTTGTTTAGTGAAAGGTCTGTTCTAATGGTTTTATTTTCCAAAGATCGTATTTTAGTCCCCATTGACTTTTCCGAAAAGTCTCTGAAAGCGCTAGAAGAGACGGTTGTTTTTGCAGAGAGTTTGCCTGCTGTCCACGCGATTCACGTCTTAAAGCCCTTAGATGCTGTAGATCCTGGCGTTGTATGGGAAACCGTGAACGATGAGAGTCGTAGAGAAAAGGTTCAGGAGCTGTTCGAAGAGAAGTTTCCTGGCAGCGAATATGGGGCCCTGACGTTTGCCATTGAATTCGGCGACCCGACCGCTGAGATTATTGACTATGCTGAGAAGCAGAAAATCGGCTTAATTGTCATGCCTTCTCGCGGTCGCACCGGCATCTCTCGTTTCTTCATGGGCTCTACTGCTGAAAGAGTGATCCGGTTCGCCCATTGTCCGGTACTGGTGCTCAGAGAGTAGTGCCCAAAAAGTAGACAGGCGATCTCTGCCTATCGGCTTCTTGCATAGGCCCTATCGATAGGGCCTTTTGTTGTTTAAAGCGAGCTTGATTACAGTGGGGATATCGAATTCAGGTATTCCTAGTGATTGTCAATACGTCTTCTTCTCGCTCTACTGTTCAACCCCAGAACCACCGCCAGCCTCAAGTAGTGAGCGCCCTGCGGTGGTTCTGGAGATTCAGTAACTTCTATGGTGAGTACGCGGTTAGATCGCCTCAGGCTCGCCAACAGTGGCTAGCCGAACAGCGGACTAAGCGCACACGCTAAGCGTGCTCCTTAAACATCGGAGGAAACCGGTACCGGTTCATTCATCAGCATCTGGCCAGACTTCAACCGCGTCCAGTAATCATTGAGATCTCCCGCAACCTCGTTAGAGAGAATGTAGCACCCGATCAGGTTAGGGAATGCCATACCCAGCAGCAGTAAGTCGCTGAAGTCCAGAAGCACGCCCAAGCTGGTTAAAGCGCCTAAAAACGTGCAGGTTACATAAATGCACTTAAAGACGATGGTAGATCCCTCGCCAAACAAATAGCTCCAGGCTTGAATCCCGTAATAGCTCCAAGAGACGATTGTCGAGAACGCGAAGAGACAAACCGCCACGCTCAGTACCACTGGAAACCAGCTCACGACAGAGCCAAAAGCGCTGGCCGTCATCACCACACCGTCGATGCCGTCGCCAGTAGTGAGATAAGCGCCGGTTAGAACGATGCTGATAGCGGTCAGGTTACAGATGATGACGGTGTCGATGAGAGGCTCTAGCAATGAAACTAGGCCCTCGCGCACAGGCTCATCCGTACGAGCGGCAGAGTGAGCGATCGCCGCCGAACCCACACCCGCCTCATTGGAAAAGGCACTCCGTCGAATGCCCTGCACCATTACCCCCACCAAACCGCCTACAGCAGCCTGGGGAACAAAAGCTTCACCGATAATCGTAGCGATCGCACTGGGCACCTGAGCAATATTGACGACAATGACCGTCAGGCAAGCCAGGATGTAAAGCACTGCCATGGCTGGCACCAGCTTTTCGGCCACCGAGCCAATTCGCTTGATTCCGCCAATAATCACACACGCCGCTAGCGCCGCCAAGCCTAGGCCGAAAATCCAAGCCGGTAACCCCGGAAATAATCCAGAGATAGACGCATATGCCTGGTTAGACTGGAACATATTCGCGCCGCCCAGGCTACCGCCCAAGCAGAGAATACTGAACAGCACCGCTAATCCCTTACCCAGCGGACGCATGCCGCGAGCGGTGAGGCCCTGATTCAGGTAGTACATTGGCCCGCCCAGAATCGTGCCGTCGGGCTTCCGTCGCCGATACTTAACCGCGAGGGTGCATTCTACAAACTTGGTGACCATGCCACAGAGCCCGGCAATCGTCAGCCAGAACATGGCTCCGGGGCCACCGAGCTGAATGGCGATCGCCACCCCAGCAATGTTACCCAAGCCCACTGTTCCAGAGACTGCCGTAGCCAGTGCCTGAAAGTGAGACACCTCACCATGGTCGTCGTCATCGTCGAACTTTCCCTGCACGACATCAATCGAGTGCTTAAGTCCTCGAAAGTTAATAAACTTCATCCGAAATGTGAAGAAAACAGCGCCTACAAACAGCCACAGCACGATAAAGGGAAAGCCATTTTCGCCGCCTATTTTGAAAAATAGGAGCGTCGTCAATACCGTCACAAAAGGCTGAATAATGCGGTCTGCAATCGAGACCGATTCTGCCGCTTCTTGTGCCATCGCAGCCGGGGCTGAGAGCGCCAGCAGAAACAGCATCAAAGGCAGTACCACCCAGCCGTCTGGCGCTTTGAACAGTCTGGCAGACAGCTCAGTCAATGACTGCCAGGGTCTGCTAAACCCGTGTAAAGTCTTGCGTTTCATCATTTGAGTTTTGTCATTCTGTTGAGAACTAACGATAAATGGAGCCGGTCAATCGAGCAGCAAACCACACGATAGGCAAAAATGTCTGAGATAAGTAGCATTCAGCCAATCATTTTGACTCGCCTGAAGGAGGTCGTCAAAGATTATCGAATACCAGTCAACCTATCCAATGGGTGAAATCAATGGATAAGTTAGAAAAACACCTATGCAACACCTGAACCAGATCTAAGAACTTGCCTTTCTAGAAAGCTTGCTGTTAAAAGCCGTGCCAGTATCAGCAAGTTATCATGTCGCTGCAATCGTCTTTGTTAAATTAGTTACGCTAAGAACAGGCATAGGGAAAAACTCTGCCATGCTTATGTTGAGTCTATTGTTTCTCTAAAATGACCGCTACTGACG
>JBARVU010000258.1:0-4152 GCA_049646425.1 Phormidesmis sp. | reverse complement strand
TCATTTATAAATATTCCCCTCAAAAAGCCCTCTCCCACTGGTTTGGTGCTGCTGGCTATTTTGTCCGTACAGTTTGGCTCAGCCCTGGCTAAATCCCTCTTTAGCGAACTGGGGATTTGGGGGGTAGTCTCTTTAAGAGTGAGCGTTTCTGCGGTCATTTTATTCGCGCTGTGGCGGCTGAAATGGCATAGCCAAATCCGTCAAAACCTCAAGGTGATCATTGCTTTTGGAGTTGTTTTCGCCGCCATGAACTCCTGCTTTTATGCAGCGATTGATCGCATTCCCCTGGGCATCGCGATCTCCTTAGAATTTTCCGGCCCCCTAGCTCTGGCCGTACTCAAATCTCAGCGCTGGCTTGATGGGCTATGGGTCGTTTTGGCAGGCATTGGAATTGTCCTTTTGACCCCGCTGAGCGGGTCTACTGTAGACGGCTGGGGAATTATTCTGGCGCTGTCTGCGGGCTTTTTCTGGGCGCTGTATATTTTGCTCTCTGCCCAGGTCGGCCAAAAGCTTCCAGGAATTGAAGGACTGGCTTGGGCATTGGCTGTGAGCTCGGTTCTCCTCCTGCCAATTGGCATCATCACTGCGGGCAGCGCGTTTCTGAATCCCAAGCTCATGGCCATGGGGGTTGGAGTCGCAGTGCTCTCGACGACGCTGCCCTACTCATTTGAGATGGTGGCGCTGCGATCGCTCCCGGTCAAAGTCTTTGGCGTCATGCTCAGCCTGGAGCCAATGGCAGGCGTATTAGCGGGTTTTTTGGTACTGGGTGAGCGGCTTTCAGCGCGAGCACTGACCGCTTGCCTGCTGGTCTCCATTGCCGCCGCCGGAGCCTCTAAGTTCAAGGGATCGCCCCCCTCTCTTTGAATCAGCCAATACACCTATTTTCATCAAACGTTCCATCAAACTAAACTGGTCAATCAAACTGGTCAATACAGCTTGTCTGCCCAGGCTGGGTAACCTATGGCAAACGACCTTATCCATAAAGTCGTTTGTCTTTACAAGTGTTCCTACCCGCCTTCCATTCACTGGTGCTATGTCGTCACTGCCCGCCCTGTCACAACCCATGCCTGCCGAGGCATTTAGCGAGATTTTTCCCCTCTTTAAAGCTGCCAATCCAGAAACGCTAGACATTTTGCACCAGGGTTCTACCTTTAACGAATGTCCCGCCGGGCGAACGGTGCTGATGGAAGACTCCTGGGGCAACGCCGTTTATCTCATTATTTCGGGCTGGGCCAAAGTTCGCTGCCAATCTGGCAATGGCTACGTCACCCTCGCTATTCTCGGCAGAGGTGAATACTTCGGCGAAATGGCAATTCTCAACGAAGCCCCTCGCTCTACCGATGTCGCCGCGCTCTCCCGCGTAGAGCTGGTCAGCATTCCGGCTCAGCTCTTCATTCAAACGCTCTTTAAAGATCCCCAGCTGCACCATCGAATGCTTCAGCTCATGGTGCAGCGGCTGCGGCATACCCAAACTCGCTTCCAGCTCCGCAATAAAGCACCCGGGATCAAAATGGTCTATTCCCTGCTGGGGTTAGCCGATGCCTACGGCGAGAAACACGGCGACGCGGTTGAGATTTTCAATATTCCAGAAAGCGATTTGGCGGCGATTGCCGATATTAAACAGCCCGAAGTCCCTAAGATTTTAGGCAAGCTGTGTGATCGCGGCTGGATTCAAATAGATACCAGCAAAAACACCATCAGCCTACTAGATGTCAAAAGCCTGAGGCACCTTTCCAAACTTGGCTAGTACAGTCTCAACCCTAAAAGTTCGATTCCCCACTCCCTACCCTTCAAAGAGTCAACCCCCTCAGTTGGTAGCAAACGGCACATTTCGCCGGCACATCTTTAAGTTTTGTAGGGCAGCTTTCTGATATTTCGGCTGCCCTCCTTACAGTAGAGAGACCCATACCGATTGGGCTCCATATTACTGAGGCGAGAGACTGCAAATGAATATTCAACCGCCCCCCATTTCACCGCGTCAAATGCACCTGCTGAGGGCTGTGCTTTCGATGGCCTGGGCTGACGATACTTTAGAGCAAAAAGAAGTCGACGTCATGCTCAGCCGCTTCAGCCAGCTATTTGCCAGCAGCCCTGAGCAAAAAAGCTATTTGCAGCAGCAGCTACAGGAATACTTTGTTCAAGATGTGCCCTTAGAAGAAGCTGTCTCTAACCTCTCAACTGACGCCGACAAAGAACTGGTACTGCGGCTCTCTTATGAAGTCATCAATGCCAGTGCTCGTACCCCTGACGAAGCCGTCGTCAACCAGCTAGAAAGCGAAGCCTATCAGAAGCTAGTAACGATGCTCGATCTGCCCGAGGCTACCGTCAAGAAAGCGGAAGCAGAGGCGACGGCAGCGCTCGGGAAGGGCAGCGGCAATGTCGTAGATATGCTCGCCTTCAAGCTTCGCGACTACCTCACCACACCTTAAGCGCTCATTTTCAGCATTCGTTGAATAGGCGCTAAGGCATCTGCCTGAATCTCAGGAGGAATCGTAATTTCGGGGGATCTGTTCTGCATTGCTAAGTATAGCTTCTCTAGCGTGTTCAGCCGCATGTAGGGGCACTCGTTGCAGGCACAGTTGGCCTCCGGAGGCGCTGGGATAAAGTGCTTTTTGGGCACTTGTTTTTCCATTTGGTGAATAATTCCGGGCTCTGTAGCGACGATAAAGCGATCGCTCTCACTCACCTTCACATATTTCAACAGTGCCGTCGTCGACCCAATATAGCGGGCATGACGTAATACTGCGGTCTCGCACTCTGGGTGAGCGATGATTTCGGCATCTGGATGCTCCATCTTTAGCTGCAATATCTTCTTTTCCGAAAAGGTCTCATGGACGATGCAGCTGCCTTGCCAAAGCACCATATCGCGACCCGTTTGCTCCATGACATAGCGCCCTAAGTTGCGATCCGGGGCGAAAATAATCTTTTGCTCAGGCGGGAGCTGGTTAACCAGCTTGACTGCATTTGAGCTAGTGCAGATAATGTCACTCATTGCCTTAATTTCGGCCGTGCAGTTGATGTAAGACATCACCAGGTGGTCGGGGTGATCCGCCTTGAACCGGGCAAACTCATCCGGCGGACAGCTATCTGCCAGCGAACAACCTGCCTCTAAATCGGGCAGCAATACCAGCTTGTCTGGATTCAGAATTTTGGCAGTTTCTGCCATAAAGTGAACCCCTGCGAAGACAATCACGTCTGCTTCTGTGTTAGCGGCCTGCTGCGAGAGTCCTAGAGAATCTCCGATATAATCAGCAATATCCTGAATGTCCGGCTCTTGATAGTAATGAGCCAAAACGACTGCATTCAGGTCTTTCTTGAGGGTTTCAATCGCCGCAAAGAGATCCTTGGGCAACGTCGCCTGCGAAATAGGGGCTTTGGCAGTGGCAAACACAGACTATCCTCTCTAATTGTTTTGAATTACCAATTACTCAAATTTAATTATAGTCAAATTTACCAAAACTGCATAGTTTCTCCCACCTATCTAGATGAACGGCATTCAGCGCAGATGGAGGTTATACAGACCTTACTGCTAGAGCTCACTAAGACGAACGGCAACGTAACCAAACTGCGTGATCGCATTGATGATCTGGCGAGGGCTAACTAAATCAAGCGACTAAGGACTGTATGGCGGCTGCCCAACCGGTCGGCGCCGAACTGGCCACTACAGTGGTGCGTTCAGGTAAGTCTGTCGGGCGAGCAGTAGCTTCTGATGCAATCAAAACCCCTCTCCAGTCAGCTGAGCTACTAGCCTCAGCCAAAGTTACAAGGTCTTCGGGGCGATCGCTGATGCCCATCACCTTCAGCTGCTGACCCGCTGTGAGCTGACGTTCATAGGCCGTTATCACATGCTCTACCGCTGGCGCTAACCCTGCCTGTGCCCCCATCAGCTCAGAAAATCGTCCCTCTTCAGAACGCCGTAAAACTATTCTGAATCCCAGTTCCTCAGCTGCCTGGTGTAGTTTGTCAGGTGCGACTGCCTTGGGCGTCATAAACGGCTCGCTGAATTCTCGTGCCTTTGCCCGGTGGGCTGCCGCTGCCGAAATCCCCAGTGATCGCTGCAATTGCTCTACCGTGAAGTCGCCAAACCCCTTGAGCGGATAAGAAATCAAGTTTGCGATTACCCGCAGCGCTGCCCGCGACTGGACATAGGGG
>JBARVU010000257.1:0-4659 GCA_049646425.1 Phormidesmis sp. | reverse complement strand
GGTAAGTGGTGATCATCCTGGCCGGTGTAATCAGCGCCCAGGTATGCCCACAGGTATTGGCCGCCAAAAGCTGAAGCTGAGTACTGCCGGCGGAAGAGCGGGTATAAACTTTTGCTATATGTTGCATAGCTGTGCGGATTGCGAAACGTGTGAGAGCGATACAGTAAAACAGCGCCAACTCATAGCCAATGCCCTTACCTTCTAGGATACACAACGCCTATACTCGTCTAATCTTCAGACCAAGGGAGACTCACCGTTTACGCGTGAGTTTGACTAACAGCGGATTCAATTTTTGCATCAATTATTACTTAAGTGCGGCTACCGCCGATATCTTCACGGAGAAATCATGCTGTCAACTGTTAACAGAATTACATTGACCGCACAGCTACTTGCGCTAACGATTTCACACAAACCTTAATCCCAGCGGTTGTTTCGCTCAGGTTTGTTGAACAGCCCTATCCCTCCGATTTCTCAATCGCTGGACGAATTTTATTGAGGTCGATGTATCGATCAGTGACGTTGCGTAGCTCGCGAGCGATCATTCCTTCTGTCGAAACTACCGTAATGTGAGTGTTTTTAGACCGCAGTAGCTCAATCGCCCGCTCAAAATCGCCGTCACCGCTCAGTAGAACCACCCGGTCATACTGCTCAACGGTATTGAACATGTCAACAACGATTTCGATGTCTAAATTAGCTTTCTGAGAATAGCGGCCTGAGACATCGTCGTAATACTCTTTAAGAACCTTAGTACGCACGGTGTAGCCCAAGCTGATCAGAGCATCCCGAAATCCTCGCTGATCCTGTGAATCTTTCAGCCCAGTATACCAAAACGCATTGACTAACGATAGTCCGTCGGCCTCATGAACAAAGTGCTCCAATATTCGTTTAGCGTCAAAAAACCACCCATTCTTCTTCTGGGCGTAAAACATATTATTACCGTCTACAAAAATAGAGAGTCGATTGAGGGGAGAGTTTGCCATAAAAATTAAATACGATATCGGGATATAACGTTTGAATAGAGGGTAAAGGCGCTGCCTTCTACCTGTAAGAAACCGCAAGATAAAGACAGGGCGCTCAGGCGCTCAGCATTGGCAAAGTTTCAGAACAGTAGAAAATAGAGTAGACGATAGCCGGTAGCTTCTCAATCTAATAAGGACAGCAAAGCGCTGGCGAACAGACGTCTTAATGCCAGATCTCAATGCCAAAGTAGATATCTGTTAATTTTGACTTGATCGTCTGTGAGGCTATTGGCAGGTCTGACGGGATTGAATCGGGGCCTCACATAGAACGCTGTGTTTTTGGCGATGTGAGAAGCCAGCGATAGAAAATCTTACATACAGAGACATCGGCGTCAGGAAAAAGAATAGTTAGGATATAGGCTATATAAGTAACGACATAGAAGACCATTATAGGCGCTTTCCCCAGAAGCAGGTGCGTTTTGATACCAGGTTCAAAACCAGACGGTTTAGGTCATCGCCTCCTACGCGTAGGCTGATAGCTAGTTTTCAGTGACCTACTTAGGGATCCGTTCCGTCTGTATAAGCCTGATATTCGGTAGGTTTTGAAAAATATTTGAAACGTTGCTTCGAAGTAACTATGTCTAGATCTGCGCCCTCCGAATCTACCAGCGATGCCACCCTAGCGCTAACGGCTAGAGAGCGGCTGAGCGTTTGGCAGCAGAGAGTAGTGGCGAAGCACTGGCGGTTTTCACTCTCTGCAGTTTGTGTGGTGATTGCCGCTGCTGCTGTCGGACTTGATTTAGGCATTGTCAATTTTTGGGAGCGGCAGGTTCAAAGCCTGTTTTTCGAGCTGAGAGGCCCGGTGACACCGCCTGACGACATCGTTATTCTGGCGATTGATGAGGAGTCGCTGGCTCAAGGGCAGTACTACCAGGAAGATCCTGCTCGATATGCTGCCTTGCAGCCGATTGAATCTTGGCCGTGGCGGCGTCAGGCCTATGCTCAGGTGATAGATCGGCTGATGGAGTCGGGCGCTAAGGCGGTCGCGCTGGATGTTTTCTTCTCGACGCCTAGCAACTATGGGCCGGCGGATGACCGGGCTTTTGCGGATGTACTGAAGCGTTATGGCGATCGCATTGTCCTGGCTGCAAACTACAACAACGTCAATCTGCGACAGGGTAGCTTATCTCAGCCGTCTTTGCCGCTGCCGCAATTTCAAGCTGCTGGCGTAGAAGTCGGCTCCGTCAACTTTCGCCGGGAAACCAACGGTAAAATTCATCGCCTGGGTGAGGAATTCTTAGCAGAGCTGGCGTTGGCAGAAACCGCGTTGTTTGGCTCTCCTTCAGCGGGTGAACCGCCTTTAAGCTTTGCTCAAGCTACACTCAGGGCGGCCAGGGAAGACTACAGCACCTATCCTCAAGAAAATGTGTTTTTCTACGGACCGAGCGGTAGCTTTCAGCAACGACCGTTTTGGTATGTCCTCGACGATGACCCTTGGCAAAACCAGCTAGGATTCGGCAGATTCTTTGAAGGCAAAATCGTCATTATCGGCACGACAGCGGACGTCCATAAAGATTTTCACGAGACGCCTTTTTCTGAAAGCCTGCTCTATCCACAGCTGATGCCGGGGGTCGAAGTCTTGGCCAACACGGTGGCGACGCTCCGGGAAGACCTGTCGCCCGCTCAGTTAGTTCGATCTCCTAGCTTGAATGCGCTGATCGTATTGGGGCTAGGCTTGACCGTTGTGGGTCTGATGAATCGTACGCCTAAACCGCTCACTCGGCTGCTGATAGCGGGCGTCGGTGTCGGCCTGTGGGGCGCTGTCAGCTACGGTGCGTTTGTCGGTGGGCAGACCATTTTGGTTGTCGGAACGCCCATGGTTGCGATCGCCACGGCAGGCGTCATGGATCTAGGTATTAGCTTCACAGCTGACCGGCTCAAGCGCAAACGGCTGAAAAAAATGCTCGCTCGCTATGCCACTTCTCCCCTCATCCAAGAAATTATCAGTCAGCAAGAGGATTTTCAAGATCTGCTCGACGTCCATCAAGCCGATATTATTGGCACTTTGCTAAGGGATCGCTACCGCATCGTCAAAATTCTAGGTGTCGGCGGATTTGGAGAAACCTACCTTGCTCAAGATACCCTCCGTCCTGGCGAGCCGATCTGTGTGGTCAAGCAACTCAAAATCGTCAGTGACGATCTCAAGGCTCACCGCCTGGCCCAGAGGCTGTTTGAAGCCGAAGCTGTGGTTCTAGAGCGGCTGGGAGCACACGATCAAATTCCTCGGCTGCTCGCCTACTTCGAGATCCGGCAGTCCTTCTATCTTGTCCAGGAAATGATCGAGGGCAAGCTGCTGCGCAGCCTGATATCCCGCGCTCACCCTCTGTCCCAACGGGCCGTCGTCGAACTCCTATGCGATCTGCTCCCGGTGATTGGCTTTGTCCATTCACAAGGGGTTATCCACCGGGATATCAAGCCCTCAAACATCATCCGCCGCGAGCATGACAGGCACTATGTCCTGATCGACTTTGGCGCCGTCAAAACCATTCCAGTCAGGCTGACAAACAAAGACATCCCGATCACCTCTACGGTGGGGATTGGCACCCAGGGATATATGCCCAGCGAGCAGTCGGCTGGGATGCCTACCGTTCGCAGCGACATCTATGCGCTTGGGATCACTGCGATTGAAGGGCTTACTGGCAAATCTCCCCAGTCGCTCAGACGGGGCGAGGACGGGGAAATCATCTGGTCACACAAGCTAGAGAACCTTTCGCCCGCCTTGACTAAAATCATCAACAAAATGGTGCGCTACGACTTCAATCAGCGCTATCACTCGGCACAGGGCGTTCTCAATGACATTAGACAGCTAGACTATGCGCGCCTACCAGATGGCCCAGCGATCACAACTGACCAAAACTTTCCGAGCCTCTCTGAGGCTACTTACAACCAGGGCACTCGGCCCGGCGTGATCGATACCAATTCAGAGCTTGAGAAAACAGAACTTTTGCCGACCGACTGGCCAAATCAGATGGCGCAGTCGCCTCTTGCCTATCGACTATCTGCGTCAGAACAGTTGGAAGACATCGCGCCAGAAAGCGAGAAGCCAGAAGACTGGGAACCCGACAGCACGACAGCTTGGGTGGATCCGCCAGCCTAAGATCCGCTCAAGCTGAGACGCTCATCTGCCCGTGAGGGCGGCATCAGGGCTCAAGACCACCTTCGGCCAACGGTGTCCCCTCCTCTGCAACACCCTCGGTAACGCCGCCCTCGGTAACATCATTATCGTTAGGGGCAGGCGGCGCTTCAGCGCCATCCGGCGTATGGTCGTCGTCCTGATCTTGGGGCTCACCCATAGCGCCTTTCATAATCGGCGCGTCGTCTATCAGCCTCAGCTCTTGTAGAGGTGCTCCCTGGTTAATAGGAACTATTTCCTGGTCGTCTAAGGGAGGAATAGTGGCAGCAGCAGATGGCAGGCCGACATTCGATGAGTCATCTGCACGCATGCCTGCTTGCTGAACGGGACTGGCCATATCTACACCGCGCTCGGCAGCCGGCATACTTTCGTTCGGAAGGGCTAAAGTGTTGCTGCCAGGACGATTCGCGTCTACGGTCAGCTCTAATGTCGTCGAAGGATCAAGAATCGGCGCTATCGAGGATGCGGGACCTGGTGTGACCGGCGTCGGGGCCGGTGCGACTGAAG
>JBARVU010000256.1:0-19665 GCA_049646425.1 Phormidesmis sp. | reverse complement strand
TTGAATAGCTGTATGACCGCAAGGTATCAAGGATACTCTGCTATCGCAAAATATGGCAAATAAGGAAATGAGTCTCAATCGTCTCAAAGTGGACTATACCTTTTTGAGGGGTTGTGCAAAAAACCCCCAATCCCTTTTTCGGCGGTGTAGTCTACTAGGGCATCGTGCGATCGCTCTTGCTGATTCAGCCTGTTTTGAATTGAGGCAATCGACGCTACTGACAGCGCCCGGTCTAGCCGCGAGCGATCAACGTTAGAAAGCCCAATCAGCCGAATCTTCCCAGCCGTTTGCGCCCTTTTAAGCGCTTCTACAGATTCCTCAATTGGCGTATTCGGATCGACCCTATGAAGCTGAAAAAGGTCAATACAGTCAACCCTGAGATTTGTCAAAGCGTCGTCGATTTGTTTTTTCAGCGTCTCGGCTGAACCATCTACCTGAATATTGCCAGGCGATGGCTTATCGACACCGCCTTTTGTCGCCATCACCACGTCGGAAGCGTAGGGGCTCAGAGCCTCTCCTAATAGCTTATCTGTCCACTCGGGGCCATACGATCTGGCCGAGTCAAACAGATTCACGCCGAGCGCAACAGCTCGCTGTATCAGCGCTATCCCCTGACTCCAGTCCGCGTAGGGGCCAAAATTTCCCGGCTGACCTGCCAGTCTCATCGCACCGTATCCTAAACGGTTGACCTCAATCTCGCCACCTAGTGAAAAAGTCTTATTTACAGATTTCATGATCGCATCCATAGCTGCTTCCAATTCCTCAAAACCACTATGACAAAGCTCCTCTATATTTGGTAGAGGAGTAATAAAAATATCTATTATTTATACTGCGTATGAGCAAATCGATAGACCGACTGGCGCTACTCGAAACATTCATCCGGATAGCAGAGGCCGGTAGCATTAGCGCCGCCGCCCGAGACTTAGGGCTTTCCCAACCCTCCGTGAGTCGTCAGCTCGCCGAACTAGAGCTGCGATTCAACGTTCAGCTGATCAGACGGACGACGCATTCCCTCTCCCTGACCCAGGCAGGTGCTGAGCTCCTAGCAGATGCCCGTCGCCTGCTCGACGACTGGGAAGTGTTAGAGGAGAAACATATAGACCTGGGAGAGGCGCTACAGGGTAAGCTCAAAATCGTTGCCCCAGTCGCACTTGGGCAGCTTCACCTCGTAGTAGCCGCACTGAAGTTTCAGCAGACGCATCCGCTAGTCTCCATATCCTGGCATCTAGAAGATAGCGACATCCGGTTTGCAGAAGTCGGGTGCGACTGCTGGATCAAAGTAGGGCCTATTCCAGATCACTCGCTACTTTCAGAACCCCTAGGTCAAGCTGAACGAATAGTCGTCGCATCGCCGCAGTTCCTCACCACATACGGTAGGCATGAAACACCCGAAGACTTAGGAGAACTGCCTTGTGTGGCACTCGATCCCTTTGAAGGTAGACGGATTCCTCTGACGAATAGAGAAGATAGAACAGTTCTAGTCTCGCCCCCAGTACAGATGAACACAAACAATATCTTTGCCCTGCGTCAGGCGGTGTTGGCGGGTTTAGGGATAGCCGTGATGCCCCGCTGGCTAATCTCAGACGAATTAGAAAAGGGTACGTTGGTTGACTTTATCCCAAAGTGGCGAGCTCCCAAGCTAACGATCTACGCCGCTTCATTACCAGAACGTCACCGACCTCGCCGGCTGCATCGCTTCATCGAACGCTTGAAGGCAGAAATTCACCATATTCCAGGCATTGGATAGAGATTGGTAATTTAGAGCGGCGCTGTGACGCTAGTGATGTCGTTGGCATAGAGGCAATCGGTTAAAAGCTGTACTAGACTCGCAGGAGTTGATAGCCTACTGCTAACGTAACGCTGAGACGCGCCTATGCGAGATTTTCATTTTCCCGGTCGCTCCCCTGCCTACAGTGCTGGTGGGATGGCGGCGACTTCTCATTCGCTGGCGACGCTGACGGCGATAGATGTCTTGCGAGCAGGCGGCAATGCGGTAGATGGGGCGATCGCTGCCGCCGCTGTCCTCTGTGTCGTAGAGCCCCAAGCAACCGGCATTGGCGGAGATTGTTTCGCGCTCTATGCGCCCGCAGATAGTGACGAGGTGATTGCGCTCAATGGCTCCGGCAAAGCGCCCGGTGCTGCTCATCTGAGCTGGTATCTTGACCAGGGCATGAAGCAGATTTCCCTGCAAAGCCCTCATTCGGTAACGATTCCTGGCGCCGTCGATGCCTGGTGTCAGCTACATGGCGACTATGGCAAAACCGCCTTTGCTGAGCTGCTTCAGCCCGCGATTCGTCTCGCTGAAGAGGGCTACACGGTACATTCGCGGGTGGCTTACGACTGGGCGCAGCTCGCCAGAAAACTCAAAGTCACCAAGAACGCCACCCGGATGCTGCTCATTGACGGGCAAGCTCCTCGGGCGGGCGATCGCCACCGCCAGCCAGAACTCAGCCGCGCCCTCCAAACCATCGCTGACCAAGGCCGAGCAGGCTTTTACACTGGCCCCGTCGCCGAAGATATAGTCAGCTATCTACAGTCGCTGGGCGGTCTTCATACCCTGGCAGACTTCGCTGCCCCGCAGTCAGAATACGTCACGCCCATTTCTGCCCAGTACCGGGGCTATGAGGTGATCGAGTGCCCCCCGAATGGTCAGGGGCTGACAGCGCTGATCATGCTGAATATTCTCTCGGGCTTCTCGCTTACTGACTTTGCGCCGATGAGCGCTCAAAGGCTACATTTGGAATGCGAGGCAGCACGGCTAGCTTATTGGGTGCGCGATCGCTACATCGCCGATCCTAACCAGGCAGATATCCCTCTAGAAAGGCTGCTCTCAGCAGACTATGCGGCGAAACTGAGCGCTAAAATCAGCCTGGATAAAGTCATGCCGCCCCTAGCCGATTCAGATTTTCCTGACCATCAGGATACGGTCTATCTCTGTGTGGTCGACCAGGCAGGCAATGCCGTTAGCTTTATCAACTCGGTTTTTCACGGCTTTGGCAGTGGCTTGGTCAGCCCCGAGACCGGCGTTGTTCTGCAAAATCGGGGAGCGGGGTTCACCCTGGAGAAAGGGCATCGGAACGCGATCGCTCCTCACAAACGCCCGCTGCACACCATCATTCCTGGCATGTTGAGGAAAGCAGGCCGCACTGTCATGCCCTTCGGCGTCATGGGCGGCAGCTATCAGCCCACCGGCCACGCGCACTTCCTCACCAACCTGCTGGACTATCGGATGGATGTTCAGGCCGCACTCGACTTTCCGCGCGTATTTCACGATGGCAAGACCTGTCAGGTAGAGCGGGGCGTACCCGATCTCGTCAAGGCCGAACTGAGCGCTATGGGCCACCAGGTTGTGCCCGTGGTGTCTCCCCATGGGGGCGGACAGGCCATCTGGATAGGTGAAGATGGCAGCTTGATCGGTGGGTCGGATCCGCGCAAGGATGGGTGCGCCTTGGGCTATGAGTAGCGGCCCTACAGCTGCTGAGGTTCGACCGCAGTGCCTACTGCACTGTTGACAGCATGGCAAACTTTTTTCCGATATACCCACAGCAGCGCCGAGAGTACCACCAAAGCGACGCCAACCAATCCATAAGTCGCCATCATGCCGAGGCTTCGTCGCAGCGGCTGGGAGACGATAGGAGAGAGAAACTGACCCAAGAACATAAACGTAGTCAGCCCGCCCAAAGCTCTGCCGCGTAGCGCATCTGGAACTTCGTTAGCCGTCCAGACGTTGAGGTTGGGCATCATTAAGCCCAGTCCAATGCCGGTCGGAATCAGCCCGAGCAGTACGAGCCAATAGCTGCCAACCAGTCCAATCCCGGCATAGCCAAGTCCAATCAGACCAAAGGCGATCGCCAAAATCTTAATAAAGCTCAGCCGCTTTTTCACCCTGCCATAGCCCATAGAAGCGAGAGCGCTGAAGAGGACGGAAAAGGCGATCGCCAACCCTGTTTGCGTCGCGCCCGCACCCGAAAGCTGCTCCAGATAAAAGGGCAGCTGCACCGGAATCAGGTAGAAGACAATCTGCTGTAGCAGCACTGAACCATATATCAGCACTAGCAGCTTTACAGGCATTTGCGCAGTCAGAGCGGTCGTCTCTGCATCCGCTTCCAACCGAGGGGGCTCGTACACAGTAAAGATAATGCCAGGTATCAAAACCCATGAGAACAGATAGATCAGAAAGGGAAAGCGCCAGCTTAGGTCGGCAATAAATCCACCCACTGAGAGAAACAAAACGCCGCCGAAGCCCATGAAGGCAGCCTGTAACCCCATGAAGGTTGCTCGCGCATCACCCTGGTAATAGTCTGCAATCAGGGTGGTGGCGCTAACCATCACGCCCGCTACTGCCAAACCTAAAAACGCCCTGCCAATCAGAATTGAGAAGAGCGAATTCAGGATAAACCCAGAGCTACCGGCAAACCCGTATAAGAGGGCAGCGCCAAGCAGCAGCGGCTTGCGTCCAACCTTATCAACTATCTGCCCCGCAACTGGCGAACCGATCACGATAAAAAGGGCAGGCACCGTCAGCACCAGCCGTACCCAAAAGTCAGCATTCGCAACGCCTGAAAAGTGCGCCTCCATCGCCGGCAAAGAAGGCGAGATAGTCGCACCCGACATCACCGTGAGCGTACTGACCAAGAGAATGGTCGCCTTTGTTAGCGCTGAGTTTGGATCTTGAGTACTCATGACTTTGGGGTAATCGGTGAGCCAGCGCCTTACGAAGGTTACAGCGTCAGCGACTGCGCACTGTTCTCAATCAAATCACACAGATCTTTCAAAAAAGCCGCACCGTCCGCACCGTAAATAATCCGATGGTCGCTCGTCATATTCACTCGCATCTGAGTGCGTACGCCCATCAGTCCATCCGACGTTGCCACCACCTGAGGCCGCGCGCCGCCAATCGCTAAAATCGACCCCTGACCCGGCGGCAAAATCGCATCGAAGCTATCGACGCCAAACATGCCTAAGTTGGAAAGCGTGAAGGTGCCGCTGTTATATTCTTCTGGGGCGAGCTGCTTAGACCTTGAGCGAGCCACTAGATCCTTCCAGGTGCGCGACAGGGAGTAAATGTCCATCTTGTCGGCGCCGCGCAGTACCGGCGTAATTAGGCCACCGTCGGGCATCGCCACCGCCACGGCAATGTTGATGCTGCTGCTGTACTGAATGCCTGTTGGCGCAAAGCTGGCATTGACAACCGGATGCTTTTGCAACGTGACGGCAACGGCTTTAGCCAACAGCGCCGTCATCGTCACACCCTTGGGCTTGATTTGCTTATAGAGCTTGTCCAGCTCAGTGGTGGTGATGGTATAGCCAACATGAAATACCGGGACGGACAGACTAGCGTCCATATTGCGAACGACTGCCTGCTGAAGCGTATTAAAGGCAACCAGTTCCCCGGGTGCAGCGGGCGGGGTTGCAGGCGCCGACGCGCTAGATGCACCAGGTACAACTGGCGGGGCCGAGGGAGATGCCGAGGGAGATGCTGACGCAGCAGCCTGCCCCCCTGAGCCAGGCGTAGGTGTTTTACCTGCCGCCTGTTCAACGTCTTGAGCCACGATGCGACCGTGGGGCCCTGAACCTTGTAGCCCATTCAGATCGACCTGGAGTTGCTTAGCGAGCTTGCGGGCACGGGGCGAGACAATGATGCGACCAGAAGGGGGCTTAGCTGCGCCATTTTGAGGAACCGCCGTCTTTGGGGCGCTGGTTTGCACAGCGGTGGCAACAGCCTGCTCTGTGGTTGCAGCGGCAGGCTCTGGCTGCGCAGTCTGAGTCGTGCTCTGAGCCGTATTCTGAGCAGGGCGGCTACTGCCGAGGTCAGCGGCCTGCTGCTTGGCAGCTTCAATTTCTTCTTGAGACTCCGCCAGCAGGGCAATCACATCGTTGACCTGGGCCATTTCTCCCGCTTCGGTGACGATGCTTGCCAGGTAGCCTTCGTAAAAAGACTCCACATCCATGTCGGCTTTGTCAGACTCGACCACGACGACGGTTTCGCCTTTTTCTACCTTGTCGCCTGCCGACTTGGCCCAGGATACAATTTTTCCCTCAGTCATCGTGGAGCTGAGAGCAGGCATAAAGACTTCGCGAATCATAGAGGGAGATCTAAATGGACAACAAGAGCTGTTCTGGCGATCGCCAGCGCCTAATTGTATCCCGTTCTGGGAATTGGGTATCGCCCCATCTGCTACAGTTCGCCGCGAATATCTTCAACAACCCCATCGCGCAGTAAGATTTCGACCTGCATTTTTTTGATCAGGGGATCGCCAACGACCACATTAAAAAAGCTGTCGATTTGCCCCTGGCTAACTTCCGTTTCCATCTCTAGCGTTTGTACCTGCTGAAGCTGCTGCAAGAGCTGGTTTTTTTGCTGAAGGAGCTGGCTCTTGTCCTGGTTGAGCTTGGCCTGAACGCTGCTGAGCTGTGCAGACGAGCTGTCAGTGGGGGAGAGGCTGCCCTTTTGCATTTCACCCAGCATTCGCTGACTCTGCATTTCGAGCTGCTGCAAACGACCGTCTATTTGGTTGAGCTGGTTCTGCAGCTGCTTTTGGGCTTCGTCTTTCCACAGCGGCGTGACGACTGCTTTGATATTGACGTCCCGTTTGAGCGTGAGTTGAGATTGAGAAACATCCATAGCAAAAAAAATAGAACTGCTGACGGGTTCAGCCTAGAGCGAGATGGGCTTTAGAGCAAGCATTACGCAAACAAGTTGTCGATAGTTTCACGGTAGCGATCGCTCACCTTATGCCGCTTCAGACTAAGCTTTTGAGTCAGCAGGCCATTTTCAATTGTGAAAGGTTCTTCCAGTAGCGCAAACAGGTTAATGCGATCATCTGGTCGATAGCCGGGGCGATTGGCCACCTCCCGCTTCAGCTCCTGTTTAAAGAGGGATAGCACAGGCGCGCTGGTGAGGTCAACCGGCTGACCTTTGGCCCATCTTTCCAGCGCTTCCATATTAGGCACGATCAGCGCGCCCAGGGCTTTTTGATCCTGACCGACAAGCATGATTTGATCGATATAGGGACTGCGCAGGCAGGCATTTTCGATTGGGGTCGGCTCAATATTTTCGCCGTTCGTCAGGACAATCGTATCTTTGGCCCGACCGGTAATAATCAGATCGCCCCAGTCAGTTACCCGTCCCAGGTCGCCAGTATCAAACCAGCCCTCTGCGTCAATTGCTTTGGCAGTCGCTTTGGGATTATTGTAATAGCCCTGCATAATCTGCAGTCCGCGTAAAAGCACCAGTCCCGGCTGACCAACAGGAACCGGCTGACGAGTAGTGGGATCGACAATCGCAGTTTCAACCCCGGGCACGGCCTGACCATCGGCGCCGCGCAGATTGCGCCAGGGCCGACGGACGTGGGTGATCGGGGAAGTTTCAGTCAGGCCGTAGCCCCCCAAGATCTGGATACCGGCTAGCTCATAAAAGTCTTCCAGGTAGTCGGCAATCGAACCGCCGCCGCTGACCAGGTAGTCGACCTGGCCGCCCATCGCTCCCCGCACCTTTCCGTAGACAATGCGATCGCCAAGCTGATGCAGCGGCCACAGGTAAACGAGCTTCAATGCAGCAACCAGCTTTTGACCCAGCGAAGGCGTGAGATTATCCAGGTTCAGTCCTGCCAGCGTGCGCTTGGCGAGGATATACTGCCGGCTCTGGCTGAGGAAAAAGTTCACTAGCTTCTGCTTGCTTTCCGGCTGCTCTCGAAACTGCTTTTGCACACCCTCGTAAATGGACTCCCACAGCCGGGGCACCGCCACCATATACTGCGGACTGTGTGCCTTGAAGTCGGTCTTAACGTAGCGGATATTGGTATAGATTTGGGTGACGCCCTGAGAGAGTACAAAATACTCAAACGAGCGCTCGTAGGCGTGCCAGATCGGCAGAATGCTCATCACCTTCTGCGCTGGGCCAACGGTAACCACACTAGACGCGCCAGCAATTTGAGAGAATAGATTGCCGTGGCTGAGCATTACCCCATTGGGTAAGCCGGAAGTGCCCGAGGTGTAGATTAAGGTAGCGGTATAGTCCCGAGAGTAAGACACGGGCGTGGGTTCACCGCCGAGGGCCATCAACTCCGAAAAGTTCAGCAGCCGGGCACCCCCGAGGCCATCAGGATAGGCATCTAGCTTAGCCACTTCGTCACTCAGCAGCACAATGAATCGCAGTTTCCGTTCAGCAAGGCTGTCAGCGAGCTTGTTCAGCGTCGCCATATCCTGCACGACTAGGCCAATACTGTCGCTGTTGTCCAAGATAAACAACAGCTCACTTTTCTCAGCATTCGCACCACGCACCGCGTCAATCGCGCCAGCGGTCATAATGCCCTGATCGGCGACCATCCAGCGCGGCTGGTTTTCCGAGAAGACGGCAATCTTTTCTTGGGGCTGTACGCCTAACGACTGCAAACCAGCCGCAAAGCGCTTGATGTCAGTCGCCAGCGCCTGATACGTATACTTGGTCTCAGGCGTAGAGTGAGGATCGTACAGCGCCAGATGATCGCCGTATTTAGCAGCGACGATGGGCCATATCTCAGCAATCGAGGCCATTTCGTTGTAGCCGATGGCGCGAGCCCAGTTATTCTTTTCTTGTTCGTGCAGCGCCGCTGTCATCGTGCCATCCTCTAGATATGCGTATCACTAAGCAAAAATACTTGATAAAAAGAATACCCGGATTTTTCGCCCCCGTATATGCCTGGTGTGACGGCACGGCGGTCGGCTATTGCGCAAAACTTGTGGCAATGGGGTTTACCATTAATCTTAAGAGGCGTTAAGCAGTACGTTCACAGGCACTTTCTTTACAGGTACATCTTTAGTATGACGGCTTTTTTGGTGACACATTCCTCGGCCTGGCTTTGGCAGTACTTTGATCAGGTGGTTTGGGCGATCGCCGCCGTTCCCTTAACCGAAATGGTACGCGACCTCTACCACGTCCTCAGCCACCGCTGGGCACCGCTGCAAAAGCTTCACAGCTGGCACCATCGCGCCTACAAAAAAGACTTTTCACCGATTAGCCGCGAGCTGTACCGCCAGGCTCAGCTCTACAATGACGTGCCGGAGTCACTGTTTATGATCGCGGTCGTTGGTTTGCTCGCATGGAGCACGCAGACGCCGGGCCTGTGGATAGGGGCGATCTATGCAGCAGGGTTCTTAGTAGCAGCGGCGGGGCGATCACGCGGCCTGCTGACAGCGACCGACCTCACTCACGAGCCCGGCCCCCTCACTGGCATCCCTGGCTTTTGGAAAGTAAACCGCACCTATCACTGGCGGCACCACTTTGACAATACCGAGGCTTACTATGCCGGATTTTTGACCCTCAGCGACAAGCTCTTGGGAACGGCACTCTCACTTAAAGGCAAAAGCGTCGCGGTGACCGGCGCATCGGGTACGCTGGGTCGGGCGCTGATTGGAGAACTCGCTAAGCAGGGGGCCAAGCCGATTGCCCTGAGCACCTCCACTAAAGCTGATATTCCGGGTGCGGTCCAAATCCTCCCCTGGCGCGTCGGAGATGAGGCCGATCTGCGAGCTGCTTTTAAGAAAGTTGATATTTTACTCATCAACCACGGCGTCAATGTAATGGGCGAAAAATCTGCTCAGGCGATTGAACAGTCTTTGCAGGTAAATGCCCTGTCAGCCTGGCGAATGATGGAAGTTTTCTTGGAAACGGTAGACGACCGCACGGGCCGCGCTACCAAAGAAGTCTGGGTAAATACCTCAGAAGCTGAAGTCAATCCTGCCTTTAGCCCGCTGTATGAAATTTCTAAGCGGCTGATTGGCGACCTGATCAATCTGCGCCGCACGGATGCACCCTGTGTGATCCGCAAGCTGGTGCTAGGGCCGTTCAAGAGCAATTTGAACCCGGTCGGTGTGATGAGTGTAGATGCGATCGCCACCGCCATTCTGTTCTTAGCCAAGCGCGATATCCGCAACATCATCGTCACGATCAATCCGTTGACCTATCTGCTATTTCCGATCAAAGAGATTGTTCAAGCAGCTTATTTCAAGCTCTTTCTAGATCGGTCGAAGGCGCTTGAGACAGAGACTACAAAGGTTTCTGACAAAAGCCCCTTAGGGAGCCGGTAAGATCTGATCTTCTAATGCTGCAACCCGCTGTTTTAATTCAATGACGAGGATTGCCAGGTTATCAAACTGTTCGGCTAAAGAGGGGTCACCCGGTACTGGAGCGGCTGAGGGGACAGGAAGCAGTGAGCTGCCGCCGGTAGACCGGGGCAGCTGAGACTGGAGCTGGTTGACCTGAGTTTGGAGCGATCGCAGCCCATACTCTAGCTGGCTGATGCGGGAATCAGTCAGCGAAACAGCTCTGACCGGGGCGAGCCAGAGACTGAGTAAGACGACAGTTAGCGCCAATAAGTAGAAGGGGCTGGGCAGAGGCTTCATGGCGAGAGGCTTGGACGGTTTCCTCTAACGTCTTAGTTTTGAGCGTAGAGCACAATCGGATCTTCGGGGCGAATGACCACTACCGAAGGGGCCGTTGTATTTCCGACCAGCACACCTGCTGCAGCACCACCAACGACTTCTAAAAAGTCTGGACGGCCAAAGACTTCGCCAAGCACGTAGCCGCCGACAGCGCCAATCGCTGCATCAGTCAAAATAGCGCCTGTAGAAGTTTGGCGTGGGTCTTTGCGATCACGCAGCAGCTCAGACGCCGCATTGATCGGATAGATCTGGCCAGCAATTTCCACCGAATTAGCCACGTACACCAGGCCCCCTTCAGCCGGCTCAAATCGTCCTCTGACCACCGTGCCAACGGGCAGCCGCCGGGAGCCAATCGCCGTAGCGCTGCGGAGAACGAGATCCTGATCGTAAGTTTTATTCTTACTGAGGTAGAGGGTTTCGTCGCGCTCTAGCGTCGTCCTCAGTTCGCCACTACCCTGGCGCAGCTCACCCTGTGATGGGTTTTGAGATGTGTTTTGCGGCGATGTACTGGGCTGGCGCTGAGAAGAAAATACCTGGGCACTCGCCGCTGTCGCCAGTGGCCCTGGGCCCACCAAGAGCAGTGCCGATAGCCCACCTAAAAGTAGAGATTTCATTGGAGTCCTCAGAAAAACGTCTTAGCACACTGCGTTTTAAATGCACGTTCCTCAAGCCGGTCTACAATATAGCTTGCCAGAGCAGCATTCATCGAGCCGAGTGTGCACCAATCGCTACTGGACAAGACTATTAATGGCAGTGCCAATCATTTCCAGCAAATCAGGCCGGGCCCCCGCGACCAATCCCCCCGCAAAGCCAAACAGATGCCCTTCCCAGGAAACCGTTCCAGAATTAGAGCTAGGGAGCATTGCCCATAGCTGGTTGCCATAGATCAGAAAAACGATCGCCGCAAAAGCGACTGTCAGTACCGTTGGCCCAACGTATCCGCTGATCAGCAAAAAGCCGATATAGCCAAAGATTAGTCCGCTTGCCCCCAGGTGAATCGCCGCCCGACCAAACAGCCAGGTTCCTAAGCCCCCAATCAGCAAAATGATTGCCGTCACCGCATAAAAATCTCCATCGCCTTGAAGCTCACCCTGTAGCAAAATCAGCCAGCCCAGTACGATAAACGGCAGTGTGTTGGCTACCAGATGAGGCACGTCGCGATGTATCAGCGGCGAAAAGACAATACCCAGCAGACCCAGCAGCTGACGGGGCCGAATCCCCAGCAGCTTACCCAAGCCGTTGCCAAACAGCACAATATTTGCCAGGCTCACGGCCCAGGTCAGAATCACACTGTCACGCAGCACATCTGCCTGTACCTGCCAATCAGATTCAGTAGAGTAGAGCGACAGCACCACACCGCCTAGAAGTAGCGCCAGCAAAAGAGCCTGTGGTTTGATATTCAAACTAAAACCTCATCCGTCGCAAATACCTGCCAACGAACACTGCCAACAGGCACTGCCGCTAAACTTCTGTCAAAGTAGCCGATTGATAATTCCCCTGTCCATCGTCTGCTCATCGGAGGAGCGATTGTGGGACAATATAAGGCGTTGATTTGTGGGCACCGGGTAGATAAGCAGCATGAAATTTAAAGGTTTCGCAACGGTTCTAATAGCGATTGGCATTTCACTGGTCACGCTGCTAAGCTTTGCCGCTCCGAGCTGGGCCTACCTCGAAGAAGACGTTGAGATGCTGATGATGAACAACGAATGCCCGGTTTGTATTCTCAATGACGCCGACTTGAGCAACGCTCAGCTGCACAAAGCCAATTTAAAGATCGCTTCGTTTACAGGTGCTAACCTCAGCGGCGCTGACCTTTCTAATACCAACCTAATGCTCTCTGATATGGGTAACGTCAATCTTACCGGGGCTAACCTCACTGGTGCTGAGATGAACGGCGCTCAGATGAAAGACAGCAATCTCACCGGCGCTGACCTCAGTGGCGCAACCTTGACGCAGGCTAACTTGATAGATGCCAACTTGACCAATGCCAAGCTGATCAACACCGAGCTCACGGCAGCCGTGATTGGAGTTGCCAACCTCAGCGGCGCGGATCTCACTGGCGCAAACCTGCGCGGCGTCAACCGCAGCCGCGCAATTCTGTGTCACACCATCATGCCCGATGGCACTGAAGAAAATCGCGACTGCAAATAACCGCCCACTCTACTCGCCAAACAGAACCTGAAGACTGCGTCAGAATAGTGAATATCTTATCGCTATTCACCTCTAGGAACCCATGACTAACTCAGGTGTAATTACAAACCGAGCAGCCAGCGCAATCAGTAAGCCCGGTGGCCCCGACGCTGTGCGGCGGCTGGAGTGGATTCTCGATCCGGTCACCTATTTAGAGCGCACCAAAGCAAAAACCCCAGATTTCTTTACAGAGAGCACGCTGGGGTTTGGCGATGGCTCGATGATCATTACCAGCCATCCTGAGGCGATGCAGTTCATCTTGAGCCGCGATCGCAAAACCTTCAGTGCGCCGGGTGAGTTCAACCGCGTTCTAGCGCCGCTGATTGGCGATGCCTCAGTGATTATGATCGATGGCGATCGCCACAAAGAAAGGCGACAGCTGGTTGCCCCGGCCTTCCATGGTGAACGGCTGGAAATATACGGTCAGCTCATTTGTGAACTCACTGCCGACGCGGTTGCCAGGCTACAACCAGGTGAAGCCTTCTCGGCTCGCAGCCTGACTCAGCAAGTTTCGCTGCAAATTATTTTCAAAGTTGTCTTTGGCCTCGACGACAGTCCTCGGTCTCAGGCGATCATGGCGACACTGACCAAAATGATGGATCGCTTTGGTTCACCAACGTCTGCACTGATGCTGTTTTTCAACTGGCTGCAAAAAGACTTAGGGGCCTGGAGTCCCTGGGGTCAGTTCGTCCGGCTCAGAGAAAAGCTCGACGCGCTGATCTATGAAGAAATTCGTGATCGCCGCACCCACCCCGACCCCAGCCGCACCGACATTCTCTCAATGCTGATGGTCGCCCGCACCGAAACCGGCGAAACCCTCAGCGACCAGGAACTCCGCGATGAGCTGATGACGCTGCTAATGGCTGGTCACGAAACGACCTCAACGGCGATCGCCTGGGCCATGTATTGGACGCACAAGCTGCCCGAGGTCAACGCTAAGGTGCAAGCTGAGCTAGCGACCCTCGGGCCAGCGCCTACACCCACTGAAATCGCTCAGCTACCCTACTTGAACGCAGTCTGTCAGGAGACGCTGAGGCGATCGCCAGTGACCATGCTTACCTTTCCGCGCGTGGCTCAAGAATCGGTCGAGCTGATGGGCCATCATTTTCCGCCTGGAACTATCTTTATGGGCTGCATGTATCTCACCCACCAGCGAGAAGATCTGTACCCTGAGCCCAAGACTTTCCGTCCAGAGCGCTTTCTAGAGCGTAAGTTCTCTCCCTATGAGTTTATCCCTTTTGGCAATGGGGCTCGTCGCTGTGTCGGCGCGGCTCTCGCCCAATACGAACTCAAGCTCGCCCTGGCTACCTTACTCTCTGGCTATCGCTTTCGGCTGGCTGATAACAAAGAAGAAGTTCCCAAGCGGCGAGGGGTTACGCTAGCGCCGGCCCGAGGGGTGCCCATGGTTTTTGAAGGAAAGCGATAGATCGAGAGACTGTCTAAGAGATTGTTTAAGAGAGGGCTGGAGAATCCATGCACAATGCCACCGCTTTTGATCGCAGCCACTGGGGCCGCATTCGGTTGACCGGCGCAGATCGCGTCCGCTTTTTGCACAACCAAACTACGAACGACATTGCCGGACTCTCAGCCGGAGAAGGCTGCTACACCGTATTTGTGACCTCAACCGGTCGCACGATCGATCTGGCGACAACCTATGCCCTGCCCGAGTCTCTGCTGGTGATTGTCTCGCCAGGAATGGCCGCCCAGATCTATGACTGGATGGATCGCTACATTTTCTTTTCAGACCAAGTCAGCCTCACCGATGAGAGCGATCAAACTTTCATGTTCACCGTCGTCGGTGAAGGGACTGATCAGATAATGCAGCAGATGGGCGCGGGCGATCTGGTCGGTCGGGAGCAGTTTAGCCATCAAACCATTCGCCTTTCGGATTTAGCAGCACCGATTTCAGGAGCCGTTGGCAGTGATCTGGTGATCGCGGGCTACACCCTTTGGGGGCCAAAAGCCCAGGCTGGGGCCGTTTGGCAGGCACTGCTTGAGGCGGGGGCTCAGCCAGGCGATCAAGATCAGTGGGAAACGCTGCGGATTCAGCAAGGACGCCCCCTCCCCCACCACGAGCTGACAGACGACGACAACCCTTTAGAAGCAGGTCTGTGGCAAGGCATCTCTTTTGAAAAAGGCTGCTATATCGGTCAGGAGACCATTGCTCGCCTCAACACCTACAAAGGCGTTAAAAAGAAACTTTGGGGACTGTCGTTAGCGGGCGAAGTAGCGGTGGGTGCGACCATTCTGCACGCGGGTGAAAAAGTGGGCAAAGTGACCAGCATAACTCGGACACCTGCGGGTGTACTTGGGCTAGGCTACTTACGGACTAAAGCCGGTGGGGAAGGGCTGAGTGTAGATATCGCAGGAGTTTCAGGGGAGGTGATTGCCCTACCCTTCGTCAGCCACGAATACGTTTAAACAACAGACACAATGATTCTATAGACCTGTCGTGAAATAAGGCGTCGAAATAGGTAGTTAAAATCATCTTAGGGTAGGGCTGGTTTTTCCCGGCAGTGCGGCGGCTATTTACCTTGGAGGCCGAACGTCTGACTATAGAGTGAGCGGGTGAACCTCAACCTCTGAGGTTAGGCAGAGGGGCGATGCACAGTGTCTTTTCATAATAAAGGCGTTGTCAACTGAAGAACTTACAATGTCTGGCGAAAAAAGATGTGCATTGGTTTTGGGACTGATTTTCTTAGTAATTGGGATTGCTGGCTTTATTCCTGGTTTGGTGAGTTTGCCTGGTGCAATAGCAGGGGCTGCACCCGTCACTGCAGATGATCTGCCAGCGACGGCGGGTGCCAACTACTCGGCTGCTTACCTCAGAGGGTTTGGCTATCTGTTTGGCCTGTTTCCCACCAATTTGCTTCACAACATTGCGCACCTGGCGGTCGGCGCGTTTGGCCTGTATTCGGCCACGGGCGATCGCGGCGCTTTCAACTACAACCGCTTTTTTGCCATCAGCTATCTGGCCCTGGCGGTTCTAGGACTCATTCCAGCGGCAAATACGCTGTTCGGAATAATGCCTATCTTCGGCAACAATGTTTGGCTGAACGGGATAACGGGCGCGATTGCCGCTTACTATGCCTTTGTGGTGCACAAAACTGACGCCGATCTGGATGCTGCTGTATAAAGGGGAAGCCGAAGCAGCGCTTCAGGGCTGAACTGTCAAGACCCGGCTATTAAGACTGAGCTGCTATGAAGAAAAGATTGATATCTCAAACGAGGAATAACATGGTGCGAGCGTTAGGTTCAGTTTCGAGGCTGCTTTCTGGGCGGGTCTTGACAATCGTCGTAATCGTTAGCTGTTACGTTTTTGGAATATTTGGTAACTCGGCGTTGCTTGCTTACGACGTTGATTTGCAGATGGACAAAGCCCGTATGGAGAAAACGGTTGAGCACTATGGCGAACCCGTTCGCGATATCGTCCAACAGGCAACCCAGAACAATGAGAACAATCCAGAGAGAAAGTCAACTGCCAAAAATACGTATGAGCGAGAAAGCCCACTCAATGAGTTGTTACCTAAGAAGATAGGCAAAGACTTTTCCAAAGAAGATCTGGAGAACATGGAAAACTGATGCTCAGCCCCCTCTAGATACGCCTATTCGGAGATCGTGATGTGTGAGCCAGATTCATCTTTGGCGACGTCTATGCGAGTTTGAAAGGCTTCGCGAAAGTGGGGCATATGGGTGATGGTAAGAATGCAGGCAAAGTCAGGCGCGATCGCTTCAATTGCCGCAATCAGCTGGTCACAGCCTGCCTTGTCCTGAGTGCCAAACCCTTCATCCACGATCAGCATTTGTAGTGCTGTGCCGGATCGGAGAGCGAGGAGGCGGGCGATCGCCAGTCGAATAGCAAAATTTACTCGAAAAGCCTCTCCCCCAGAGTAGGTTTCATAAGGCCGTGTGCCTCTAGCATTGGCAATTAAGATGTCGAAGGTATCAATCAATTTCTGCTTGTTGCGGCCCGTTCGCTGCGTTACAAACTGAATATGCAGCTGGTGGTCGCTCAACTTACCCAAAATTTGATTGGTCTGCGCCTCTAGCTGCGGCAGCAGGTTTTCGATCATCAGAGCCTGAATGCCGTTGCGACCAAACGCCTGCGCCAGAGACTTATAGACCTGGTATTTGTGGTGAACATCGGCCTGGTTTTTCTGCTGTTGCTGCTGCTGTTCCTGAATGGTTTCTAGCTGAGAAAGCTGCTGTTGCAGCCTACCCAACTGAGAGAGCTGCTGATCTCGCTGCTGCCGGTCTCTAGCCAAAGCCTTTTCCAAACTAGCAATCTCTTCAGCGATATCCGGACTTTCTTCCAGGTGTTGCTGAAGCCTCTGAATCTGCTGAGCCGTTGTCTCCACTGCCGTGGCCTGAGCCGCGCATGTCACTGCTAGATGAGAGACTTTGGTTTGCAGCTCCCTTTGTTCTTGTTGAGCTTGCTGTAGTGCCTGATATTGACGCTGCCAGACAGGGGCCTGACGTAGCTGCGCTCTAACTTCGTTGTGCCGGTTCGAGCGGTAGTCAATGTCCGCCAGCTGCCGCTCTATTGCCGACAGCTGCGTTTGAGCGGGGGTTTTGATTGCCTCAGCCATCCCTGTCTGAAGCATTTGAAGCGTTTCTTCCAGCGGTGGGCGTTGGGCATGTATGCTACTCAGGCGACGCTCGGCCTGCCGGATCTCGGCGTACTTGAGTTCGCTCCAGCGGAGGCGATCTACCTGTGATCGCACCAAAGCATGATTGCGGTCATCATAGGCCAGCGCCTCGATCTGCGCCTGTAGCTGCTGTTGCTCGTCCTGCAAATTTTCAGCATAGTCGTTCTCCTGCAGGCAGCGCTCTAGCTGAGCCCGTTCAGCCGTCATTTCCTGTAGCCGGTCTTGCAGCGTATCGGCAGAGGCCAGTTTAGCTTTGAGCTGTCCGCGCTCTTCCAGAATGGGAGCATACCGGGCCAGCTCTTCTTCTAAAACGCGATATTCTCGCCGCAGTACCTGAACCTCACTTTCACAGACGGCTAGCTGCTCGCGAATCACCCAAATTTGGTTTTGAACATCGTCTCGTTCTTGCTGAGTGCGATCGCGCAGAGCCTGCCAAGATTGCCCACCCAGCGATTGCTGACACAGCGGACAGCAGGCCGCTTCAGGATTGTCGAGCTGCTGCAGCGTCCGGTCAAACTGAGCCAGCTCTATTTCGTGATTGAGCTGATTGGCCTGCAACCGCTCCATAAAGCTGCGCCGCTCCAGTCCCTTTTGCCTCAGCGCCTCGCGATACGCCTGACGCTGTTCTAAATAGGCGATCCGATGAGAGACTTCGACAGCAGCCTGCATGAGATGAGGTGCCTGAGTTTGCTGAGCGGCGATCTGAGACTGGCGACTGCCAATCTCTTCTATCCGGGTGACCAACCGGGTGTGGGCCTGCTCTATCTGACGATTGAGCTGATGCAGCCGCTGACGTAAGGGAGCAGTTTGGGCCTCCTTTTTGTCGAGCCGACGTAGCGTTTTCCTAGCCGCTCGCAACTGCGCTAGCTTATCGGCAACCTCTGCTTTTTTTTCTAGCGTTTGGGCGATCTCTTGTTCCTGTTTGTTTAGCTGGGCAAGTTTGTCTTTTATTCGAGCAACCTGGTTTTGCTGCGCCTGCTGTTCCTCACTGACTTGCTGTTGCAGGCGCAGGCGCTGTTCCTGAGCTTGCTGGTAAGCGTGAAATTTCTGAGCCTGCTGTTCTTCAGTTTGTTGCAAACAGGTGAGCTGATCATATTGCCGGTGAATGTCTTCTGCCTGGGCCAGGATAGTCTCAACCTGGTGCAGCTGCTGTTGGGCTTTGGCTCTCGCTACTTGAGTAGATTGGAGCGTGGCGTTTTGGTGCTGAAGCTGCTGTTGAAGAAGGGCGAGCTGCTGCTGCCATTGGGTGCGCTGCTGCTGTTGCTGGAGTAAGCGGTTGAGATGGTGCTGCTGTTGCTGTTGAACGGCCTCCTGAGCGGCGACCTGGGCCTGTAGGTGCTGATAGTTTTGCAGCGTTTCGCGATGCGTGTCGATTTGGGATTCTAGCCGGCTCAATAGCGCTTCTAAGGGCGGCAGCTGGGCCTTATAGGTACGCGCCTGTTCTTTGGCCTGCTCGGCCAGCACATCGTAGCGGTCTAGTTTAAGCAGATTTGCCAATACTTGCTTGCGATCGCCCGGTCGCTTTAGCATAAACTCATCGGCCCGCCCCTGACGCAAATAGGCCGAATTGACAAAGGTGTCGTAGTCAATTTTGATCTGGGCGAGAATGTATTGCTGGGTAGCCCTAACGCCTTTTTGCGTAATGCTCTTAAAGCGGGAGTCGGTTTTGATCTGAAACTCTAATGTACTGGTTTGACGGCGGCGGCGAGTGCGAATGACTCGGTAAGTTTGGCCGTCGTGCTCGAAGCAAAAGCTAACTTGGGCTTCGAGCGCGCCTTGCCGAATAATGTCATCTTCTGCGCTGACCCGGCTTTGCCCCCACACACACCAGGCGATCGCCTCCAGCAAAGAAGACTTACCCGCCCCGTTTGGCCCGCAGACACAGGCCACATGCAGCCCAGCAAAATCCAGGGTCACCGCCTGGTAACTCAAAAAATTTTGAAGGGTGAGCTGCTTTGGGATCATCGGCTAATCGCTTGCTACAGCCAGCATGGCGGCTTTACAGCAAGATATTAATCATAACAATACAAACGATCTTAAGTACAAATGATCTTGCCCGATCCGGTTTTTAAATAGGTGCGATCGCAATCGATCCGGCTAGCTTATCAGCAGCAGAGACTAAGGCAGGATTTGGCAGGTGCTTTGCCCGTGAATACTCACCCCGAAAGGGACAAGATAGGTCAGCAAGGCAGAGATCCAGCGATCGCTGCTCATTTCGTGATTGATCAAGGCGCTGCTGTGGTTGATGATGAAGAGAATAGTCCCTACGATCAGCGCTAGAACTTACGCATTGACAGAATAGCAAAGCTGTATATTGATTAGGAACGGTTCCTTCTCCAGCGATCACCGAGCCATGCGTCAGTTGACCCAGCCCTCTACAGCCCAGTGTAATAGCACGCTTTAC
>JBARVU010000255.1:0-8654 GCA_049646425.1 Phormidesmis sp. | reverse complement strand
AGATAGGTCTTGTTCCCTGTCAACATTTTGTAGAAAAGAGAGCGACTTTATGCCCCGTGAAATTAACTGCTTCAATCTTGAGTCTACTTATGTTGTTCTTGGGGAGAATGGCGAGGCTACTCCTGTTGCGGTGAGCGATCGCTTTTACGAAGATCTTGCCGCCAAGTTCGGTGACTTTAAAGGCAAACGGCTGATTTCACACTACAGCTTTGATAAAGACTGGGAGAGCTGGGAAATGCACCCCGCTGGGGAGGAGTTTGTCTGCCTGCTGTCCGGGCGGGTTGATTTCGTGCTGGAACAGGACGGCGGGGAGGAAACGCTCGCCTTGAGTAGTCCGGGCGCTTATCTGCTGGTGCCGCGCGGCATATGGCACACGGCCAAAGTTCATGAGCCCAGCTCAGTATTGTTTATCACACCTGGAGAAGGAACGCAGCATCGCCCGCTTTAACGGATTCCTTAGAAAGCTATTTTGCATCGCGCTAAATGAAGCAGATTCTGAGCGTATGTGTTTGTTTTGTAATGACAGCGAAAAGTATTGACGGATTTTTTTTTTCGTGCTTTGATTAAATCACACAGAGGAATATCAGAACTTGGGTGTTCGTCTCATGTGTACTACCTTCGGGCCTCAAATTGATGTATGTCCAGTGTTCTGGCTCAGCATTTATTTGAAGTTAAGGTTATCTCTTCAAGTCATTACTGGTTCAGCATACTGGATATGCGCTGGTTTGAGGCTTTAAGGTAGTACGTTTGAGACGCTTACCGTCAAGGTCAAAAAGCTATTTTCGCTCGACTGAGCGGATGTTTTTTGCGTACTTGATATTCCGCTGCTAGTTAAACCCTAGTAACGGAAATTCAACCATGAATTCTCGACAGAAACAAAACAAGAAAGCCCAGCTTATCAGCAAATATGGTTCGTGTTGTTGGTGGACTGGGCGACAGATGCCTGCTGAAATACTTACTATCGAACACTTGGAACCAAAGAGTTTAGGCGGCTCCAACTCCCTAGAAAATCTTCGCCTTGCTTGCTTTGAGTGTAATAACTCCCGTGGAAACAGTCTCTTTCCTCCCAATAGGGACAGGTGCGGCCATAGACCCTTACGAAAAAACACTCAGCGCTGTGAGGATAGCAATGCATAAACTTTTAATTTTCAATGACGAAAAACTGCTTCGCCAAGCTTTAACGCATCGATCTTACGCTAATGAGAATCCTGGAGATATGGGACACAACGAACGACTGGAATTTTTAGGTGACGCCATTCTTACTTACATCTGCGGCGATTACTTATACCGTCGCTATCCTGAGATGGGAGAGGATGAAATGACCAGACGACGATCCGCTTTGGTCGATGAAAAACAGCTCGCTTTGTTTGCGACCGAAGTCGGGCTAGACTTCAGAATGCGCTTGGGTCAGGGCATGATCAAGGAAGGTGGCTATCAGAATCCAAACCTGCTGAGCAGCACTTTTGAGGCTGTCGTTGGGGCCTATTACTTAGATAGCAACCGGGATGTTGAAATTTTGCGATCACTCATAGAAAAGCTATTCAACGATGTGCCGAAAGCAGTCGTGGCAAAGCGTTCGAGCAAAGATCCTAAAAATCAGCTCCAGGAATATGTGCAGGCGAACGGTGCAAAAGAACTGCCAAAGTACATCACAGAACAAATTGGTGGGCCGGGTCATGCGCCAGAATTTGTCTCTAGAGTGTATGTTGATGATGTGCTCTATGGCGAAGGGAGAGGCCGCAATAAGAAAACAGCTGAAAGAGAAGCCGCTAACGACGCTTTAAGCCGACTTAGAAAGCGCGGACTGTTATAACACTATCCTCGCTTGAGGCGATATCGGTTTTGATGGGCTTTGGTATCGCGCGGCGTAATCACCCAAGCTTGATTGCCGATAAGATAGTCGTAAATGGCAACAACGGCAATCGAGTTCTTTAAAATCACGTAGAAGGGCAAGAAAAGAATGTGCTGAATGTAGTACACCAGCGGATAAGCTCTAGAAGCGACTTTGGCGGCTGCCAGGACTTGGTAAACGCCGCCGAAGATTGAGAGGGCGCTAGCTACCAATAAATAGAGGTGCATCTCTCTAGAAGCAGACGGCACTAGCCAGAAGCTCAGTAAGACTGGCAAGAGCTGAAAGGAGATGACTGCGAACAGTTCACAGTAGTACAGTAGATACGTCCAGTAAAACTTTTGCCAGCTGTCAAAGTAGGGCGATCGCCACAACCGACGCTGGTAAATTAAAGAGACTTCTAGCCAGCCATGTGCCCACCGCTTGCGCTGGAACCAAAAAGCTTTGAGAGAGGTAGGAGCAAGCTCTGTCGTGACGATGCTGCGGTCATGCAGAATGCGATAGCCGTTGAGCAGCGTTCTCAGCGAAGCATCGATGTCCTCCGTTAGGCGGCTAGGATTGAACCGAATGCTTTTGAGCACGGACATGCGCCAATAGCCATTCGAGCCACCAAATATGCTGGAATCGGTCAGGAATGACTTAGCCGCATGACTGATGCCGTAGAGCTGTTCGAATTCGAGCGCGACATTCGCCGTCAAAAAGTTTTCGCGGTAGTTGCGAATGATGTTGCGCCCCTGAACTACGTCATATCCCTGCGCAATCCAATGCCACGCTCGCATAAAGCAGTCTGCGGCAGGGTGATGATCCGCGTCAAGCACACAGGCAATTTCTCCTGTTGCAATATTCAGGGCAGCATTAATATTTTCAGCTTTAGATTGGCTCCCTTCGACTCGCAAAAGCTTCAGCTCAGGATGTTGTTTCGCGAGCCCGCGCAGCTCAACTTCGACTAACAGATCAGTCGGCGTGTTGTAAGCCAAGATGATTTCTAGCCCATCTGCTGGGCGCTGAATGTTAAACAACAGATGGTGAATGGTTTCCACAATGATATCTTGCTCGTTGGGCAGATACGCGGCGACTAGAAATGAACAGGGCGGTACTGGAGCAATCGGAGACGGACGTTCAGAACCGCGAAGCCCCACTCGCGCTTTGAGACGAGTGATTGTTCGCTCTGAAGGACGACTAAATTGACGACGGTGAGTGGCAAATCTGCGGAATATGGCGTTGCTCGATTCGATGGTAATCATCACCGCATTGAACAGAAAAAAGGTCAGCACGATCATGCGGGGCGTGAGCAATGACCACCCTTGAACTAGCAAACAGACGTAGAAAACAGCTGGCAGTCCGATCAGTAGCGCGTAGGTAAAGATGACCTTTTGAATTTCGATTGGCCATGGGCTGGTCACTCTTTTAGCCATGAGGGTCATTCTCCTTATCGTTTCAGACAGTCGTTTTAATACTCGTTTTCGTGTCTAAACGGACTTGGGAGGACGGTGCCGCTTCGATCAGCCTCAAGGCATTAGCACTAGCCCACACCGTCTGCTGACTGTTGTAAATTTGGCAGAGGTAGGTTTTCCCTTCATCGAGGATCGTTTCAACTTTAAGGACTTGCCAGTCGCGGCTACGGCAGTATCCAACGCGATCACCCACCGCAGGGTGCCAACTAGAAAATTCGGTCTTAGGGTTCAGCGCTAGCAAATAGTCAATATCGCGCCACAAGTGCAAAAGCGCGCGCTGAAGAAAAGGCCGAACGGCATCGGCAACAATCGCCAGAGCCAAAGTTCCGACGACCATCAGCGGCAGAGAGACCCAATAGCGAAAAAGACTTTCTCCAACCCACAGGTTAATGGTTCGATCAATCACAAAGCCATGGATTAAAAAATAGCTGTAGCTGTGAGCACCCAGCCGCTGCATCATAGCGGCTAAAACGGGGGACTGGCTGAGCGATCGCAAAATCACCGCCAGACACATCACCAACCCCAGCGGTAGCAGCAAATCGCAAACAACCCAGCCAACTCGGTAAAACTGGGCGATAAACCCAGTCACATACGCCAAAAGCCCGACCGTCATCAGCTGCTGAGAACGCCAGAACAAAGGTCCCCGATGATCGCAATAGGCTTCTGCCGCAACCATCCCCACGACGAAAGTGCTGAGCTTAGCCACAAACGAAACAAACGGCAGCCAGTTATTCGGCGTGTCCACAATGGCATAGGTCAAATGCCCACCAAAGTGATAGACGGCCCCGTAGCGATACAGCACCGTCAGCAACAGACTCACCAGCAACAAATTCCGGGCTCCCCACCGCCGTAAGAGAAACCAAAGAGTAGGAGAGATCAGCGTAAAGCTAATAATTAACGGAATAAACCACCAGGGGCCGCTCGTGTTCAACAGAGTTTTACCCTCAAAGTCAAACAGCAGCGGAAACGTGGCTCCGGCAAAGACATCCCACGGCCCGGGCCGATAGCTACTGGTCGACACCCCAATCAGCCAGAGAATGGGGTAAGCTAGCCAGGCCACTGTCCAAAATGGCCAAAGAATTCGCAGCAGGCGATGCCAGATAAACTTGCCTGCGCTAAGCTGGTAGGCTTTTTTGCGCAGCGAAAGGACTAAAACAAAACCCGCCATCAGAATGAAGACATCAACGGCCTGAAATCCAAACCAAACCGGTAGGGAAAAAGCTAGGCCAAGACCGTTTTGGCCGACGTCATGACTCGCGGCTATCACCGCTGCCAAATTGTTTTTCAATCCACTGGGCTGAGGGGTATAGGCATAGTCTGCAAACAGGAGCTGAGCATGGTAAAGCAAAATGCCAACGGCTGCCAATACCCGAATGCCCTCAAGCCAACTGAGCTGACGCTTTGAAGGCTGCGGATGAGTGGGGAAAGTTTGAGACATAAGTGCTTGATTTCTCTATGGCGTTGGCCATACTTGGTATATAAGTGATTCCCCTGCAGAGAGGCTACGCCAACGCTAGAACCGTTATATCTTGGGCAAAGTGCAAGCAAGCACATATACAGCCCGAGGGGCATCACCCCGTTGTAGCGTAACCCTCCCTGTAGATATACATTCGTGCACTTGCTATATATTTGTCTTCAGATAACTTAATAGCATCAAGAACACTTGGTTGTTGACAACTGTGACACTTAATTTGAGAAAGAGCCAAATCAGGGCGATACAGGGCTGACAGCTATGTTCACCCTGGAGGCTTTGTAGAAAACTAGCTAGCTCAAAGCAGAATGTAGATATTGATACTAGATGTTGATATACTGATCCATCTCCCAATCAGTGACCATAGAACAGAACTTTTCCCATTCTTCCTGTTTGAATTCGAAGAAAGTCTTTGCCCCGAGTTCGCCCAGTGTGTCCATAAGCAGATCGTTCTGCTTGAGAGCGGTCAGCGCTTCAAATAGATTTCTCGGCAAGGTTTGTAAATCAGGGAATTCTGCCCCTCGGGCAAACAGGTTTTCGTCAATTCGCTCACCTGGAGAAGTCTCCTTTTCGATTCCATCTAATCCGGCTGCGAGTAGCCCTGCCAGGGCCAAATAAAGGTTCGCTGAGCCATCAATCAGGCGACATTCAAACCGACCTGCCTCGGGGATACGCAGCATGTGAGAGCGATTGTTGCCACCGTAGGAGATATAGCGAGGTGTCCAGGTACTGCCTGACGCAGTTGCACTAGCGCCCAGCCGCCGGTAGGAGTTGACGGTAGGGGCGAACAAGGCAGTTAGCCCTTTAGAATGATTGAGGACACCGCCGAGAAAGTGGTAGCCCACAGGCGAGAGACCGCCTTCATCAGCGTCTTGGTCGAAGCTGTTGATGTCACCCTGCCACAGGCTGCTGTGCACGTGGCCGCCGCTGCCGGTGAGATTGCTGAAGGGCTTGGGCATGAAGGTGGCGGTGAGACCGCGCTGTTCGGCAAGCGTTTTGACCATGTACTTGAAAAAGGTGTGGCGATCGCCCGTCACCTTGGCCTCGCTATAGCCCCAGTTCAGCTCAAACTGACCGTTGGCATCTTCGTGGTCGCACTGATACGGCTCCCAGCCCAACGCCTCCATGTAGCCCACAACCGTCGAGATCAGGTCGAACTGACGCATCAGGTTGAGCTGGTCGTAGCAGGGGCGTTCGGCGGTATCTCGCGCGTCGGCGATCGCATAGCCAGCTTCTGTTTTCTTCAGCAAAAAGAACTCAGCCTCTACCCCGGCCTTGTAGGTGTAGCCCATCTGCTCGCACTGATCGACCACCCGGCCTAAAATCATCCGAGGCGCAGCCGGAAAAGGCTTTCCCTCAAAGTAGACATTGCTGGCAACCCAGCCAACGGTTGGCTCCCAGGGTAGCTGAATCAGAGAGCTGGGGTCAGGGATGGCCGCAATTTCTGCCGCGTCTGGGCCAAGTCCCAGGTTAGAAGCAAATGCGCTAAAGAAAGCGCCATCTTTTTCTACCGAAGCAATCTTAGCAGCGGGCACCAGCTTGGCCCGGGTGCCACCTAACAGATCGGTATAAGACACCAGAAAGAACTTTATTCCCAGCGCTTCAGCCTGCTCTACAAGGCTCTTTGTCTGGCCCTTTGTCTGGCCCTTTGTCCGTACAGATGTGCTGACCATAGCGCACTCGTTCCTGCTTACTGCATGGTTTTCTGCCTTAGTAAAACAGCCCGACTCGCAAGCTTTTGTAGTGTCAGTTACTGAATCTTTGTTTGCTGTATCCTGTCACGCTTGTCTACACAATGTGAGGGGGATCACACGATTGGGACGAAATTTCAGTCAACCGCTGAACAGTTTTATAAACTGTACTCTTGCATACTTTGACAATTCAAACTGAAGAGGGGTGACCTATATGCCGGATTCTCGCCATCGTCCAATGGCATCTTCGTCAAGGCGCAGATTTTTGAAACTGGTGGGCAGAGCGGGCGGCACCGCTGCTGTGTTGACCACGATGAAGGAGATGGGTTTATTAGCTCCCGCCAGTGCTGTGCAAAAGCCGACGCTACAGGCTCAGTCTGGCAGCGGCACCAGCATTGCCATTTTAGGGGCTGGACTGGCCGGGATGACGGCAGCTTATGAGCTGAGGAAGGCAGGGTATGACTGCAAGATTTTAGAGGCGCGTGATCGCGCCGGTGGCCGCTGCCAAACTATCCGAGGCGGCGATATCGTCAAAGAATTCGATAGCGAACAGCCCTGCGACTTCGATGAAGGACTGTACTTCAACCCTGGCCCTGCCCGCATTCCCTACCACCACACCGCAGTGTTGGGCTATTGCAAAGAACTCGGCGTGCCGCTACAGGTGCGTGTCAATGAAAACAGGGCGTCTTATTTTCAAGACGACAAAGCCTTCGACGGGCAGCCAATACTTAACCGACGGGTGGTGAACGATAGCCGGGGCTATATTTCGGAGCTATTAGCCAAAGCCATCAGCCAAAAGTCTCTAGACCAAGAAGTCTCTGACCTTGACCAGGAGCGCCTGATGGCCTTTGTCAAGAGCTTTGGCAGCTTAGGCGATGACTATCGCTATACCGGCGCTTCGCGGGCAGGCTATATGACTGGGCCGGGCGCTGGGGATGTGGCAGGCGAAAGATTCCAGCCGCTCGGACTCGCTGAGCTGCTCAGCTCTGACTTTTGGGATTACAAGCTGCACTTTGGCGAGGGCTACACCCAGGCCGCGACTATGCTACAGCCTGTGGGCGGCATGGATCAAATTGCCAAGGCGTTTGAGCGCGAGGTCGGAGATGTGATTGAATACGGCGCGGAGGTCAGCGAAATTAGAAAGACAGCTGAGGGCGTGCGTATCGTCTATAAAAGCCTGACAACCGGCGAAGCTAAAGCGTTGGAAGCTGACTACGCAATCTGTACGTTCCCGCTGCCGGTGCTTGCCCAGGTCGATGCCGATTTCTCGCCGGCAGTAAAAGCAGCCATTGAGGAGAGTAAAGACAGTTATGCCAACGCGGTTAAGGTTGGGTTTCAGGCGGATCGCCGTTTTTGGGAGGAAGATTCCAACATTTACGGCGGCATTTCCTGGACAGAAAAAGACATCACCCAGATTTGGTATCCTTCGACGGGCTTTCAGAGCGACAAAGGCATTTTGGTGGGCGCTTATATTTGGGACAATCCCATTGGCAATGCCTGGGGAACGTTATCGCCTGAACAGCGCTTAGCTAGAGCAATTGAGGAGGGTACGGCAATTCACAAAAATTATGCGCAGGAACTCGCTGCCGCTAAGGGCGTTACCATTGCTTGGGGGAAGGTTCCTTACAGCCAAGGCGGCTGGGCTGAGTGGGAAGATGAGCAGCGAGAAGGTGCTTATAAAGTGCTGCTACAGCCCGATGGACCAATCTTCTTAGCGGGAGAGCACTTGAGCTATTTGACGGGGTGGCAGGAGGGCTCTGTGAGGTCGGCGCTGACAGTCGTAGAGGGCATTGCTAGCCGGGTTCAGGCCGTTTGAAGAGCTATCAAGAACAAAAACTATGAGGAGTTGAGTCAATGTCTATCAAAAAAATGCTGTTGGGTGCTTTACTCGCCTTTGGACTGGTCGCTAGCCTGATCACAGGCGTTTCAGCCCAGGGCGCAATCCGCTATCCCATTCCAGGATCGGATTTTCCGATCTCTCTGGCCGTTGAGATACCCGCTGATGCCACCTTGGTTTATCTCAGCGGTCAGGTGCCCAGTGTGACTGATGAAACGGCTGAACCGAGCACGATAGCCGCCTTTGGCGGTACTGAAGCGCAGACGGTCAACGTTTTAGAGAAGATTGAAGGGATTCTCACCGATCTAGATCTGACGATGAGCGATGTGGTCAAGATGCAGGCGTTTTTAGT
>JBARVU010000254.1:0-18009 GCA_049646425.1 Phormidesmis sp. | reverse complement strand
GAGCAGGAGACAGGAGAGCAGAAGGTAGGGCATGGGGGACTATGGCATGGGGGACTAAGTGAAGAGATTGGGGAGCAGTCGGCTTTGCAGGGTTTGTTGCCAGATTGGCGGCGGCTGTTGCGGTTGGCTCGGAGTCAGGTGGATTTTTCTGATTGGGATGTTGAGACGGTCTGGCGAGCTTTTCAGTCGCTGGAGGGCTATAGCGAATATCTGCCGGTTAATGTTGTTAGCCTGGACATCGAAGATTATTTACTGGAGATACCTCGTTGGGCTCTACGGTCTGAAGTGGTGAGCCAAGAGTTTGTCGAACGGCTCTATGATCCTGAAGCCGATCCTGGCCTGGTGAAGACTCAGCTGATGTCGCTGAAGCGATCAGATTTTGTTCATTGGCTGAAGCAAAGAGGAGATCTGACAGAGGAGACTGCCCAGTCGATGGCAGATCGGCTGGAGACTCTTTATCAGGGTGTGGTCAAAACGGTTCAAGCAGAGGTGGCTTCGACGGACAAAAGTCATTGGCAGCAGCTCCTGAGTGACCAGCTCGATAAGCTTCCTTTGGAGACTTTTTCAGCTGACGATCTCAAGAGTTGGCTACAGGATTCTGTTGACTACAGAAGCGGATCTTTTGCTGCTGCTGAGAATATTCAAAACGCGCTCACTCACCTCGATAGCAGCGCTATAGCCGATGTTTTTGAGTACCGTCCTACACTTAATAGCGAACAAAAGGAGGATTTTGTTCAGGCTTTTGAGCAAGGACGCGGGATTGTTTTAGAGCGTAGTGAGAAGCAGCAGGCAGCGATGTCTGAAGCGTTGCTGGAGACTCAGACCAGGCTGCTGGCCTACTTTCGCTATACCCGCCTGGATAAGCTCACAGCCGAGAGCGTTCAAACGAAAGTGCGAGATCTCAAAATAGCTGCCCACGACCAGCTTGCTGCAGCTGGTTTGTTTAGAGACTTATCTAACGGTGAGCCGCGATCGCTCTTTAACATGACGGGCAGTCATCAAGCAGACAGCCTGCCGGATTTTGAGAGGATTGAGGAGGCGATCGCCAATCGTAACGGCATCACAGCCAGCCAGCGTAGAGAGCTGGTGAGTGCTCTTACGGCAGCTTGGACAGCAGATCAGCTGACTACTGCTGAGCCATCCTCAGAGCCAGATGAGGTTTTTTACAGCTCGCTGATCGACTACCTTCAAACCATTGATTGGCCCAACGTTTCTTTGGAAGATATCAAGCCTGAGCTGTCTGGACAGATCGGCGCCTTGCTCAATGGCCTGACGGCAATTCCCCAGAAAATTGATGAATCGCGCATCATTGAGGCGCTGAGCCTACCACCCGACGTTCGCTCTGAGCTGGGAGACTGGCTGCAACAGAGCCAGCGCGAATGGCTTAAACTGCCTCGCCGCTGGGCGCAGCGCACTGTCCGTACCTCCGAAGACTGGGGCAACCAGCTCAAATCTCAGCTTAGCGATTACCTTCAGCACGAAGAAAAATCGGCGCTTAATCCGAGTCAGCTCTTTACAGAGATCAGTCAGCTAGTGAAAAGGATGACTCACGCCTTGCCCGCCCTGCCGACAGAGCTTCCTCAAATAGACATCGACTTTCTCCAAGACGCCCTGTCACAGCGGCCAGATCTGAGTGAGGCAGAGCGTGAGCAAATCGCCGATAAACTGACCTCAATGTGGCAAACGCTGTCGCACAGCATCACCGACTGGGAAGATGAACTCCAGTCCGCAGCGCAGATGCTGAAGCAGGTCGTTAGTCAGAATGCTGACGATGTCAGTAACCTCGGCAGCAACCTGCTAGACACCGCTCGTCAACAGGTAGTCGAGGCGTTCGAGCAGGCGCAGGAAACCGTAGCGCTACAGACAGTCGCTGTTAAGAAAGAGATCAAGCAGCAGGCGGAGCAGGTACGGCAGCAGATCGCGATCGCAGCTTGGTGGCTCTTTATCAGCCTACTAACCTCTGGCTTGGCCTCAGCCGGAGCAGGTTGGCTCGCTGTAAGAGGGCCAGGTGCTTGATTGCACTCTAAAAACATTCCGCTGATAGAGAAGACTTCATACGACAAGTGTTTATACTTATTGTGGGTGTCAAGTAGCAAAGTTTTCTCATTCTGCTCTGATAGACATCACCGACTTAAGCGGATCACAATGAATCACCTGACCCTTCTAAAGAGTGGAATAGCCGACTGGAATCAGTGGCGAGCAAAGCACCCCAAAGCATCCTGCAACTTAGCCGGTCAGGACTTGAGCGGCGGCTACTTTTTTGAAGGCAACTTCCGTCGGGTCAATCTACAGGGCGCAAATCTGCGTCGGGCTTGCTTCATTGGCGCTGACCTCAGGGATGCCAACTTGAGCCATACTGATTTGAGCGGCGCCTACTTAGGAGATGCCAATCTTCAGGGGGCAAACTTAAGCCACGCCAACTGCGAAGGGACGAATCTAACTCGGGTGAACCTCCAGCAGACAAATTTGCAGGGCACACGCTTCAGCGCTGAGAATATTGGTCTAGCTCAAGGTAGAGTAACAGCTAGCAGCCAGCAGTCCAGCAGCCAGGTAGCGGATGGGCAAAGCGCCAATAGCCGGACAGCCATTGCCCTACGAGCCCGTCAGCACGCGCCAGAGTCTGTCAGCTCTCAGCCTCGCGGAGCTAAGTTGGGCTTAGGTTGGGTGGCTTGGGTTTCGATTGCAGCAGGTCTAGTCTTGGCCATCGGTTTACCCTTCGCGTTTACCCGGAGTAATGCCACCCAGAATGATCCCCCTCAGAATAGAACTGCGCAGCGCGATACCGACCAAGACGCTCAGCCGGATACTTCGTTAGTAGCGGATGCCAAACCGGTTGCCCCACTTAAACTCACCCAGTTCTTAGACAGCGCTGATCAGGTATGGGCAGTGACCACCCATACCCAGGAAAATGGTGATTCGCTTGTCATCAGCGGCGGGAAAGATGGTCTGATCGAAATCTGGGATCGGCAAACGGGTGAAACGATTCGTACCCTGACAGGGCATACCGATACGATCAGGTCGCTGTCGGTCTCGAAGTCGGGCCAATGGTTAGTCAGCGGTAGCGGTGACGGTATCAAGGTGTGGCAGCCCCAAACCGGTGAACTGATCCACAGCTTGCCGTTAAGGAAGAATGGTGGGCCGATGTTCATGCAGTCGCCCATCTGGTCAGTAGCTATCAGCCCAGATGAAAAGACCTTTGTCAGCAGTGCTTACGACGGCCATATTATCGTTTGGAACTTAGCTGAAGGCAAGCAGAATTACATCCTGCATATCGATTCGACGGTCTGGTCAGTCGCCATTGCTCCAGATGGTCAGTCTTTTGTCACTGGCAGCAGCGACGGCACGATTCGTCAGTGGGACTTATCTTCTGGGGAACTGCTTCAAACCTTCAGCGGTCATAGCGACGCTGTCCGCGCTGTCGCTATCAGCCCAGATGGGGAGACGCTGGCCAGCGGCAGTTGGGACAGCAGTATCAAGATTTGGAATTTAGCAACCGGTAACCTTCGAACAACGCTCAACGGTCATGAGGGTCGAGTAGTGAGTATTGCCATCAGCTCTGACGGCAATACGCTCGCCAGCGGCGGCACTGACAACACACTCAAGCTCTGGAATTTAACCAGCGGCCAGCTAACAAAGAATCTAGACAATAACTCTAAATGGATTTTGGCTGTAGATTTTGCATTAGAGGAAAGAACGCTGGTTAGTGGCGGGAAAGATCGCACGATAAAAGTGTGGCAGTAAGAAACGAAGATTCAACGGGTGTACCACAGTAAATCCGACAAGAATCCTACACCGTGCCAAAACCGCCCCCTCCAGGCGTCTCGATGATGAAAGTATCGCCAGTTTCCATTTCAACTGTAGCAGTACTGCCCAGCTCTTCGCGGCTGCCATCGCGGCGCTGAATCCAATTGTGACCAACTGTACCTGCTTGGCCACCCGCCTGCCCAAAAGGTGGGATACGTCTGTGGCTAGAGAGAATAGCTGCCGTCATCGGCTCAGTGAAGTATAGCCGCCGAATGACGCCGTGACCTCCTCGGTGATGGCCCATGCCACCGCTGTTTGGCCGGATGGAGAAGCTTTCTAAGCGCACAGGGAATCGCCACTCCAACACTTCCGGATCGGTGAGGTGGGAGTTGGTCATGTGGGTTTGCACCGCGTCGGTGCCGTCGAAGTCCGCGCCTGCGCCGGAGCCGCCGCAGATGGTCTCATAGTATTGATGGCGCTGATTGCCGAAGGTGAAGTTGTTCATGGTGCCTTGGGAGGCGGCTAGGATACCCAAAGCACCGTACAGCGTATCGACAATCGCTTGAGAAGTTTCTACATTGCCAGCAACGACCGCAGCTGGATATTCAGGATTGAGCAGGCACCCCTCGGGAATGATAATCTCTAGCGGCTTGAGGCAACCTGCGTTGAGCGGAATATCATCGTCGACCAGCGTTCTAAACACGTAGAGGACAGCGGCTTTGCAGATGGCGGCGGGCGCGTTGAAGTTGTTGTTGAGCTGGGGCGAGGTGCCGGTAAAATCGATGGTGGCACTGCGATCCTGCTCGTGGATTTGAATGGTGACCTGAATGCGATCACCACTGTCCATCTCATAGGTAAAGTGACCATTGCTCAGCCGGTCAATTGCCCTGCGCACCGCTGCTTCAGCATTGTCTTGCACATAGCCCATATAGGCTTGCACCGTCCCCAAACCATATTGCGCAATCATTCGTCGCAGCTCCTGCACCCCTTTTTCATTGGCTGCAATCTGCGCCTGCAAGTCGGCAATATTCTGGGTTGGATTGCGCACCGGATACTCACCGCTGGTTAGCGCCTGGTGCAGTTCCGCCTCTCGCAGTCGGCCCGCTTCTACAAGTTTAAAGTTGTCAAACAACACGCCTTCCTGCTCTACTGACGTACTGTCAGACGGCATCGAACCGGGCGTGATGCCGCCAATGTCGGCATGGTGGCCGCGTGAGGCGAGGTAGAAAATGACCTGCCTTCCTCCGTCTTCAAAGACAGGCGTAATGGCGGTGACATCGGGCAGGTGCGTACCGCCGTGATAGGGATTGTTCAGAATGTAAACGTCTCCTGGCTGAAGCTTGTCGCCGTGACTGTCTATCAGCGACCTGACACTCTCACTCATCGAACCCAAATGCACCGGAATATGAGGCGCATTCGCCACTAGCTGTCCGGCCTGGTCGAAAATGGCGCAGGAGAAATCAAGCCGCTCTTTGATGTTCACCGAGTAGCTCGTGTTTTGCAGCGTGGTGCCCATCTGCTCTGCAATTGAGCGAAAGAGATTGTTGAAGATTTCTAGCATGACCGGGTCAGCAGTTTTGGTGCTGATGTCCAGGCTGTCTGTCTTCTCAGGGGCCTGATGCGTGAGGATGAGATAGTTGCGATCGCTCACCTCAACCTGCCAATCCGGCTCAATCACATTCGTCCCTGTCGCCTCAATAATTAGGGCTGGCCCTGAAACCGTATCGCCTGGCTGCAAATCCTGTCGCTGATAAACTGGCGTCTCGTGCCACGCATCAGCCGTATAGATCTTCACCTGGCTGACGGCCTGGGGGGCATCTGCCGACTGCCGTTCTCGCTTGGGCTCCTCTGCCTGTTCCGTTTGGGCGATTAGCTCAATCGAAATTGCCTCGACGATCAGATTCTTCCCTTCAGCGACAAAGCCATAGCGCTGCTGATGTTGCGCCTCAAACTGCTGGTGCATCCGCTCAGCCTTGTCAAAGTCCACCAGCAGCGTCGAGTCGGTGCCGTCGTACTTCAGATGGACTCGCTGCCGGGTCTCTACAGCGGTTGGCTGCACCGACTGCTGCGCAAGTTCGGCCTCTGCATCGGCAATCAGCTGATCAAACCGGGGCGATAGGTCCAGCTCAGGCGTCAGAGGCGCTTCCACCGAACCCTCTCGTAAGACTCGCCGCTCAGCCAGTCCGATCCCATAGGCAGAGAGCACTCCCGCATAGGGATGGATCAAAATTTGCTTCATTCCCAGCGCTGCCGCGATCAAACAGGCGTGCTGCCCGCCCGCGCCGCCAAAGCAACAGAGCGCATACTTGGATACGTCGTAGCCCTTTTGCAGAGAGATTTGCTTGATTGCGCTGGCCATCTTTTCGACCGCGATACTGATAAACCCGTCGGCCACAGCCGCGCTACTGCGGCCATCGCCAATCTCCTCTGTAAGCTGCTCAAACTTCTCGGCAACAATCTGTTGATTCAGGGGCGCATCCGCTTTTGGACCAAAAACCTGCGGAAAGAAATCGGGCTGAAGCTTGCCCACCTGCACATTGCAGTCTGTCACAGTCAGCGGTCCGCCCCGCCCATAGCTCGCTGGCCCAGGATTCGCCCCGGCAGAGGCTGGCCCCACCCGATAGCGACTGCCGTCGTACTGCACAATCGAGCCGCCGCCCGCCGCCACCGTATTGATCGCCATCATCGGCGTTCGCAGCCTGACGCCCGCCACCTCCGCCTCAAAAGATCGCTCGTATTCACCCGCATAGTGGGCAACGTCCGTAGAAGTGCCACCCATATCAAAGCTAATAATTTTCTCGAATCCGGCAATCTGGCTAGTCTTAACCGCACCGACAATTCCTCCTGCTGGCCCAGAGAGAATACTGTCCTTACCCTGAAAGAAGTGAGCATCGCTCAGTCCACCATTGGACTGCATAAACATCAGCGGCGGCGACATCCCATCCTGCTCTCCCTCTCCCCTTCCCTTGCCTGCAAGCTGCCCACTTACCTGATCCACATACCGCCGCAGAATTGGTGAAAGATACGCATCTACAACCGTCGTATCCCCTCGGCTGACCAGCTTCATCAGCGGGCTCACCTGATGGGAGAGCGACACCTGCGTGAAGCCAATCTGCTGGGCCATTTCACCTAAAGCCTGCTCGTGCTGAGGATAGCGATAGCCGTGCATGAGGGCGATCGCACAGCTGCGAATCCCCGTATCGTAAGCGGCCTGTAGTTGGCATCGGGCCGCGTCCGGATGTAGCGGCGTCAGCACCTCACCCTGAGCGCCAATTCTCTCCTCAATTTCCACCACCTGCTCGTACAGCATTTGCGGCAGCACAATCTCGCGGGCAAAGATATTGGGCCGGTTCTGATAGCCAATTTTAAGCGCGTCGCCAAAGCCCTGAGTGATCACGAGGAGGGTGCGATCGCCCGCGTGCTCTAGCAGCGCATTGGTCGCCACCGTCGTCCCCATCTTAATGCCCGCAATCTGCTCAGCCGGAATCGGCTCATCTGGGCCCAGCCCCAAGCAGTCGCGAATTCCCTGAACCGGCGCGTCCGAGTACTGCTCGGGATTTTCTGAGAGCAGCTTGTGTACAATAATTTCGCCGTTGGGCCGCTTGGCCACCACATCGGTAAACGTGCCTCCTCGGTCGATCCAAAACTGCCACTGCCCCTCAGTCCCAGTCGTGCCAGCGCGGTCTTCTGTATGTTTCATCAATGCGTTACTCGGCTCAAAACACCTCTATTCGTAGTCGCCGCCAGAGCCATATTTCAGGGCGTCAATCCAGCGATTTGCGTCGTATTGTTTTTTCGCAGTCTTGGCCAGTGCTCGATCAACCGAGCTTTCAGCCGCGTTCAAAACGTTGTAACCGCCCAAACTGACAAAGTGCTTCATCCAGCTTGCTACCGCACCGACGCCGACCTGCGGCAAAATGCTCGCCACCAACAGCGGATGACGAGTAGCTGTCCGCGTCATGGTTTTTGCCAGGGCTGGAAACTGCACAACATCCTGTAAAAAAGGCTTGAGGACGTCATCTCCTAATGCTGCCATATCTGCAAAAATGGTGGAGAGAACATCATTAATCTTGTTGGGCGGAAGCGTTTGATCTATCCCTACGCTCATCGACTTTTGAAATAGCCAGGTAACAGAGAGGTTGGGCTGGTAGGGCTGAAGCGCTCCCAATGATTTGCTGTCTAACAAATCTGCATCCAGTGCTTCATGAATGCCCTGAGAGATCCTTTCTAAATGGCGAACCATCGCCCCAAAGCCGCCAAAACTCAGCGGTGACTGGCTACCGCTGCTGTCGCCAACCGGTAGCATACGGTCCCAGGGATACTTCAGCGGGCTGTCTTTGTAGCAGGGAAAAAAGCCAAAGAGCGCACGAACAAAATCAAGCTGGGCGAGCGGCGTATCCTGATATTCGGGCAGCAGCGTTAGGTAGTCTTCGAAGAACTCTGTCAGGCTGGGCCGGCTGGGATGTGCGTCCAGATAGGTGAACATATACGTGGTGCGACCATCGCGGGCAGGAAAGGCTTCCCAGAAGTACTGGCACTGGTTCTTGATAGGTGTGAACGAGGCGATCAGGTCGCCAGTCTGGTTGTTTTTGTAGCCTTTTGCACAGGTGCCCACAACCATACAGGCAGCATCTGGCTTCTTGCCCTGGCGAGCTTGCTGCACGATAGGAGAGAAGTGACCCATCGCATCTGCTAGCAGCCGAGCGGTAATCGGCAAGTCTGATTTCGCTTGAATGCTGACGCCGTTAGGATGAACTGAGGCCGACTCAAAGGGCGTATGCTCTAGAAGCGTACCGCCGCTGGCGAGAAACTTTTGCTTGAGTTTTTCTAGCAGATACACCGGATCTACGCCGATGTTGAGAACGTCTGTTACCCACAGCTCCTGACCGCCGTTGAAGGTAATGCGGGCGGGGTTGTATTGGGTGGCGATCGCCTCCTCCAACTCCTCCTCACTCAACAACTCCAATTCTACAAATGTCTCCAACTCCCGCCGCGAGATATTCCACTCCTGCGCCCGCCCGCGCAGTTCGCCTCGCTCTATCAGTACCACTCGCCAGCCTTTGCCAGCCAGTACCGCCCCCAGCAAAATACCTAGTGTGCCACCACAGATGGCAACATCGTAATCTACCGCCGCTAGTGTGTTATCAGCCGTGGTCACAACGTCAGCAACAGACCGTCGGGTAGTAGCCTTGTAAGTGATCCACAGCTCATCAGCTTTTTGCAGGCCAATCCAGGGATTGCCCGGTATGTCAGATAGTATTTTCTCGGTTTTGTTCATACTTATCAGTGTAAAGGCTTAGCACGAAACGACTCACGGGTTTGTATACTCCTGCAGAAAGATTCAGCAACTGATGTGAACGAGGCTAGCATTTTAGAACGGGTTCGGACAGCCGCCGCAAAGCGGATACTTTTCCTGCCTCACACCATCCGGCAAATGGCGCGTCCTAGTAGAATGATTTCAAGCGATGAGGTGAGAAGCACTGCTGCGACTGGAGAAATAATCGAAGATTACCCTGAAGATGTGAGAGGGCATAGCTGTTTGATACTAGGATTCGGTCAGAATAGACGACCTATCCACATCGTCTGTACCCCTCGGGATGAGTACTTAGCTATCATTACAGCATATCTTCCTGAACTAGGGCGATGGAGCAATGACTCTAGAAGGAGACTTTAAAAGTGGAATGTTTATACTGCAAGGCTCAAATGCAGCGTGGCCATGCGCCTTTCAGTCTAGATCGCAACGGCTATCATATTTCGTGGGATACTGTTCCCGCTTGGATTTGCGAGCAATGTGGTGAGCCTTTGTTTGAAGCCCCTGAAGTAGATATTATTCGGGCAGCGCTTTCGGCCTTAGATCGCGAAACTGCTGCGTTGACTCATCAGCTACCCCATCAGCCAGACGATTTGATTTCAGCTAAGCAAGCATCTTGATGTACAGCCGAAGCGAGGAGACACCGGCCTTGATCGTTCCCTGTGATAGGTCAATCCTGTAGGCTATAGGGTGAACTGAGAGGGGAAGCTGAGTCGTTATGTCACAGATTGGAGTCGCCGTTGTCGGTACGGGCTTTGGCCAGAAGGTGCATATCCCAGGATTGCAGGCCCACCATCGGACGGAAGTGGTGGCCGTGTGGAACCGTGATCGCGCTAAAGCCCAGCAGGTGGCTGACGACTGTGGGGCTGGGTTTGCGAGCGATCGCCTTACCGAAGTCCTGGCTCACCCCACCGTCCAAGCAGTCACCCTGGCCACACCGCCCTTCGCCCACTACGACATGGCCTGTGAAATTATCAGAGCAGGCAAGCATCTCCTCCTAGAAAAGCCCGTCACCCTCTCAGTCGGTGAAGCCAAGCACTTGCAGTCGCTGGCGGAAGAGCACACCGTCGCCGTTGTCCCCGACTTTGAGTTTCGCTACATCCCCGCCTGGCAGCACTTTGCTGAGCTGCTAGTTCACGGCGCGGTCGGGGAAAAGCGGCTGATCAAAATCGACTGGCTGGCCTCTAGTCGGGCCAATCCGCAGCGGGCCTGGAACTGGTATGCGCAGAAGAAGCTTGGCGGCGGCGCCCTGGGCTCTATTGGCTCTCACACCTTTGACTATGTGAACTGGCTGTTTGGCCCTGCCACCCATATCAGCGCTACACTCAGCACGTCGATTGCGCAGCGGCCCGACCTGGACAGTGGTGAGATGAAGCCGGTCGACTCTGACGATGTTTGTGCGATCGCCCTTACCCTCGCCAGCGGCACCCTCTGTCAAATCACCCTCAGCGCTGTTAGCTACGCCGGACGCGGCCACTGGATAGAGGTGTACGGTGACAAAGGCACCCTAGTCATTGGCAATCCCAGTCAGACGGACTATGTGAATGGGTTTAAGGTATTTGCCAGCCAGCAAGGGGGCGAACTTAAAGAAGTCCCTACGCCGGAGCGGTTAAGTTTCCCCAAGGTATACAGCGATGGGCGAATCGCGCCATTTGTGCGGGTGGTAAATCACTGGGTGGACTGCATTGATACGGGCAGAGCGATCGCCCCCTCAATGGCCGAAGGCGTCTACTCACAGCTCCTGATGGACTTGACCCACCGCTCTCACGAAGGTAAAACTCAGCTATCGGTTCCTAATCTTTAGCGGGCAACCTCGAGTTCACTATACTGAAGCTATACAGTCTCGTTTGGCATTTGCCAATGCGCTTCCTTAACCCCAAGACAGACTTCGCGTTCAAAAAGATCTTCGGCTCGCGGCAGAGCAAAGGCATTCTGATCAGCTTTCTCAATGCGCTGCTGTACGAAGGACATTCGATGATCGAGGATTTAGAAATCATCGATCCTTATCAAGCGCCTCAGCTGAAAGGGATGAAGGATACTTTTTTAGACGTTAAGGCCACGCTCAAACGGGGCAAGACCGTCATTATCGAAATGCAGGTCTTAAACGTCTTGGGTTTTGAAAAGCGGGTGCTGTACAACGCGGCCAAGGCTTTTTCAATTCAGCTTAAAAGCGGTGAGGAATACGCCCGGTTAAACCCGGTGATTGCCCTCACCATCACAGACTTTGAGATGTTTCCTGAGAGCACAAAGGTGATTTCGCGATACGCCCTCAAGGAAAAAGAAGACCTGACAACTTATTCAGACGACATTGAGCTGGTGTTTGTAGAACTGCCGAAGTTCACAAAGTCCCTTGACGAACTCACGTCCCTGACCGACCGATGGATATACTTCCTTAAGCAGGCAGGGAGTTTAGAAGTCGTGCCGCAGTCATGGCAAGATACCCCTGCCTTTGAAAGGGCCTTTCAAATTGCAGAGCTTAGCAACCTCACTCCAGAAGAACTGGATATTTTCGAGCGTAAGCAGATGTTTTTGCAAGACAGCCGTAACGCAGTGCTCAAGGGAATTCAGCAGGGTATTCAACAGGGCATTCAGCAGGGCATTGAACAAGGTATTGAGCAGGGTATTGAGCAGGGTAAGCAGCAGCAGGCAGAAGCGATCGCTCGCTCCCTTCTAGACGTACTCGATATCGAAACCATCAGTCAGAAAACAGGGCTGAGCGTTGAGCAGATCTCAATGCTCCGATAGTTCGATAAGCCATTCTTAGAACGGCATGCTTCCCACTAAATCGACTTTGGCCAGCGCTATGGTTCAACTCAAGCGGCAGATCATTGCGCTAGGCGGCGGTGGCTTTTCAATGGAATCTAATACCCTATTAGATCGCTACATACTAGATCAGTCGCCCCAGCAGTCACCCAGAATATGTTTTTTACCGACGGCGAGTGGAGATAGCGATCGCTACATCGTTCGGTTTTACGATGCCTTCAGCCAGCTCGACTGCCGCCCCTCTCATCTCAGTCTCTTCAGACCTCCCAAAGATGGCCCTGAGTCATTTCTGCAAAAGCAGGATGTTATTTACGTGGGTGGTGGCTCCACCTTCAACTTATTAGCGCTGTGGAAAGCTTGGCAGCTAGATAAAGCACTCCGGCAAGCCTGGGAGCGAGGCACGATACTCTGCGGGCTCAGCGCGGGCTCACTTTGTTGGTTTGAAGAAGGACTTTCTGATTCGGTTGTGCCTGGACAATATGCCAAAATCAAAGGATTGGGCTTTCTAAAAGGCAGTCACTGTCCGCACTACGATAGTGAAAGTGAACGACAGCCTGTGTATCAGCAGCTAATTGGCGATCGCACCCTCGCCGACGGAATTGCAGCAGATGATGGCGTTGCGTTGCATTACGTCAATCTCAACCTGGATCAGGTTGTTAGCTCGCGTTCTCAAGCAAACGCTTATCATGTGTATCGCCAAGAACACTTACAGGAAGAAGTCATTTTTCCTCGTTACCTAGGTGTAAACGCTCAGTAAAACAATGCTCAGTAAAACAATAGAAACTATCCGTTAATATTAAAACGTTTGTTACAGGAGACCCATCATGACCAGCCAGTCAGACAAAAAATTATACGAAGCCACAGCCGAGGCCAAAATGAAGGAGCTAGGCGCTCAGATCGACGCGCTTCAGGCCAAATCAGAGGTGGCCAAAGCAGAGGCTAAGCTAAAGTACCAGGAACAAATCGCTGCTCTAAAGGTTAAGCAGGCAGAAGCAAAAGCTAAGTATGCAGCCCTACAAAGCTCGGCAGACAACGCCTGGGCAGAAATGAAAGCAGGAGTAGATTCTGCATGGCAAGAGCTACAAATAGCCTTTGAAAAAGCTAAGTCTGAATTCGATGCCTAGAACCGACAGCGATAGAAGGAAACTGTTCACTTATTAGATATTGGCCGATGCGCTCTCTCAATCCTACAACCGACTTCGCGTTCAAAAAGATCTTTGGCTCTGGGCAAAGTAAAGATGTTTTGATTAGACATCTTTGATCGCAAGCAAATATTCTTGCAGGATAGTCGCAATGCAGTTCTGAAAGGCATTGAGCAGGGCATTGAGCAAGGAGAACGACAGAAGGCTTGAGCGATCGCTCAAGCCCTACTAGATATCTTAAATATCGAAACAATCCGCTCAAAAACCGGTTTAAGTATAGAAGAAATCTCATCGTTCAGATAGAACAGACGATCAAGCACTGAAGGCTTCTATCCAAAGAAGACTCCAGTGCTCTATCTAAGTTGCCTGCCTAAAGCATCTAGCAATAGGCAGTTCCATTCTCAGCGACCTCTTAATAGCGAACGCCAAAATCGGCCCACAGCGCAGCTTCATGTGGGATAACCATTTCTATATCTGAGTCTTGGGCAGTGGCACTGGGAGTAGAGGCAGCCATGCTGGCGCGAACGACGGTATAGCCCAAAACAAACATAACGCCTGCTACGAGAATGCTGGCGATCGCCCGATCAGCCGAAGAAGCGTGAGTCGAAGAGGTGTAATTCATAGCAGAGTCGAACCTTTAAACGTGCCTTACCCCTCTATAGTCTCAGACTTTTTGGTATCTATCTATACAGTTTATATTTCTTTAGCCTGATAAGGATGACTCTTAAAGCCTTTTAGAGCTCGAGTTTCCAGCACTCAAGTCTAGTTTCTCATCAGTCTCTAAGGGGTTGGCTAGCAGAAAAAGGCTGCGAAAGCTGTTCGCTCAGAGAGACCGGCAAATTTGCATAGTGAGACACTACACCGTGGCTGACACCGGCTACAAGCCCGATCACAGCAGGCAAAAGCAAAGAAGCCAAGTAATTCATAAGCTAAAAATTGAGCAACGCTTTAACCTTCTCAATTCTGCGCCCTAACTTTTGTAATCACCTTTACCGTTCGCAACAAAGCTTATCGCCCCATATGCTCAGCCTGCATCGTGACAATGCATTTGCTGCGGGCTGCATCAACCGGCAAAGCGGGTGGTCTACGACTACGACACTAGCTGCCAGACTTAACAGCATCTACTTTACGCACAAACAAGTCGGTCAGGAAGGTGATGACCCGGCGCTTTCGCAGCTTGATATTGGCATTTAGCGACATTCCCGAGCGGAGATCAAGCGGCACCCCATTCGCTACAAATTCCTGCTCGTCGAGGACGACTTCAGCAGGAAAGCGGTAGTAAGGAAATGCTTCGTCTGGCGGTAGGGCGTCGGTGCCGATACTGGTCAGCGTACCTTCCATGTCGCCAAACTCACTGAACGAAAAGGCATCAATGCGCACATCTACTTTTTGCCCAAGTTTCACGAAGCCAATGTCTTTGTTGGGAATAAAAACACGAGCGACCAAGGCGTCTTGCGGCACAATTTCCATCATTGGCTCGGTGGAATTAGCCACATAGCCCGCGCGGTTTGCCTTCAGGTTGAAGACCGTACCACTGACCGGCGCAGTTAGCGCCTGATATTTGCTGTTTTGCTCTAGCTGGGCGAGCTGACTGCTGAGTTCTGAAAGCTGCCGGTCGTTTTCTAAGATGCGCTGGGTGATTTGACTGTCAATTTCAGCAATTCGCTGTTCGTTGACCGATATGCGATCTTGCAGGGTCTCCCGAGACTCGAAGGAGGTGCGCGCAACTTCCTGCTCGGCTTGAGAAATCTGAAAGTTCAGCCGATCAATTTCCTGCTGAAGCGTATTGACCTCAGTTTGTTTGTTGTTGACCTCCTGCTGCTGCTGAAGGTAAGAGAGGCGGGCAACGGCACCTTTTTCGTTGAGTTCTCTCAGGCTCGCTAAGATCTCCTGATTGATCGCGAGATCGCTTTTTGCATTGTTGAGCTGTACGCGAGTTTGGTTGAGCTGCTCACGAAACTGATCGGCCTGCAGACTGTTGATCCGCTGCTGCGAACCAAGGCGAGACTGGGCGGTTTCTAGGCGATCCTGCTGGTCGGCAGTGAGCCCAGCTGAGTTACCGCTAATTTGAGCCTGGTAGAGACGGTTGGTGGCGAGCAGCTCAGCGCGATCGCGTCCCCTTTGAACTAGGTCAGGCGATACCCCACTTGGGGCAACGGCATCTACCGACCCCGATAGCTGCGCCCGATAGTAGGCACTTTCGGCTTGCAGCCGCTCAACGATATCTCGATTAGATTCTAGCTGCGCTTCAGTCGCGGTTTCATCCAGAGTCGCGACTATCTGCCCTCTTTCGACCTGCTCGCCTTCTGTCACGAGAATCTCTTCAACTACGCCGCCCACAGGGGCCTGGACAACCTGAACGACCCCTTCAGGCTCTAGCTTTCCTTGAGCGATAATCGACTCATCGACTTTGACCAAAAAGGCAGCCAGCACTGAGCCAGCCGTAAGGCTCATAATGGTGATGGCAATCCAATTGGCCCAACGGGGTGACTGTCGCAAGATGACAGGCTTGTCAAAAGAGGGCGGCACCGGACTGGCGGGCTCACTGCCGTCGCCGTTGGGCGGAAATCCACCGTTGCCATTGGGCGCAAAGCTAGGCTCGTTGAGCGGGACGCTGAGCTGGCTGTTGGCTCCGGTGCCATTGGCTGTTCGGGCTCTGTCAGAAGTGCTAGTCATAATGATTACTCTCCTCTCTGCTCAGATAGGCAGTAATAGCGGCCTTTGAGGGCCATGAGTTCGGCGTGGGTACCCAGCTCGACGACAGAGCCTTTGTCCATGACCAGAATGCGGTCGGACTGACGAATAGTGCTCAGGCGGTGAGTGATGAAGAAGACCGTGCGACCGTTGGCCCAGCGCTTGAGGTTATGACAAACCTGAGCTTCGGTGTCATAGTCGAGCGCACTCGTAGCTTCGTCTAAGATTAGCAGACGCGGGTTTTGCAGGACGGTGCGGGCGATCGCAATCCGCTGCCGCTGCCCCCCGGACAGCGAAGCACCTCGTTCACCCACCCGGGAGTTATAGCCACTGGACATATCCATAATGAAATCATGGGCACCGGCAATTTTGGCAGCGGTGATAATGCTTTCAGTATCGGCCTGAGGATTGGTCAAAGCAATATTGTCTTGAATGCTCCCTTCAAACAGCAGGCTGTCTTGGGGGACAATGCCCACCTGCTGTCGCAGTGAATACAGCTCTACCTTACTGATATCGTAATGGTCGATTAAGATTCGCCCCGACTCCGCATTGTATAGGCGCGGCAGCAGCTTCATCAGCGTACTCTTACCCGAGCCGCTCTGACCGACAATCCCGATAAACTCACCTGGCTCAAACTCTAAGTTGATATTGACGAGCTGTAAGGGGCCAGAGGGCGCAAAGCGGAAAGAAAGATTTTCGTAGCGCACGTGGCCGACTATTTCGGGCATGGGAATCTGGGCGCGGTCTTCCTCAGCTTGCTCTTGAGGATGGTCGATTATATCGCTCAAGCGCTCCAGCGACAGCGCAGTTTCCTGAAAGTTTTGCCAGAGCTGGGTGAGGCGCAGCAGCGGCTGGGTGACATAGCCCGAGATAATCCGAAAAGCAATCAGCCCGCCCAAAGTAAGCTGGCCTTCGAGCACCAGCGCCGCCCCAAACCACAGCACCAGCAGGCCCGACATTTTGTTTAAGAAGCCGCTAGCCGACCCGGCAGTTGTTGAGGTCAATACTGTCTTAAAGCCATCGCTGACGTAGCGGGCGTACTTTTCCTGCCACTTCCAGCGGGTTTTGAGCTCCATGTTTTGGGCCTTGACCGTTTGAATGCCCGAGAGCGCTTCTACGAGGAAGGACTGGGTTTCCGCATTGCGCTCAGCCTTTGTCCGCAGCTGACGGCGCACTACCGGCGAGACAAAAAAGGTCAGGATCATAAACAGCGGAATAGTCGCCAGGGCAATAAAGGTGAGCTTAATGCTGTAAATGAACATCACCAGGATGTACACCACCGAAAACAGCGCATCGAGGACGACGGTGAGGGCGGTACCGGTGAGGAACTGGCGGATATTTTCGAGCTCATTGACCCGGCTAGAAAGCTCTCCCACCGGACGACGGTCAAAATAGCGCAAGGGCAGCCGCAGCAAGTGATCGATAATTTCTGCCCCTAGCGTCATGTCGATCCGGTTGGTGGTATCGACAAATAGATAGGTGCGCAGGCTGGTCAGAATGGCTTCAAAGATAGCCACTGCCACCAGGATAAAACCCAGCACATGCAGAGTATCCAGGCTATTTTTTAGGATTACCCGGTCAATGATCACCTGCACCATGAGCGGATTGGCGAGGCCGAAGATTTGAACAAACAGCGAGGCCACCAGTACAGTTGTAAGCACGCCCCGATAGCGCTTGAGGGACGGAATAAACCAGCCCAAGCCAAATTTTTGCTGGGGGGTTTGCTCGGTGGTCTCGACCAGCAATATCTCACCGTCTGGCCCCCAAATCTCTTCAAAGGCTTGGGGAGAGTGCCGCACGATCTTGTTTTCGGCAGGGACGCCCAGTACGTATTCGCTAGCTGACGTTTCGTAGATGACCGCGAAGCCTTCTCGCCACTTAATCAGGGCCAGCTTGGGCAAACGGGCGACGGCACTCGCGGGCACTTTCGCCAGCTGCGGCCTGAGCCCAACAAGATCGGCGACGGCGCCACAGGCCGTCAGAGACAAATGGCCTAAGCGCTCATGCTGATTTGAGAGCACCCGCTGCACCACATCGCGCTTGAAGGGCATGCCCAAATGCTGCGCAATCATGGCAAAGCAGGCGAGGGCTGAACCGACCTCACCCTGGCCGCGCATAACCGGATACTTAATGGCCCTGGCGCGAGCGGAGCCCGCTTCGACGATATTAGAGTCGTAGGTGAGGTCAGGGGCATAGGGAATAACCGCTGGCCCCTGGCCATTCTGGCCGCTGCGGGCGGAAAGATCAGAAGATTCTGGACGCACCGTTAGGGCATTGCCATCGATGCCAGTCAAGTTTCCAGGGGCATTCTGACTCGAATTCTGAGCGACCAGGCGCCGCATGTCGATACCAATC
>JBARVU010000253.1:0-4471 GCA_049646425.1 Phormidesmis sp. | reverse complement strand
CCTGAACACAATGGAGCATCATTCTATTGGGCTGGACAACTACCGTGATTACCCGGTTCGGGCCAATCAGCCAGCGCTGGCGACTGTCCTCGCTGAACAGGAGAATCTCTTTGTTGTCTGTAAAGGAAGCAGTCGCAGCGAGATCGATGGCATTCCGCCGCCGCCGGAAGTTCCTGAAGGGAGAGTGGGCTTTAGCGACTTGCCAAACGACCGCGATGATATTGTTAGACGCCATCTGTTTAACTTTGACCAAGCGCCAACCTCTCCCTGTCAAAGCTCCTATGCTTTAAATGCACTCCTGGCGCTCAACTATTTGGAGAGTCAAGGCTACAAGCTTACAGTCTCTCCGGAGGGTGAGCTACAGGCAGGCGATATTCCCTTCAAACCACTGGAGCCCACCGGTGGTAGCTACCGTAATGTAGATGCTGGAGGCCATCAGCTATTGTTCAATTACCGCAGTCTGAAGCATCCCGAAAAGATTGCTGAAACAGTGACGCTCACTGATCTGTTGGAAGGAAAGGTAGCGCCGGCAAGTATTCGCGATCGCATTGTTCTCATCGGCACCACCGCCGACAGCTTTGGCGATAATTGGCAGACCCCTTACGGTCAGACCAAAGGCGTCTTCATGCAGGCCCAAATGGTCAGCCAGCTGATCAGCGCAGTATTAGACAATCGCGCTCTGATCACGGTGTGGCCAGACTGGAGGGAAGTTGCTTGGATTGTCTTTTGGGGCAGCACCGGGAGCTTTTGGATAGTTGCACTGCGATCAAGCGATCGCCCACTGAGGAAGCTTGCCTTAGGACTACTCGTCAGTGAGCTTGCTCTCTTCAGCTTATGCTGGCTATTATTTGCCAAAGCGCATATTTGGGTGCCTTGGATTCCGGCTGCGATCGCCCCCCTTGCTGTTGTCAGCAGTACCCCTATCATCTACCGCCTATCTAACCCCCCTAGCCCCAAAAAACAGGAGTCATCATGAAGCCCCAAAACGCCCCTTGGATCATTTCGTCGCTGTGTTTGCTTGGCCTGTCGTCTTCTATGCACGTCGCCCGAGCACAGTCTACAGTCACTTCTCAGACACCCGCCCAGACAACCCTAGAACCAGGTAGTCTCCACAGCTACTCGAAAATTCCCAATTCAACGATTCAGTTCAACCCACCCCCTCTCCCTGACCGGGGTCGTCCTGAAGGCCGTAGGAGAGGAGGTGCTAGCCGTGGCGAATGTGCTCTCTCTGAGCATCTTCCATTGACAGCGCTGATACCCAGTCGGGCATCCGCTGACCTCTCCCCGTCGGCTGAGCCAGCTGAAAATTCTACGGTTACAACGGTCTTTAGCCTGACCGCCCAGGCGAGACCCTCTTTTTGGTACTACGTTCCTTACTCGCTCAGTACGACTCGGCTAGAGTTTGTCTTACAAGATGAGGACAACAATACCGTTTACCAGAGCGCAGTGTCGCCCAGTCAGTCTGACCATCCGGAGAGTGGCGGTATTATTCAGGTGTCTCTGCCGGATACCGCGCCCGCTTTGCAGCCAAACGGCCTCTATCACTGGTTCTTTTTAGCCTATTGCGATCAGACGAGCCCTGAATTTGTAGACGGGTGGATTCTCCGCTCGCCGATGAGTGAGGCTATCAGCCTAGCTGCCAATAACGCCGTGCCAAGAGCACAAGCGGCAATCTATGCCCAGAACAGTTTGTGGCAAGAGGCGCTCACACTTCTGGGGGAAAATTATCGAGAATTTCCAACCGATCCCACCCGTGCTAGCGACTGGGAAAATTTATTGGAGGCAGCAGGTTTAAGAGAACTTTCTGAGGAATCTCTGGTCGATTGCTGTGCGTTTGAACATTAGTTAAAAAATCTCGCACTGCGTAAATCATTGAGTTTGGAGGATCTTTAAGTCGTTCTTTAACAGCAATCGGTACGTTTCTTCGTCATTAATATCTACAAACACTTCAGGGGTGGCAACCGCTACCCTTTTTATTGTGGAGTGCAGTTCTTGCATGAGTTTGCGTAATCCCAAATTTGAGTCGCTGATCTTTTTGAGGTCGGGCAACAGTCGATGTGAAAACAGCACAGGGTGACCTGCCCTGCCACGATAGTAAGGGGCTGTAATTAAAGCTTTCTCCTGTCGGTAAGCTTGCAGTAAGGTTTGATAGATATGGGCAGCGCGCGGCTGATCAACGGCAGAAATGGTGATGGTTGAAGTTTCTGGAGGAAGAACGTCTAAGCCTGTCAAGATCGAGCTAGTTTTACTGCGATCGCCCTCAGCCTTGATCAAAACCTGACTCCCCACGGGACAGTCCGACTGCCGACCAGCATTGTGAGCCCCCAAGACAACAATCGGGGTGATATTGGCCTGCAAAAATTGTTCTGCCTGATAGCGTAGCAACGTTTGTTGATTGTGCCAGGGTAAAGTGGTCTTGCAAACGCCCATGCGAGTGGAAAATCCGGCGGCTAAAATGATCGCAAAATCTCGACTATGGCTTTGCATACAGCAGCTCTCCCCTATCCACTTTGGTATGCACTTTTGCCGGTGCCTGAGACTGCTGCATTCGCTGGCACAGCGATCGCCCTGTCCCCCCTCGCCGCACTTTAATCAGTTCCGCGCAAATACTGATCGCAATCTCTGAAGGCGTGAGGGCGCCGATATCCAACCCAATCGGCGCATAAAAGCTAGTTTTCTCCAGAGATATGCCCTGCTGCTGTAGGGCTTGACGAACCATACGAACCCGCTTTTGGCTACCGATCATGCCAACGTATCGGTACGCTAAGGAACGCTGTAAAAGCGCTTTTAGCGCCTCAACATCTTGCGGATAGCCTCGCGTTACCAAGGCCACGTATAGCTGGGAATGAACCGTCAGCCGGTTTAGCGTCTCAAAGAGAGATTGAGACAAAAGCATCGCCTGCGGAAACCTTTGGGAGGTCACAAAGGCAGGGCGATTATCCTGCACGGCGATTTGAAACCCTGCGAAGCTAGCCATCTGAGCGAGTGCGACAGCGACATGTCCCCCGCCTATGATCAGCAAAACCGGCGGCGGCTGAAGCGTCTCGACAAAGCAATCGGCGGTGAGACCAGGATGCCTTTTCCCGTCGGTCAGATAAGGCTGAAGGTCGCTCACCAACGGCGTCACTAGCTGACTGGCGCTACCGGTTTCAACCGATTTTAGGATTTTCTCGACTAGGGCGATCGCATCCTTGCCCGACCATACCTCTAACCACACCTGCACTTTTCCGCCGCATACGCCCTGAGTCTCTCTACCGGGCGTCCCGGTGAGATCTACTTCGACAAGTTGGTTTTCACCTTTTAAGACCGCCAGTGCTTGCTCGATCACTTTTCCTTCACCAGCGCCTCCCCCAATCGTGCCGATAATACTGCTGTCACTGCATATGGCCATCTTTGCCCCCACCTCTCTAGGAGCAGACCCCATTACGCCAACGATAGTAGCAACCACTGCTGGCTCTCGCTTTAAAGTGCTGCTTAGCTGCTGATAAAAGTGCTGGTCGTCCATTATCCTTTTGTCAGAGCTTGCCATACGCGCTCGGGAGTCATCGGTAGCTGCCGGAGCCTGACCCCTGTAGCCTGGGCGACGGCGTTGGCGATCGCCGGGGCCGCACAGTTCGTGCCAATCTCCCCAATTCCCTTAGCGCCAAACGGCCCGTAAGGATCGGCTTTCTCGATCAAAAACACGTCCATGGGGGGTACGTCCGTCGCCGCCGGAATTCGGTAAGTCCGTAAGCTTGGATTGAGTATTTTACCCTGCTCGTTGAAGCGCAGTTCTTCATTGAGCGCATAGCCTAGTCCCATCACCAGCCCGCCGGTGGCCTGTCCCCGGCAGATTCGTGGATTGATGGCTTTGCCGATATCAATTGCCTCTACGCAGCGCAGTACCTTGATTCGACCGGTTTCGGTATCAACTTCGACCGCTGCGCCCATAAAGGCAAAGGTGAGGGAAGCGCGATCGCTCGTATGCGCTAGCTCTACCGAAAGGGATTCGTCTTTTTCTGCCGCTGTCTCCGCCAGATGCTGAAGCGTAATTTCTGTTGCAGAACTCCATACTTTGTCTGCGTTTATTTCTAGGGAGTCGGGGGCAACTTCTAGTCCCTGAGCGGCAGTTTGAAGCAGAAGCGATCGCAGTTTCTGCGCCGCCAAATTCACTGCTTGCCCGGTGATAAAGAGCGTCGCAGAAGCATAGGAACCAGCATCAAAGGGAGTTTGGTGGGTATCGGCGGTAATGATGTTAATCTTCTCAACAGTTGTTCCTAATACCTGCGCGGCGATCTGACGCAGAGTTGTATCTGAGCCTGTGCCAACATCTACTGAACCCGTGCGCAGCTCATACCTTCCGCCTGACAAGAGAGATAGCTTGACGGTCGCCAGGTGAATTTTGGCTAAGCCGCTGGCCTGCATGGTGGCAGCGAACCCGATGCCGCGCTTGATATGGCTGTCTGTTGCAGACTGTTCTTCAGGCTGCTTT
>JBARVU010000252.1:0-3696 GCA_049646425.1 Phormidesmis sp. | reverse complement strand
ATTACATAACTTCCGGTTGAGCTACCGCCAGGGAAAAGCTAACGAGCTGGTAGCAAACGCATAGGAAAGGAAAGGTCAGGAAAGGGCGTGCCTGTTTCTATTGCCCACACTATTTCCGATAATGTCTTATGTAGAAGGCAAAAGTCTCTATAGCAAGATAGAAGATCGCAATTGTTGTTGCGATCACAAACGCTTTGTCAAACAAGCTGAGATTTTCCATGTCCACCTACACGTACAAACAAGCGTTTCTCCAACAGTGGCGTATACAACATAACGAGTTAGTCCTCAATACCCTCGCCATAGGATTGAAAAGCCAGCAAATAAAGAGAAACTAGGTACACCCGTCGGAATGTCAGATGGATCAAGACTTCCAACAATCCCTACTCCAAAACCGATAGAAACAGCTCGGGTATCTGTTTGTCCGGTACTAAGTCCCCAAATAGCACTGCTTCCGTAAGATTCCCTGGACTTGACCCCTGTCCGAGATACGGCCAATTTCGCTCACGTCGGCCTGGAACCTCTATTCTGTCGTAGCAGTTTCCTTTATTTTGCATAGAGGCTGAATTCCTTGCTGTGGCTGTCAAATGGGTTCTATATGCGGGCTCAATCTACTTTAGAGAGAGCGAACGGTAGTAACAAAAGTAGCTATTCGCTGGCCTCTAACCAGTTTTCTAAGGCAATATCCGGAAAAATGCGGAAGTCATTGAGGTTGTTGGTGACCAGGGTCAAATTTAAGCTTTTGGCATGGCTGGCAATCAGCTTATCTAACGCATCCCTTTTTCGCTCAGGTGCCGCCGCTCTAACCGCTGCATAGGCCCAAGCAGCCGACTCTGCAAAAGGGACAGTAGGTATCACCTTGATCAGGGCATTTAATGCCTGACGATTTTGTGGCTGTGTCGCTTCGCTACTGCAATGAACACCATAGGCTAGCTCAGCTAACGTGATCGCTGAAATCACCACTTCTCCCTGACGACACTCGGCAAATCGGCGAGCGACTGAGGATGGCTGTCGCTTCATGATGTAGATACAGATATTTGTATCTAGCATATACTTCAAAATGGTTCCCGCACCTGAGCGCCCTGCTCAAGCCGTCCCTGCGCCATGAAGTCATCAGAAAAAGCGGCAAAGAGTTCCATTACCGCTGTCAGCGGTGTCCCTACCGGACTGATAATGAGGCGATCGCCCTGACGCTCAATTTCATACTCGATATCCAACTGCTCAAACTGTAGCTCCTTCGGAATCCGTACGGCCTGAGAATTGCCACTTTGAAAAACACGGGTACGCATGGCTCGCTACCGAATTAGTGTGTGTATACAGTATATACTTTCGTCTGGTTTGATTTTGTTTGACTTCCTGACCGATTATGCAAAGACGATACGCGAGGAGAACTGGTAACGATGCTTTTACACTTGTGTACCTGGCCTGAGGTGGAAGCGTATTTGGAGCGATCGCGCGGCATCATCTTCCCCATCGGCTCCACCGAACAACATGGCCCCACGGGACTGATCGGCACTGACGCGATTTGTGCTGAAGTGGTGGCTAAAGGCGTAGGCGAAGCAACCGGCGCACTGGTTGGCCCAACGATCAATGTCGGCATGGCGCTGCATCATCTAGCTTTTCCTGGCAGCGTCAGCTTACGGCCCAGTACCCTGATTGCGCTGATTCAAGACTATGTAAAACCGCTGGCACGTAACGGCTTTGAGCGATTTTATTTCATCAATGGGCATGGGGGGAATGTGGCTTCGATGAAGGCGGCATTTTCGGAGGCTTATGGGGCGATCGCCGATGCCAATATTCCCAACGCCAGTAAGGTGCGCTGCAAGCTAGCCAACTGGTATCAGGGCAAAGCCGTTGGTGAACTGGCAGACCAGCTTTACGGCCATCAGGAAGGCTCTCATGCGACCCCCAGCGAAGTCGCCCTGACGCAGTTTGTCTATCCAGAAGCGATTAAAAAAGCAGCGCTGTCGCCAGCGATCGCCCCCAGCGGTCGGTCTATTTATAATGCCAGCGACTTTCGCGCATTCTACACCGACGGGCGCATGGGCTCCAATCCTGATCTGGCTACCCCTGAACACGGTCAGCAATTTTACGAGCTAGCGGTCAAAGAACTGACCAACGGCTACCTGTCGTTCTTACAGGAGACCTGAAGACTCAGTTGTGCGGCACTGTTTGAGTAGTCGTATACCGGAACCTGCGCGAAACGGTTAGGTACTCTTCCTTCTGAAATTGTCTGCTGTAAACGCTCTACGGTTGATGGGGAGAAAAATTGCTCGCCTGTTTCTTCGTTGACGCGGGCAGGTACGTTCTCAATCAAAATAATTTTGCCGTTCAAGTTTAAGGTGTATGTTACCGGCTTCTCAATCAGACCTTCTTGCCAATCAGTTGCCATTGTTGCGATATCTCCGTTGGGTGAAATCATCATTCCATCGTTATAACGGTGAAGTTGCGCGGCGGCAGATAAGCTTGGACTCTCACCGATAACCTCTGTTCTGTCTGCACCAACGTATTGTTGGGTTGCGCTGCTACATGACGCTGACTGGATAAGCACGGACTGCTGTATCTACCGTCGCAATGGTCAAACCGTTCTGTAATGCTTGGCAGATAAGCATCCTGTCAAATGGATCGCGATGTAATGGTGGCAGTTTAGCCAGTTGAAGAACGCTATTTTCATTAAGGTCAAGACTGGCAATTTGATGAAGATCGCGCTGTTTAGGTAAATACGTTTCGGGATGCTCCGGCAGAGGTAGCTTGCCCAACTGATACTTGACAATCGCTTCCCAGACTGAAATTGCGCTCAGATAGACCTCGTTATCTGGATCGCGAATGGCATCTCGAACATCTGGTGACAACTGGGTATCCCCACTGATGAACCACAGAAAGATATGCGTATCCAGCAGAATTCTCATTTGCCCTCAAATGCATTGAGAAGGTCTTCCGGCAAAGGAGCATTGAAATCATCTGGCACGGTAAACTCCCCTATACACAAACCGAATGGTCGTAGCTGCTTACCGCTTGACGAGATAGGTCTTAATTCGGCGATCGCTCTATCTGCTTGAACAATTACAATTGTTTGACCTGCCTCCACTTGACGCAGATACTTTGAAGGATCACGCTGAATTTCATCAACTGTCACACTTAGCATAAAAAGCCTCAGTATAAGCTCAAGGGATAATACTCTGCCTGATTCAATTGTAGATGATGAGTTGTATGCTCCCAGCTAGGATGTGTCATGAATCCCAACTTCTGATAGAACGCGGCGGCGGCTGGGGTATCGGTTTGCAACGTCAATAGTTGGTAATGCTGCTTGGCTTCGTGAATAAGCTGATGCATCACGACCAACAAACTCTAGCCCGCCCGCTGCATTTGAATTGTTGTACCGCTGGCGTTTTATATCACTACACTTTGTAAGCTTCTTGCGAGAACGGATAACCTCGGAAAGCCGCTGTAGGAGATCCTCACTTGTGCCCCAAACGGAGCAATAACGGCTGAGGTGCGAAATGATGCTAGGCGCTCAGAACCTGCTTAGCCGTGAGACTCACTGCTGGAAATGTGGACGATACAATTTGCTAATTTTCAGTAAAGGTCTGGAACTGATATTCTCCATCAGTGAGTAGACCTACTAAAACCACTGCCCGATCGGGGTCAATAATCCAATACTCCGGAACCAGAATAGCGGCATACTGATGGGACTTTTGG
>JBARVU010000251.1:0-3707 GCA_049646425.1 Phormidesmis sp. | reverse complement strand
AGCCGCGAAGGTAAGCTCAAAGGTTTAGATGCCATGTCAGCCTTTTGGCGACCGTTTGCTTATCAGGAAGACGGTCAGTTGAGTGAGGAGGAAAGAAGGGCGATCGCACGAGAATCCATCGAAACCTTAACCCGGCAAATCGACCTTATCCGCGAGACCTTCGGCGTAGAAAAGCCTCAACCTTCAGACACCACCACGAGCCTAAAGGCTGAGGTACAAACAGCCCTATCCGAAGCCCTACAAACCCTCATCGGTAACGGCGAAATTTCAGCTTCCACCATCGGCACTGCGACCAGTCAGCCTATGCCGACCACCAGCAATGCCGCTGACGTTGCCTTAGCCGACGAAGGCGTGGACTTTGATGAGGATGCCTTACTCGGCGGACTCTTCGACGGTAGTGAAATCGCCGCATAACCAGGAGAGTTGCTGTCATGCCAGAATCAAAAAAGCCAAACTTCAAAAAGCTGGAACCGAAGGAACCCAGTAATGAGGCTGGCAAAGCTGCACGACAGCAGTACTTAGACTTAGCCAAGCGCGTAACCCGCGAAGCGAATCTCGACTACGCTACGCTGTACCAGCGCTTCGCCGAAAATGACTGGGCCGCTGTCAAACTCGACGATGCGGTGGCAGCTCTCTCCCTCAAAGCAGGTAACTCTCCCAAACAGACGGTCGGCATCCTCCATCAAAGCCCCTATCTGCAATACCAAGTGCATCACCACAACGTGCCTTTAGCACCCATGAGCCAGTACGTGCGCTCTACAGTACTAAAGACCGTTCAACAACAATCGAAGCAAGCACGAGCTCAACAGCGGAGTACGTCACGAAGCTCCGAAATAGAACAAAACTAAAAGCTGTCTGCGCTTGCGACCTAAATAAACTATTCAAGCGTCATCATCATGATTCTCTTTGTCAGCAAACGACAGGCATCCGAGTGCCTAAATCTCAGCAGCTCTACCCTCAAAAAATATCGACTTAGCGGTGAGTGGATTGAAGGTTTGCACTGGGTGCGAATTAATAGTCGGTGCGTTCGCTATAACCTCGAACTGATCAAGGACTGGCTGCATAACCGAAACGACCCATCTGCTCATTTACGGGCAATTGAGGTTTATCAGCAGGGGCTATTAAGTAATCAGAAAGTCAATCGAAAGAGATGACTATCACAAGCTTATTTGATGAGCTGAGATATAATCTTGACGCTCAGAGCGGCAGGCGCGGCAAAAATTGCCTGACTTCGTTTGGCTGCTTCTCGTCTCTTTAATGTTATGTCCGTATTGATTGACCAATCGCTCCCGGCGGCTGTTTCTAGGCTATCGGCGACAGATGCCAAGCGGGTTTGGAAGTTTTTGACCAAGTTTTTGGAAAATTCGGCTCATCCCAGCTTGAGTTTGGAGCGGATTACCAAAACGAAAAATCAGAACCTATGGTCGGCGCGGATTTCGCAGGAGCTGAGGGCGGTTATATATAAGGATGGCGAAACTTGGACAGTGCTGCACGCAGACCATCATGATGCAGCCTACCAGTGGGCAGAGTCGAAGCAGATTGCGCGGCATTCTAAAACGGGAGCGCTGCAAATTATTGCTTCGCCTGAAATCGTAGAGCGGCAGATTCCAAGCTTTGAGCAAAAGACGACGTTCCCTGGAATTTTCGATGCGCATCAGGATGAGTACCTAGTTAGCTTGGGTGTGCCAGAGAATTGGTTGCCGACGCTGCGCAAAATCAAAATAGAAGAGGTGCTGCTAGACGTCGTTCTAGACTTGCCAGAGGATGTGGGGGAGCGGCTGCTGTGCTTAGCGGCTGGGGACTTGGTGACGCCGCCGATTCCGCTATTACCGGAGCAGGCGTTGACGGAAGGGGCAGATGCGAAGCGTCGCTTCTTTGTATTAGATAATAATGACGACCTGATGCGGATGCTGGAAGCGCCGCTGGAGACTTGGATTGCGTTTTTGCATCCTTCGCAGCGATCACTCGCAACGGGTGATTTCTCAGGGCCAGTGAAGGTAACGGGTGGCGCGGGTACGGGAAAAACGGTGGTGGCCATGCACCGGGCGCGGCATTTGGCACGGCAGGGAAAGAAGGTGCTGCTGACGACCTATGTGAAAACGTTGTGCGAAAACATTGAGCGGAGTTTAGGGCTGCTGTGTACGGCGGAAGAGAAGGCGCTGATAACGGTGAGTACAGTGCATCGGCAGGCACTGAGGCTGGCGACGAGTAAGGGGCAAAAGCTAGAGCCGGTAGAGCGATCGCACCTCCAATCCCTAATAGAAAAGTCCCATTTCCCTAGCTGCCCGCTCGATCCGGTGATGCTGCTCACAGAATGGGAAACTATCATTCAAGACCAGGGCATTATCCGCTGGGAGCAATACAAAAAGGCCAGTCGAACCGGGCGAGGGTTTTCGCTATCGGCGAAAGGGCGTGAGCAGGTTTGGCCGATTTTTGAGCGGATGATTAAGACGCTAGAGGCGGAAGGGAAGGCGGAGTGGTCGAGTATGTGTCGGCAGGCACGGGAGTTTGTGACTTCGGGTGTGGTGGAGAGTCCGTTTGATGCGGTGGTCGTCGATGAGCTGCAAGATCTGCGGCCTCAGGAAATTCAGCTATTGACGGCGTTGGCTGGCAAGGGCCGGAATACCCTCATGCTGGTGGGTGATGGTGGGCAGCGGATTTATGGAAGTCGGTTTAGCTTGAAGGGGTTAGGGGTGAATGTGCAGGGGCGATCACACATCCTGCGCATCAACTACCGCACCACTGAACAAATCCGGCGCTTTGCTGACAAGCTAATTGGCGACAGCGGTGACGACCTCGATGGGGGCGTGGAGCGGCGCAAAGGAACGGTGAGCCTGTTGAAAGGGCCACAGCCGGTGCTACATGCGGCGAAAACGCAGGCGCAGCAATGGAAATATGTGAGCAATGAAATTAAGCGAATGAAAAAGGAGGGGCTGGGTCTGAATGAGATGGCAATTTTTAGCCGAACGAATGCGGATTTGGCCACGATTCAGGCGGCGCTGACGCGGAATAAGGTAAAGAGTCAGATAATTCAGAGAGAAAAGATTGCGGGTGATGGTGTACGGTTGGGGACGCTGCACCGGGCAAAGGGGCTGGAATTTAAGGCGGTGTTTGTGGTGAATGTGTCGGATGAGCAGGTGCCACAGCGATCGCTATTGCAAAATGTGCAAGATCAACAGCTCCGAACAGATTTGTTAGAGCGGGAGCGACAGCTTTTATATGTGGGGCTGACGCGAGCTAGAGATGAGGCTATTTTGACCTGGGTGGGGTATCCGAGTCGATTTTTAGAAGATATTTTGACCGATCCGGAGTTGGAAGCTTTGGAAGCAGTAGGGGAGTAGAGGCAATGACAGAAATAATGACGAAAGAATTGATGCCGGGACAGTTGGTAAGAGTGCGATCGCGCCAATACCTAATAGAAGAAGTCACCTTACCCCAAGATGCTCAAGGCGATACTCAGGTACGTTTGGCTTGCGTGGAAGATGACGCGCAGGGTGAGCCTTTGGAGGTGTTTTGGGAGCGAGAAATTGATGCCAAGCTGATTGGTGCGGCTACCTGGGATACGGTGGTGAGTAAGGGGTTTGACAATCCGCGTTATTTTTCGGCCTATTTTCATACGCTGCGGTGGAACTGTGTGACCTCGACCGATCCGAGATTGTTTCAGGCTCCTTATCGAGCGGGAATTGAGGTGAATGCCTATCAGCTAG
>JBARVU010000250.1:0-29758 GCA_049646425.1 Phormidesmis sp. | reverse complement strand
CTACGAGACCCACCACCAGTACCGCCGGAATTATCAGCCAGCTAGCTGCCTGCAAGCGACTCCGACGCCGTTGCCACACACTCTTTTGAATGAACTGTTTAGCCGCGTCTGATAAGGGAAAGGTGTTTGCCTGCTGCTCTCGAAACTGAATCGCCTCTATCAAAGGAATCCCTTGCAGCAAATATCCTTTAGCCCGCTCACGCTCTTGCCAAACAACCGTACTCGCTTCTATAAAAAAACGCGCCGCCGCGTATCTTCGGTGCCTTCTCCCAGCTGAGTAAGCTGCTGAAAGATATGCTGCACCGTTCGCTGCTGGTCAAGGTCAAAGCTGTTGTAAATCTCCGTCGCTCGCTTATCTAGCGTGCCGCTAATGCCCCCCAATGCCTGATAGGCAGATAGCTTTAGCTGCCCCCCTGCTCGCTGCTGCCACAGTGCCTTGAGCGTATATTGCAACAGCGGCAGGCTCCCCGGCGCATCCTGAATATCGTTCAAAATTTCGGTGACTAGGGCCGGTTCTACCCCCAGGCTCACCTGCTCCGCAGGCCGACAAATCGCCGCTCGCAGCTCCTCCTTTGTCAGCGGTAAAACGCTGACCGTATGCGCAGGCAGTTGCCGCGCCAGCCCGCTATAGTCCTGCTCCAAACACTTCCCGACAAAGTCAGCCCGCATAGCCACAATCAAACGAAACTTATCTCCCGCCTCAGCCACTGCCCCCATCAAGCACGCAAAGAACTGGGCCTGCTCCTCGGCTTGCTCACATCGGGTAAACACCTCCTCAAACTGGTCGATTACCAATAGCGTCCTCGGCGCTGACGAAGCCTGCACCAATCGCTGCAACCCGGCGGCTCCTTCCGCAAGTAGCCCCGCTGCTCGCCCCAGCGCTTCTGCTCGGTCGATTTGCGAGCCGCCTGCCGGGACAAACGCATCTGCTAAGTTCTTCATCGGCTGGGCATCGGGCCGCAGGAGCAAAATTTGCCATTGGTCACTGCCCGAGATCCGCCGACCCCGCTTGAGCTGATGCAACAGCCCTGCCCGCAGCACCGAAGACTTGCCATTCCCCGACGCCCCGACTAACGCCAAAAAGGGCTGTGTCCGCACATGATCTAGCAATTGCCCCACCAGCCGCTCCCGGCCAAAGAAATACTGCGGGTCTTCGTCGTTGCAATCAAAAAATTCTAATCCCTTGTACGGACAAATACCGCTGTCTACGGCCGCCTCGTCCGGCTCAGACTCCACCAGTTGCCAAGCCTTGGTCAGGTTTATCGCCTCGCCAAAGTTGGTACAGACCGGCGTTTGCAATTCTCCCTTCAGCGCCTGATTGACATAATCCACCAGCGCAAAAGTATCAATCCATCGACCCGGTAACCGGGTAGGCGCTAGTCCGTCTAGCAATGCCTTCGTCATTCCACTATAAGGACTATTGAGGTCTTCCCACGAGCTTTCAAACTCACGGGAGGAAGCAATAAAGCAGCGATCTCGACTCCCGCCGTGGCCTGGGTTTGCCGCTCCCACATCCACAATCAAACTGCCGCTGTGGCAGCAGTCCAGCCAAACAATCTGCTGCTTCACCGGGCTCTCTGAGAGCAGCCATTGCAGCCACCCTAACGGCAGGCCCGAGCGCGGATTCTGAGGATCTGTGTCGCTGACTGCCAGATAGCCCTTGTCATAGCCCTCTTCATCTGCCAACCCATGATCCGAAAAGTAAAAGAGGGCCGTCTCCGGCGCCTGTGAACTCTCGGGTAGAAACAACTGCTTTAGCGCCTGGTTGAGCTGCAACTGTAAAACAGCCTGCGTCGCTGACACCGCTGGTCGCCTGCGATCACTGTCCGGCTCGATCCGTTCCGGCAGCCTCAACACCTTGAACTCGTCATCTCGCGCTAAGCACTGAGCGATCGCCTCCGCATCTTGCGCAGGCGCGTTGAGCACAGGCAAATGCTGATAGCTATTAACTCCAACAATCAGGGCATTACGGCTCATTTTGAGTCAAATCGGTCGCATTAAATGCCAGCATAGTCCTGAACTGCGCAGATAACAGTACCCGCTCTAAGAACTTTACTTTCCTATGTTTAAAGTAGAAAGGCAGTCTGACTCTTAAAGAGAAACCGCTGCAATCCCTTCCTCCTCGGTTAGCCCTCAATCCATCATCAGTTCAGCTGGGCGCGAAATCGATTGATGCTGATGCCTAGCAGCAAAATTGCGAAAGCGGTAAGGGTCGCTATCTCTGGCAGCAGTACGCCGATGCCGACACCTTTGAGAATGAGGCTGCGGGCGATGGTGACGTAGTGGCGCAGCGGGTCGAAAAAGGAGAGTATGCGGAAGAACTTTGGCATACTTTCGATGGGCGCGATCGCCCCCGAAAGCTGAATCAGCGGCACATTAAAGAAAAACGATGTCAAAATTACCTGCTGCTGATTGCGAGAAACCGTCGCCAGTAAAATGCCAATGCCAATGCAGACAAATACATAAATGCCCGACAGCGCCAAAAAGAGAAAGTAATTACCGCGAAACGGCAGATCAAACACAAAGCGGCCAATCGCTGAAGCCAGCAGCACATCGCCCATGAGCAGCACAAACAGCGGTGCAATCTTAGCTGTCAAGATCTCCCACCCGGCGGCGGGCGTCATCAAAAGCTGCTCTAGCGTACCGACATCTTTTTCTCGAATCACGGTAGATGAGGACACAAGGGATCCGGTCAGGGTTAGAACAACACCAATCACACCTGGGACAAAAAACCAGCTGCTGAGCAGACCAGGATTGTACAAAAAGGCAACAGCCGTTTGCACAGGCGGCGTCCGTTCAGTCTGCGCTAAGCTTCGGCCATAGCGGTTGACTAGCTGCTTGATATAGCCGCTGGCAATGCCTGCGGTATTGGCGTCCACGCCATCTATCAGTACCTGTACATCAACCGATTTTCCAGCGGTGAGCCGTCTCTCAAAGTCGGGCGGAATCACCAGCCCGGTAGAAATTTGACCGGTGCGCACCTGCTGGCCCAGGTCAGCCTCACGAGTCTGGTAAGATGCGATTTCAAAAGAATTGTTGGCGACAATCGTCGCGACGAGTTCTCGGCTGTGGGGGCTGTTGCTGTAGTCTACAACGCCTAAGCTAAGTCCCGTCACGTCTGGATTCAGGGCAAGGCCGAACACCAGTAGCTGCACAGTCGGGGGGAATAGCAGCAGGAAGATAATTTGTTTGTTTTTGAGGATTTGGCGGATTTCTTTGAGGATGAGTGGCCAGAGGCGAGAGTCGAGGAAGAAGGCCATTGGGATAGTAGGGGATGGGGAATGGAGGGGGAGGTTAGTCAGTAAATTGCATGTGTTTGAGGATTTTGGTTGCGGTTCGGAAGAAGAATCCGCCGATCAGGGCAATCATCAGCGGGGCGTACCATATGCCTATCCAGCCGGTGCCTCGGACGAAGGCGTCGCGGGTGATTTCGATGAAGTAGCGGGCTGGGATGATATTAGAGAGTAAGGAGAGGGGGAAGGGGATGTTTTCGATGCGGTAGATGAAGCCGGAGAGGAGGAGGGCGGTGAGGAAACCAGCGATCGCCGTTCCCTGTACTGCCCCGGTCTGATTGCTGGCTCTAGCGCCGACTAGCAGCCCAAAAGCAACGCTAGCCGCTAAATAAAGGACAGTACCGACTAGCAGCGTGGTCGGATCGCCGCGAAAACGCAGGCCAAATAATAGGGTCGCTACCGTCATCACAATCAACGCTTCCCCCAGCCCGACGATCAAATAAGCCAGTTCTTTGCCGAGCAGCCACTCTGTCGAACTCAGATCAGAGGCATAGACCTGGGCTACGGTGCCCTCTTCTTTTTCACGCACCAGGGCAATGCCTGCGAGCATAGAGGGAAATACCCAGAGAATCACCCCAAAAATGCCGGGAACGATGTAGAGAGACTCTTTTCGCCCAGGGTTAAACCACAGGCGAACGCTGGCGTTCACGGGCGATTGATTTTCCACACCAGCAAGGTTGCTCGTGCGAACAAAAAAGCGAGTGGTCGCCTGTAAGCTCGCCTGAATAATGCGGGCATTGTTAACATCGGTACCGTCGACCAGCGCCTGTACGGTCACCGGCTGACGAGACTTAAGGGTTTTCTCAAAGTCGGGTGGAATAATCACTGTGGCCTTGGCCACTCCCCGATCAATGGCGGCGACGGGATTGTTTTCAATCAGCGGCGCAGGCTCAAATTGCTGGGTGGCAAACAGTCTCTCCACATAGGTGCGGCTGAGGGCACTGTTGTCAAAGTCTTGAATGCTGAGCGGAATGTTCTTCGCTTCTAGCCGGATGGCGTAGCCGTAAATGAGGAGGACGGCGAGAGGGAGGAGAAAGGCCAGGGCAACAGTGAGGCGATCACGCCTAAACTGATTCAACTCCTTGATGCACTGCGACCAAACCCGCTTCATGTTTCTTCAGGCGACTGCCCCGCCCGCTGCACAATTCCAATAAAGGCATCTTCGAGCGAAAAGGGAATGGGACGAGCCGATTGCAAGTCGATGTCTGCTGCTGTCAGCCATTGCTGTACCTGGTCGAGTTCGCGGTCGGGATTGTCTAAAACGAGGTGGAGGCGATCGCCAAAAATCGACACTCGCCAATCTTCCAAACGCGCCTTGAGCAGATTAGAAGCCGCCTGCACCTGGCGAGTTACCAGCTCGATCAGCTGCCCCGGCTGACTGGTCTTGATATCACTCGGCGATCCTTGAGCAACAATCTCCCCGGCCACCATAAAGGCCATGTCATTACAGTTTTCAGCTTCTTCGAGATAGTGCGTCGTGACCAAAATCGCCGTGCCGCGCTGGGCAAAATCGCGAATCAGCTTCCAGAACTGTCGCCGCGCTAAAGGATCGACGCCAGAGGTGGGCTCGTCTAAGAACAGAATATCGGGTTCGTGCATCACCGAAGAGCCAAAGGCGACGCGCTGTTTCCAACCGCCTGGTAAGCTGCCTGTCAGCGTATTCTCGCGTCCGATCAGGCCGCAGGTTTCGAGTACCCAGTCAATTTTCTCGCGCCGCAGCTTGCGGGGCACACCGTAGACGCCGCAGTAAAATTCCAGGTTTTGAATGATCGTGAGATCGTCATAAAGCGTGAACTTTTGGCTCATGTAGCCGATGCGCGATCGCACTTCAGACCGATTGAGATCGCTGGTTTCTCCGGCTAGCTGAATGTCACCACCACTTGCAGGCAGCAGGCCGCACAGCATTTTAATCGTGGTTGTCTTACCCGCACCATTAGCCCCGAGCAGACCGAAAATATCGCCGTAGCGAACGGTGATGTCAAGGTTCTTAACAGCCTGAAAGTCACCAAACGTTTTTTGTAGGTTTTGGGTCGCGATGGCTAGGCCGCCTTTCTCTTTGCCCGAGCGATAGGACGGAAACTCGATGTAAGGAGGGTCGGAGCCCTGTTGACGGAGCCGATTGACAAAGACATTTTCTAAAGTCGCCTCGTCTTGCCTGAGGTCTTTGATCGCTAGATTGTTTTGAGCAAGAACGTCTCGAATCTGCTGTTCGCCTCGGGCTGCGTCGGTGACCATGATGTCGAGGCGATCGCCAAACGTCTGAATATCGACAATCTGTTTGCCGCTTTGACTGAGGATGACTTCAGCTTCGGCCAACCTATCTGCGCGCACCTCTATCCGACTCAGCCCCAAGCTTTCTCTCAATTCAGAGAGCGTGCCAATCTGCTGAATCTCTCCTTCGTAAATCAGCGCAATCCGGTTACAGCGCTCAGCTTCGTCCAAGTAAGGCGTCGCCGCCACCACCGTCACCCCTTCGGCGGCAACCGTCGCTAGCAGATCCCAAAACTCTCGCCGCGAAACCGGATCGACGCCTGTCGTCGGCTCATCTAATAGCAGTACCTGCGGCTGGGCCACTAGCGCGCAGCACAGCGACAGTTTCTGCCTCATCCCACCCGAGAGCTGCCTTGCCAACCGATCTGTAAAACGATGTAGATCAACCTGTCGGAGGAGCTGTTGCGATCGCTGCTCAAACACATCTGCCGGTACCTGTCGCAGTCCGGCACTGTAGGTCATATTCTCAGCAATGCTCAAATCGCCATACAGCGAAAACTTTTGGGTGACATAGCCCAGATCTAGCCGCGCCTCCCGAGGCTGAGTACCCAAAACCAACACGTCGCCCGCCGTAGATTCCATCACGCCAGCTAAAATACCAAACGTCGTGGTCTTCCCCGCCCCGTCTGGCCCGATCAGACCAAAAATCTCACCGCGATTTACGCTGAAGTCAATGCCTTTGAGCGCTTCGAGGGGGCCGTAGGATTTACGGAGCTGGTGAACGGCGATGACAGGGGAAGCGATCGCCTCATGCCTCTCTGCCCTACCTTCAATAACTGTACGAGGAGATACTGTCATTCGCCCGGCTCCTCAGCATCTAACAAAATTCTGCCGTCAGCAGGCATTCCCGGTTTGGCAAAGCCGCCTGGATTGTCAATCTCCAGCTTCAGCCCAAATACCTGAGTCACCCGGTCATCTTGAAAGTAAATATTCTCCGGCGTAAAAGAAGCTTCGGTATCGACAGCGGTTACAGTCGCCGGTAGCGGCTGCTCCGGAGCAGAGTCCAAAAACACCTGGGCGGCCTGACCGATGCGTACTTCCCCCACCTGCCCTTCTGGAATGTAGCCGCGCAGATACACATCTTCCAAGTTCACGACGGTCAAGATCGCGGTTCCCGCAGAAATCACTTCACCAGGCTCCACCGTGCGCGTGAGCACAACGCCGTCAATCGGGCTGGTAATTGTCAGATCGTCGAGTCGAGCCTCAATTTCACTTTGAGCAGCTTGAGCCTGTTCTAGCTCTGCTTTGGCGGCGGCGAGCTGGGCCTGGGCCTGAGCCTGCTGCTTTTGCGTACGGGTTACCTGAGCCGTGCGAATTTCTGGGTTGAGCTGGCTGGTTTGAGACTGAGTAAGTGCACCTTCAGCCGCGCTAATCTGCTGCCGGGTGGCGGTGACGGTAGCTTGCTGAGCAGCGAGGGTATCGCGGGCAGTTTCAAACTGGGTTTGGGCCTGGTCGAACCGCTGTTGGGAAACGGCCCCTTGGGCAAGCAAGGTCGCGAAGCGATCGCGGTCAGCCCGCGCCAGCGCTAAAGTAGAGACCGCCTGCTGCGCCTGCGCCTGTGCCGACAATAGCTGAGCTTGAGCCGTTGCCACCGCCGCTGCCGATTGACTGACCCGGCCAGCGGTGTCTCCCTGAGACTGCTCCAGAGTAAGCTGAGCTTCTCGCACCTGACTTTCAACCACGTCTATCTGGAGTTCTGCCTGGGTGACCCTCTGCTGGGCCGCGCTGACGGTGGCCTTAGCCGCTTCGAGCTGGGCGGTAAGTTCTTGATCGTCGAGCTGAGCAACCACCTGGCCTGCGGTGACCCGGTCGCCCTCACGCACGGCCACCGACGCCACCTGTCCGCCGACCTTCGCACCGAGGTCGCTCTCATAGCTCTCGATCCGCCCGCTCAGCTGAATCGCATCTTCATCTGGCCTCGTTAGCCAATATCTCAAGCCAAACGCTGCCGCCACTAGCAACAATAACAACGGAATCAGCAGCCGCAGCTTCTTGGAACCGGTCTTTCGGCCGGATTTGCCCTCGGCTTTTCGGCCTGATGATGAGGCAGTGCCCTCAGAATCAGGGGGCACTGGAACCGTTTGAGTCATGGCAAGACACTCTACAGTAAAGACTTTGTAGATACACTATACGGTATAGTGTAAAAAACGTTTTAGACAGCTTTTGAGGATTTTCTTAATGAGTATCGCCGGGGCTAAGTCGGCTTCTGGGCAGCTAAAGCAAGCACAGATTTTGCAGGGAGCGCTGACGATATTTTTGCAGCGGGGCTACGAGGGCACCAGTATGGATCGCGTGGCGGCAGCGGCGGGTGTTTCAAAAATCACGATCTACAAACACTTCCAGGATAAAGAGGGACTGTTTACGGCGCTGATTGAGCAGGTGACCGCTCAGCGGTTTGAAGCAGTGTTTGGTACGCTCTCTTTAGAACAGCCGCCTGCTGTAGTCTTACGGCAGGTGGCGACTAAGATGCTGGACATGCTGGCAGTCGACGATGAATATATCGATTTCCTGCGGCTGATTCTGGGTGAGTCGGGTCGGTTCCCAGCGCTGGCGCAGCTATTTTTTCGGGCGTTGCCGCAGCGAGTTTGGGGCGTCCTGAGCGACTATTTTGCGCAGCATCCGGAGCTAGGCCACCCGAACCCAGAAGCCGCCGCTCGCATCTTTACCGGCACGCTCATGAGCTATGTAATCACTCAGAAGTTGTTGCATGGTCAGGAGATCATGCCAATGAGTCGAGATATTATCATCAATAGTCTGATTGACATGATCGTCTTCAAGTCCACGAAGTAAGCGGACACTAGCGGACGGCCTCGGCCTGCCAGTTGAGTGCTTTTGCTCTCTCCTGAGCAATTTTTGGAATATCGGCAGCAATAAAATGCTCGTGGAGAATTTGCACGCTGAGCAGGTGATTGATCATCGCATCGAGCTGAACTTGCTCAGCTACCGGCGTCTCAGGCCGACGGTAGCTGTCAAAGAGAGTGGCAACGGCAGCCGGATTGAGTAATCCGGCGGCTAAGAGGGCGTCTTTAGAAAGATACTGTTCGCTAACCCCCATCATGGCGTTTTGTTTGGCAGGGTCGGTGTGAGCAGGGGGAGCCATAAAGGCAAACTTTTGGCGGTTATAGAGGGCTTCTGGTAAGAGCGATCGCATGGTCTCACGGAGAATATACTTGTCTTTTTGGCCGCGAAACCGGAGGCTGGGGGGAATGGTGACAGCAAACTCCACCAGGGGATGATCTAAAAAGGCGGGTCTGGCTTCCATCGAGTTGGCCATATCGACGCGATCACCCGCCCAACCCAACACCTGCGACTCAAACTGAGTTTTGATCCACACATACTGCGCTTTGTCCAGAGGATGGCGACCGGCCAGCTGCTGAGGATCTAGCGTATCGGCAATGGCCCTGCCCGGAGAATAGTCTCCGAGTGCCTGCTGCCGCTCTGGCTGTAAGAGCGACATCACCTGCGGGGCTGACGACAGCCAGGACTGCAAAGCGCTCGGCGTAAAGCCAACCCGCTCTGTCAAGGCCGGATCGTCTAGTCGCTTCTGCGCCAGCAGGTTTCCTTTGAACAGTTTGTTGCTTTCTTGCAGCCAGGCTTCTAGTTCGCTGCGTTCGGCGGGCGAGGCTTCGTCCATGCCATGCAAGATCATGTCTAGCCGCAGCTGAGGATAGCCTGCAAACAGCTCATCAGACCCTTCGCCGGTAACAACAACTTTGTAGCCAGCTTTTTGCACATGCTCACTCATCAACAGTTTGGCGACGGTAAACGTGTTGTAAATACTGCGTTCGGTATGCCAGATCGTCCTGGCAAAATGCTCGTACAGGTCGCTCCCCTTCACCGTGAGAATGTCTTGATCGGCGCCGACCGCAGCGGCCATTTCTCGGGCGATCGCACTCTCGTCATAGTCCCCATCGTCAAAGCCAATCGTAAACGCCTTGACCGGCGACTGCTGACAGGCGGCAGCCACACCCAAAATAGAACAGGAATCAATCCCACCTGAGAGATAGCAAGCCACCGGCACATCGGCTTCTAGCCGCAGCTGAATCGCTTCGACGAAGTGGTGGCGCAGCTGTTCAATCGTCTCTGCTTCGCTGCGGTTGGGCCGTTCGCCGCGCTGCGGAAAGTCCATATCCCAGTAGGTTTGAGTGCGCACTCGCAGCCGCCCGTCTTGGCGCTCACACCCCACCATTTGCCCCGGCTGCACCGCATAAACGCCTTCAAAGCAGGTCGTCCCCGGTACCATCGTCTGCATCAGCTGATGGTAGAGCCCCTGATTGGAAAAGGCCCGGTGTACCGCCGGGTGAGCGAAGAGCACCTTGATTTCTGAGCCGAAGACCAGCCCTTCTGGCGTCATTGTCCAGTAGAGCGGTTTTACGCCAAAGCGATCGCGCACCAGCGTCAGCCGCTCAGCCGCCTGCTCATAGAGTGCAAAGGCAAATTCACCTCTCAACTGCGGCAAGGCGTCGACCAGACCGTAGCGCTTCGTCAAATGTAGCAGGAGTTCCGTGTCGGTTTTGGTGGTGAAGCGATCGCCTCGCGTGGTCAACTCAGCCCGCAGCCGCTTGTAGTCATAAAATTCGCCATTGTGCGCGATCATGTACTGCTCATCGTCTGTCCAAAAGGGCTGGCGTCCTCGGCTAGGATTGAGATCGATGATCGACAGGCGAGCGTGAGAGAAGCCAACACCGCTTTCGGGGAGCGTTTTCCAGCCAAAGCCATCCGGGCCGCGATGGGATTGAATCGCCGCCATTGCCACCAGTCGCTCTGGATCGATGGGCCGGGTGGCCTGATGATGCATGATGCCAGCAATGCCGCACATAAGAAATTCGTTTGAAAGGGACTTCTCGGGTATCCTAACGGTCGGCACTGCCAGAAATATAGGGTCTATAGAATGACTTAGGGCCAACAGCCCCTCATCAATATCCAGTAAATTCTTCAAAGCGTTACCTAGGCCACAGTTCCAAAGCCGTACAGCTGATAGATTAAGCAAGCATCATTTCTGAAAACACCTCATTCAAGGTTTCATGACTTTTTCAATTGTGGCTTGGGATGCAAAAACAGGAATGACGGGGGTCGCTGTTGCGACTAAGCACCTGGCAGTAGGCGCGCTGGTGCCTCACACCAAGGCAGGGGTCGGGGCGATCGCCACTCAAGCCGCCACCAACCCCCTCCTGGGCATTCACGGCTTAGAAATGCTCGAAGCGGGCAACTCTCATCGCCCAGTCTCTCCTGAAGAAGCCTTGCAGCGCCTGCTTTTTGACGATTCTGACCACGAGCAGCGTCAGCTCCATATGGTCAACCGCTACGGGCAAACCGCTGCCTGGACAGGCAAAGACTGCGAGGGCTGGGCCGGTCATCTCACCTTTGCGGGCTTTTCGGTCGCGGGCAATATGCTGGTCAGCGATGCCACTGTGCAGGCGATGGCAGAGGCGTATCAGCGGTTTGAGTTGCAGCCATTTTGCGATCGCCTCCTGCTCGCCCTAGAAGCCGGGGATGCTGCCGGGGGAGACAAGCGAGGCAGACAATCAGCGGCCCTGCGAGTGATGCACACCGATAGCTACCCTCATCTAGACCTGCGGGTCGACCACCACAGCCAGCCCATCCGACAGCTGCGGGAGACCTTTGAGGAGTCGCGCCAGGACTACTACCAATCTTTCCGTCAGACAATGCCCTCAGATCGTCACAAAGTCTCCCTGCTGCCTGAACAACAGGCGGTTTGAGACTGGCTTCATCTCCAATCTTTTGTCAGTCAATCAGAGCACAAGCTATTACTGTTGCGTGTGTAGGTTTAGTCCTTCGATGAAGCGAAAGTCTTTACTATTGAGTGTATAGAGGCTGACATTGTGCACGAGTGCTGTAGCCGCAAATGAGCGCATCCGGAATAGCAAGCTTATGGCTAAGCGAGTATCGTGCCATAAGCTGAATAAATTGAGTTGAAACGTGTTGATCGATGGGAAGATTGTTGAGTAGGTTTAGATGGTTCTGAATCTGCGTAAGTTCTACTTTGTTGATTGCACCATAATAGAGTTCGGCTTGGGTGATAACGCTCAGGGCAATCTGATCAGTGCCGATTCTTCGCAGTTCGCCAATGACTGCTGGGTTATTTTTATAGAACTCTACAAAAATATTGGTATCACACAAGATCATTGATTGTTTTCGCCCCATGCTTCGGTGCGAATAGATTCAGCCGTGATGCTTTTATCTTCCCAGAGCCCAGCTAGCTTAAAGAAGTCCTGGTTTTGATGAGCATTTGTAGCTGAGTTGGCTGTTTTCAAGCGGTTAGACTGAAAATCTAGGAATTCGACAAACTCAATGACTTTATTACGCTGCTCGGGAGGGAATTGTTGAATCTTTTGGATAGCCATTTCTAGAGTTAGCATGGTGGTTTGGTGGGAAAGGTGTTTTGTCTGGTTTTTATTTTGACGGGTTCGTAGTCAGGAATTTTTACAGTTCACCGAGATACTTAGTGCAAACCTGCCGAAAGTCATCGCCGCGAACCTCAAAGTTAGGATACTGGTCGAAGCTGGCACAGGCGGGCGAAAGCAACACCGTTTTGATCGGCTGCGATTTGCTGATATCGGCACTTCGGGCCACTGCTCGGTCGATGGTTTCAACAATCTCGTAGCAATAGTAGTCGGCAGTGTCTAGACGGTGAGCAAAAGATTCAGCCGCTGCTCCGATTAGAAGAACAACGGCAGCTTTGCGTTTGATCAGCTTAACCCAGGCGGTATCGTCACCATCTTTGGCTTCGCCGCCTGCAATCAGCACTGCTGGACTCACGACTGAGCGCAGGCCCACTTCAGCCGCATCGTAGTTTGTAGCTTTGCTGTCGTTGATAAAGTCTACGCCGCGCCAGGTGCAAATGTGCTCTAGCCGATGAGAGACACCTGGGAATGTGGAGACGCCTTGAGCGATCGCCTCTGCTTCGATGCCCGCCAGCCGCGCTGCCGCCACCGCCATTAACAGATTTTGCTGATTGTGCTCACCGACCATCCGCAGCGCTTTGGTCTCCACAATGCTCTCTCCTTTGTGAACTACCCAGCCTGCCTCTACATAGGTATCGGGAACCAGCGGAGATATCGCCTGTCTCCCCGCGAGGCTAGTCCAGTGACTATCAGATGATCGCTCTTTGCTTCTCAGCAGCGGATCGTCACCGTTGATCACCGCAATCTGCGACCGGTTTAGCAGGGAGGCTTTGATGCGGTAGTAGTTTTCGACCGTTTTATGGCGGCTGAGGTGGTCGGGGGTAAAGGTCGTCCATAGGCCAATGGTGGGCGCTAGCGAAGGCGAGGCTTCGATTTGGTAGCTGCTGAGTTCGGCGATCACCCAGTCGGGCGGCTGACTGAGCGCCAGTTCGCAGGCGGCGTAGCCAATGTTGCCGCAGGCCGGGGCTTGGAGTCCGGCGGCTTTGAAGATGGCGGCCACTAGCGCAGTCGTGGTCGTCTTGCCATTAGTGCCGGTGATCGCTAGCCAGGGGCGATCGCGCAGACTGCGCCAGGCCAGCTCCATTTCGCCGATGGTTTCGATGCCCAGCGATCGCGCTTTCACCAGGGCAGGCGCATCCCAGGGCACCCCCGGACTCACTACCAGCAAATCCAGGTCAGGCACAGGGGCAAAGTCATGATTGAGCTTAACAACAATGCCCTCATGGCGCAGACGGTCGGCTTCGGTCTGATGTCGTCGGGCTTCTCCCTGGTCACTTAAAGTCACTTGCCATCCCTGACGGGTGAGTACGCGCGCGGCGGCAATTCCGGAGCGGCCAAGGCCGATAACATGGGCTGTTTTCATGGGGGCTTATCAGCACAAAGGCGTAGAAAATCGGACAGGTTTGACCAAGCAGCTAGCGGCGTTTACAGAGGCAATTGCCAGCGCCGATCAGCAGTCGTCAAGGCTTACTTTTATACCGTGAACCGTCTGCTTTTTACAATCGAGTTGTGAAGTGAGCTTCAGGAATATCACTCGCCTTTTACAATGGCGCTAAAGTCTGCCAGCACGCGCGCATGGTTGCGCAGCAGACCGAGCAGATTTAAGCGGTTCTGACGAATATCCGCATTTTCAGCCATCACCAGAACGCTGGTTGGCCCATCGAAAAAGTTAGCAACGCTCGGGGCAGCCTGCGCCAATCCGGCCAGCAGTTTGGTATAGTCTCGCTCAGCTTGGGCGGCTTGGGTTTGGGGTACCAGCGTTTGGAGACTGCTGTAAAAGGCTTGCTCCGAAGGCTGCTCAAACAGATCGGGATCGACGGAACCGACCGGATCGAGCGTTTCGACGCCCAACTCTCCTTGGGCCGCTAATTTAGAAGCGCGGTTGACGGTTTCGTAGATGCTGGCGAGCTGCCCGTCGTTGCGAATAGCTTGGAGGAAGCAGGCGCGATCGCGCACATCCAGCAAATCCGTCAGCGCCCGCGCCTGATAGTCAGCGTCCTCTCCAAACACCGCATTAACCAGGTCGTAGTCGATGGTATGAGCCTCCTGGAGCAGGCTGCGCACCCGCTGCGAGAAAAAGTCGGTGAGCTGAGCGGTAAGTTCGGCGGCGTTCACTTCATGACCCGCTGCGCGGCGACCCGCCGCAAAATCGCTGACCACCTGGTCGAGCATCTGCTGCAAATTGAGCGGCAGGCCAGCGGCCCAAACGATATTGACAATGGCATTGGCCGCTCGCCGCAGCGCAAATGGATCGCTAGAACCTTTGGGCAGCTTGCCAATGCTGAAAATGCTCACCAGCGTATCGAGCCGGTCAGCAATTCCTACCACTTGAGAAACAGTCGCTTCGGGTGGAGGGTCGCCTGCGCCTTTGGGCAAATAGTGTTCGTAAATGGCATCGGCAACCGATTCAGGTTCACCGCTAGCGAGGGCATACTTTTGGCCGATATAGCCCTGAAGCTCAGGAAATTCGCCAACCATTTGGGTGACCAAATCAGCCTTACAGAGCTGAGCCGCGCGAAGGATCTGCTGTCTTTGCTCAGAACTCAGACCCAGCTGGTCGCACAGAAGCGTCGCCACGCTGACAATTCGGTTCACCTTGTCGAGCATCGAGCCGAGCCGAGCTTCAAAGGTGACCGTCGCTAGCTGCGGCAGATAGTCAGCCAGCGGCTGTTTGCGGTCGGCAGCAAAAAAGAATTTGCCGTCGGCTAAGCGGGCTCGGATAACCCGTTCGTTACCTCGGACGATCATCTCAGATTTAGCCGGATCGCCATTAGAAACCGTGATGAAGTAGGGCAAAAGCTGGCCAGTCGCCCCGCGCACCGGAAAATATCGCTGGTGGCTTTCCATTTCAGTAATGGTCACCTGATCAGGCAGCGCTAAAAACGCTTCGTCAAACTTGCCTACCAGCGCAGTTGGCCACTCCACCAGGTCAACCACTTCCGCGAGCAGCTCGTCATGGATCACCGCCTCCCCATCAACTGAAGTAGCGATCGCCGCCACCTGCTTCAAAATCGCCGCCCGACGCGCTGCCGGGTCAACGCTGACATAGGCATCTGCCAGGGCGCTGACATAGTCTTGAGCCTGCTTGAGCGTCACCGGCTCCGGATGCAGTACCCGGTGGCCGGTTGTGGTGCGATCGCTCACACAGACCTCCGCGCCGTTTTGAATCGTCACCGGTAGCAGCACCTCGTCGAGCAGTGTCACCAGCCCGCGAATCGGCCGAGGAAACTTTAGCTCGCCGTCACCCCAGCGCATGAAGCGATCGCCATCGAGCCCAAAAATCCAATCGGGCACCATCTCCTGCAAAAGCTCAGCAGTCGCCCGTCCCGGAATCTTTTGCTGAACGAACACAAACTCCCCTTTATCGGTATTGCGAATCTCGAGATCCGCGACGCTGACCCCTCTAGAAGCCGCAAACCCCTCAGCCGCCTTGGTCGGTTTACCCGCTTTAAAGGCCGCTTTAGCCGGGGGCCCTTTCGCTTCTTCCTCGCGATCCGGCTGGCGGTCGGGCAGACCGCTGATCAGCACCGCCAAACGACGAGGGGTTCCGTACACCTTCAGACCGTCGTTTTGTAAAAACCGCTCTGTTAGCTCTGTAGGGAGCCTCGTCTGCCACTGGGCAAGGGCCTCGCTGACAAAGCTAGCCGGGAGTTCTTCAGTGCCGACTTCAAGTAAGAAGGTTGCCATAGGGATGCCAAGAAGTTGAGGGTCGTCAGCGTTAGCGCGCTCACATAGAAAAACCTTATTATTACAGACGGTCGCTCAAGCGCGGCAGTCCTTTGTTAGCCTAAAATCATCGATACCTATCATTATCTATCTAGACGTTATGCCTGTTTACGTTGTTCTGTTCAATGCCCATACCGAAAATGAGGGAATTCACTCTCTGCAAGTAGAGGGTCGTCACCTGGTGCTGATGTTCGAAGTCGAAGACGACGCCGTCCGCTTTGGCGGGCTCCTGGAAGCTCAGGACTTCCCCCCCGCCTCGGTAGAAGCCTTTGAAATGGACGAGATCGAAGAATTCTGTGAGGAAGCAGGCTATGAATCAGTGTACGTACCGGACGGCACCCTGTTGATGCCACCCGAAAAGATGGTCGAAAGCACAACCTGGAATGTTGATGGTACCTCAGCCGAAACATCGCAAGGCAGCATCCAGGACGCCTCCTCAGACGAAATGGATCGCATCCGCCAGCAGCTAGAAAAGCTGCTTTAAAAAACACTCGTAAAGACAAATCCAAAACAAACCGCTCCCCCACCCCCTATCCCCTATCTCTCCCTCTCTATCCCCTCCTAAGCCAACATAGCCACCACCGTCACCAGCTCATGCAAATAAACCGGCTTGGGAATATAGAGCTGAAATCCCGCCAACAGCGCCTGAGTACGATATTGCCCCTGGACGTAAGCTGTCAGCGCTACAGCAGGCGTCTTCCCCCCCACTTGCTCGTTCAGGGCGCGAATTTTACGGATCAGCGCGTAGCCATCTTCCTCCGGCATACTAATATCGCTCACCAAGACCTGCGGGCGAAACTGCTGAAAAATTTCAAAGGCTTCAGCGGCAGTGTCAGCTACCCTAACCTCCGCGCCGTGCGCTTGTAGCACGATCTGATAGACATCCCGCGTGTCAAGCGCATCTTCAACCACCAAAACTCGAATGCCCGCTAACGATATCTTCAGGTCGGCTGGGACTAAATCAGATCCTGTCTCAGCAGCGCTTACCGGAGGATATCCGCTTGCTAAAGCATCATCGGTTAAAACATCCCTAGCTAAAACATTATTGTGAGCAGTGAAGAGGTTTTCACTCGGGGTGTTCAGCGGTAGCCACACCTGGAAGGTACTGCCCTGATCGATGCCAGCGCTTTGGGCTTCAATATGACCGCCGTGGGCCTCGACAATGTGCTGTACGATCGCTAACCCGAGCCCCAATCCTCTTTGAGCGCGGGGCGAGGCGCCTTGATCCTGCTGAAACCGCTCGAAGATCAGCGACAGTCGCTCACTCGAAATGCCGATACCGGTATCTCGAACGGTGATAGTCGCAGACTGGTCGCGGGGGTACAACTGGACAGATATTCCCCCCTGCTCAGGCGTAAATTTGACCGCATTAGAGAGCAGGTTCCACATGATCTGTTGTAGTCGGTCAGCATCCCCCCATATCTGAGCGGGATAACTGCAGGGAACAAAAACGATCTGTATGTTTTTGGCTCGGGCAGCGGGGGTGACGGTGTCGATGGCGATCGCAATCAGCCGGCTTAATTCAGAAAACGTGAGCGGCTGCACCTGAATTCTAAACTTGCCTTGCACAATCCGAGAGACACTCAAGATGTCGTCAATCAACCGCCCTAGCCGCTGAGTATTGTCGTAGATAGTACTCAGCGCTTTGATCTGCATCGCCGGGGTAAGCTGCTGCGCCAAAACAAGCTGTAACCAGCTATCAATAATGTTGAGCGGGGTTCGCAATTCATGGGAAACCGTCCCTAAGAAATCATCTTTGAAGCGGCTAGCCTCTTCTGCCTGTTGGCGGGCAGTTTGGGTCTCTTTTAAGAGTCGGTCACGCTGGTCTTCAGCCTGCTTGCGCTGCGTAATGTCTCGCCACGTCACGACAAGGCCGCTACCGAGTTTAGCCGCTTTCATATCCAACGCAAAAAACTGCTGAGACCATCTTGAGCCGAAGTCTTCGGCCTGCAACGAGATCTCTTCTTGAAAGGGCTCTCCTGTTTCTACAACATGACGGTAGGCTTCGAGAATATCAATATTGTCAACATGCTGAAGACTCGGAATAACAGTAAACAAAGTTTTCCCGATTGTCTGGTCGCAAGAAACCGATAAATAGGTGCAGGCAGCGGTATTAAGATAGGTCACCGTAAAAGTTTGAATCTGTCTGTCTTCGTCATACACCGCAGCTAAAATGGCGAAGTTATCGACCATCGTTTCGACGGAGGTGCGAAACCGTTCTTCGCTTTTCTCAAGCGCCGCCGTTGCGATTTCCAAGGCCAGGCGCTCTTCTTTTTCTCTCAAGGCACGTTTCACCGCTGGGGCCAACCGATCTAGCCGCTGCTTCAGGACGTAGTCAGCAGCACCGCTTTTGAGCGCCTCAACTGCCCGATCTTCGCCCAAGACGCCCGAGAGCAATATGCAGGGAATTTTGGGATAGTGTGCCTGCACCATTTCGATTGCGGCCAGCCCAGTGAAGTTAGGGAGTGAGTAGTCAGCGATGACAAGATCAACGGATTGATTCTCGATGCAGACCCGAAAGTCGGCTTGGGTTTCAACGATGCTAAAGTCGCAGTCGAGGCTACTATTCGTCAGGGTGGTTGAAATCAGCTCTACGTCGGTGGGATCATCCTCTAGCAACAAGAAATGAAGTTTTGGCATGAGTTGCGTGCAAAAGGACTATCGGCAGAAGGCTCTTGGGACGGTTTGTGACCTTCTCAAAGTAGGGGCAATTCTTGAGACTAGTCTGCTGCCTCAAGAAACCTAGCAGAAAGTGTTAGCTCCCCTACAGAAGTAAGCTGAATAGGGAAAGAATATTCACTGACCTAAGCTCGAATGTATACCAATTTATCGCAATTGAGGGGTCGGGTCAGCTATAGGTACCTAGGACAGCGTCGGAATTCATTTGCAGCCAGACTTTCTAGGCTTGGGCCTGTACTTAACTAAAGACAATAACGTAAAAGTGACGGCTCTAGCGACTGAGGGCTCTATCGCCTTGGCTGCTCGAATGCCTAGCGTCAGGTGATTGGGGTAGCGAAAAGTAAAAGATTGCCCCCTGATCATCTGCGCTTTGGGCCCACACTCGGCCCTGATGACGGAGGATAATGTGCTGTACGTTTGCGAGGCCAATTCCTGTCCCGCCAAAGTCTTTCTTGCTGTGGGCCTGCTGAAAGATGCCGAATATCTTCTCGGCTCGCTGTGGGGCAAACCCAACGCCGTTATCGCTGATAAAAAAAACGATTTCTGCTTGGCCGTGTTCCTTCCGACCATTTTTGCCGGGTGAAGGGAGTTTCACACCGATGACGATTTTAGGAGAGGCTTGAGGCTCGGTAAACTTGAGGGCGTTGTCAAGCAGATTTTGCCAGACGGTTTGCATGAGGATGCGATCGCACCAAACCGTCGGCAAAGGATCAATTTGCCACTCTACGGTGCGATGGGGATAGCTCGCCTCAACCTGTCTTCTGACCTGCTCGACTTGCTGGCTCATGTCCACCGCTTCCCAGGTCATATTGACCCGGCCCGTATGAGAAAAGTTGAGCAGCGCGTCAATCATATTGCCCGCTTGGCCAATCAGCCCAGAAATCGTTTCAAAATAGTGCTGGGTGGTTTCGTCGATATGCGCCAGATTCAGATGGTCTCGAAGCAAGTGAACGAAGCCATCGATTTGGCGGAGGGGCGATCGCAGGTCGTGAGAAACCGAATAGGCAAAAAGCTCTAGCTCCCGGTTGGTCGTCTTCAGCTGCTCAGTGCGCTGAACGATTCGATCTTCTAGCGTTTGATTGAGATGGCTGACGGCCTGCTCAGCCTGCTTGCGTTCGCTCACATCTTGAATAACACCGTCAATTATGACTTCGCCATTCAGATCGTTAGCAGTCGCTGTGATCTGGAGCCAGACTTCGCGGCCTGAGCGAGAAATTTTTTGGAGAGTAACTTCTTGGGCTGCGAGCGCCATCGCTGCGACTGGGCACAAGGCTGCCAGCTGCGGCTGCAAGACGACCTGAGCAGCCTCTATCGTATCGACTGCCAGCATCTTGAGCAAAGCTGGGTTAACATCTAGCAGTTTGCCGTCCGTCGCCGCTCTGAAGATACCAAATTCAAGCTGATTGAGCAGTACCTGCAGTCGCAGCTCTAGCTGAGCGGCTTCAAGCTGGGTCTGACACTGGTGCCACGACGAGCGGATCGCTTGGGGCAGGCGGATGAAATGCTGAGGCGACTTGACCACATAGTCATTCAGCCCAGATTTCATCGCCTCTATGGCAATTTCTTGCGTGCAGGTACTGGTGAACATGATGACCGGGCAATAGGGTTTTTTAGCCCGGATATGCTTCATCACATCGACCCCGGTCGACCAGCCCAGCTGATAGTCGGTAATAACAAAATCGAAGTCGATAGTGGCGATCGCCTGAGCCAACCCTGTTTGATCGACGACCTCATAAAGGGTGAGATTATTGAACTCTTGTGAGAGCTGACGCTTCACCAGCAGCCGATCATGGGGATTATCGTCAACGAGCAGAATAGCCTGAGGCGCAGAAGAAGACATGGCCTACAAAACACCCAGAAAGTAATTGTCAGCACTCTATTCATCGTTCGATAACTGTCAAGAAAGGGATCCTACCGAGTCGAAGGGTAGTGGTTGACTTCGACCCAGTATTCATTTAGCGCAGCAATCATTGTTTCAAGCGCGGCAAAGGTAACCGGCTTTACCAGATAGGAATTGACGCCGATTTCGTAAGCGCTGTCGATATCAGCATTTTCTCTTGAAGAGGTCAATACTACGACTGGAATACGACGTAGGATTGGCTGCGCTCGTAGCCATTCTAAAACCTCTAGCCCCGATCGGCGCGGTAGCTTTAGATCCAGCAGAATCAGCGTCGGCATTGGGTACTGAATGCGATCTTCGTATTGCCCCTCTCCTTGCAGATAGTCAACTGCCTCATCGCCGTCTTGCACGATGGTAAGGGGCAAGTTTATGTTGGCTCGACGAAAGGCTCGCTGAATTAATAAGACGTCATTGGAATCATCTTCGACTAATAAAAGCCCATAGCCGCTTAAAGCTGTCATCCTAAAGCTCCTGGTTTGACTACTTGCAAGGTAGAAGAAGTTGTTTCAATCGAGTTCCCACTTAGGCTTTAGTGTGCATAGGCTCGTCCGCAATTCTATTCGCGGGCGAGCCTATGTGCTTAAGAGTCCTCTATATTAGAGGTTGGTAGGGGTAAACATTGCCCTCAAGATATTAGTGCAACAAAGCCGTTCAGCGTATTTAATTCAGAGCTTCACAAGTTTATAGTCTTCCATTCCTCACAGCGCCTTAGATCTGACTGGATAGAAAACATAGCTACAGCGCTTGTCGTTCTCGAATATGGACTTGACGCCCCCCGTCCTTAGCGCAGACTATTTGGAAGGTTTAGCAGAACAATCGCTGGCCTTGACAAAATCAATCCAGAACCGGCTGCCCTGCCCAACCGTTGAGACGACGCCGAAGTCGCCGCCGAGCTTTTCCATCCCGCGTTTTACGATGGCTAGCCCGATCCCGGTACCCGGGTAGCTTTCGATACCGTGTAGTCTTTCAAAGACCTTAAAGACCCGAGCGTGATGTTCGCTGGCAATGCCAATGCCGTTATCGGCTATCCACAGGCGAATTTTGCTGTCTGTTTCTTCCCAGCTAATCTGCAGCTTGGGCTGAATGCCAGGCTCCACAAACTTGATCCCGTTACTCAGCAGGTTGGTCAGTACCTGAACCACCATCTGATGGTTGCCGCAGATATCGGGCAGCGGCGCTTCAATCACGATTTCGGCCTGACGGCTTTGAATCGTTGGCGCGATGATGCTACGAGCATGGGCCATCAGCCGATCAAGGCTCAGCGACTGCTGCTTGTAGGCTCGGTTCATGCGGCTGTATTCAAGCAAGTCTAGAATTAGACCGTCCATTTGGGCGGCAGCCGTAACGATGCGACCAGCGTATTCGCGCCCGATGTCGTCAAACAGATGCGCGTAGTCCTCTAACAGCGCTTGGGCAAAGCCCTGCATTGCTCGCAGCGGTGCCCGCAGATCGTGAGAGACGGTGTAGGTAAAAGCTTTGAGCTCTTCATTAGCGGCTTGTAGCTGGGCGGTGCGTTGGGCTACTCGACTTTCGAGCTCGCGGTTGAGCTGCTGGATCTTTTGATCGAACTGGCAGCGTTCGATAGTGCTGCTGAGAATGTTGGCGATCGCCTGTACAAAATCGACATCCGCCTGAGTAAAGTTGCGCTGCTGGCGGGTATACGCACCGACGACACCAAATGGCTTGCTCTCCGAACAGTGAAGCAGGCTGCTAATGCCGCTCACGATATCGTGCTCGAAAAGCAGCGGTGAGCCGCTAAAGCGAGTCTCGCTCTGTAGGTTTGCAATGACAACCGGCTGCTGGCCGTGCAGCATGTAGCTAGCCTGAGAGTCAGGGTCGTTGCGGATGCTCATCTGTCCGACCAGCCCAGCTCGCCAGCCCACACCGGCCACTAGCTTCAGTAAGTCGCCCTGCGGTGAAAGCGCGAGCACCTTTGCATACTCGACCTTGAGCCCCTTCGCGACGAGGTCAGTAGCAAGGGCAAATAGCGCCTTCAAATCGTCAGTTTGAAGCGCCTGCTGGCCCAGATCGGTAATGATGGCCTGCTGAGTGAGCTTACCAGCCAGCGCCGCTTCGGTTTGCTTGAGATCGGTGATATCTGCGGCCATTGACATGACCAGTCGCCGACCGTCGACCATCTTTCCCAGCGGCGATGAGCTAAACTGCCAGACGCGGGAAGCACCGGCTTTGGTGCGGATAACGAACTCACCATCGTCAATCGTGCGGTCTAATTCAAAGAGCTGATTGATCAGTTCAAGCACCTGTTCTTTTTTGCTGCCGTAAGCCTTTTCAGTCCAGTCGGCCAGAGTCGGAATGTCGTCAGCCGTATAGCCGGTCAGCCGAGTCCAGCCTTCGCTGAGGTGCAAAATTTCACCATCTTCGGCATAGATCAAAATAGGCAGAGGTGCATTGACGACCGCCTTCTGAAAGCGCGCTTCGCTTTCGCGCAGGGCCTCACAGGCCACTAAAGCAAGTGTTAGGGACGATCCCGAATAGTCGGGCGTTCGCTGTGAAGTCGAGTCAGCTAGCGGCATGGGCTGCTCAGGGGGTGATTGCTTTCTACTGTAAGAGCTATCGGGGTATTTGCACGTCTACTTCACAATTTGAGTGCCTGGTCTGTGGCTGCAAGCAGAGGGGCAAGAGCTAGACAGACGGCAGCATGAAACCGTGGTGCGAGCCCGATCAGCCTAACTTCTATGTTTAGGCAGAGAAGATAAACGCGCGCATTTCCTACACTAGAGAACGAAGAAAGCGGTGCCTTCCCCAGCGGTGGGCAGAGGTAGTATGAAGCACGAAGACCAAATACAGGTGAAGAGAGGTTCAGGGTGGGTCGTTGCCCTGGGCGCAATCATGATCATTTTGGGGATTGTGGCGATCGCCAGTCCTCTCATCGCCGGCGTTGCAGCAGGCGTCTTTCTGGGCTGGCTGTTTGTTGTTGGTAGCGTTGTTCAGGCGGTGGATGCTTTTCAGCATCACCGTAGCAATGGTTCTTTGATACTGCGACTGGCGCTCAGCGTTCTGTATTTTGTCGTAGGCGTTTTGCTGCTGCTGAATCCCTTCGCTGGCGCGGTCTCACTGACTTTGCTGATTGGAATTTTCTTTTTTGTAGACGGTATATTCCGCGTCTTTATGGCTTTCAAAGTGAAGCCAGCGCCGCGATGGGGCTGGATTTTGCTCAACGGCATCTTGATGATCATCCTGGGCATTTTTATTTGGTCTCAGTGGCCGCTAAATGCGCCTTGGATACTTGGGCTGTGGATAGGCGTAGGGCTGTTGATCAACGGGATTACGACCCTTGTATTTGGAACCGCCGTTTTAGCAGCAGGCGCAAACGAGATTGATCGCACCGGGGTTGATCGCTAGCTGTCTGCTAGCGCTAGCGCAGGCGCTTTTTGCTCAGATCAGCTGAGATACTTACCGCTTCACAGTGGGGCCTAGCCACCTTCTGATCGCGTTCCATACCTCCAATAAGACTTGTTTTAGTTTTCTCATCGGTGGCATGGGCTTTCTCTGATTCTATATAGTTCAGGTCACGTCTCGTACACACGTTAGGAGATTCTCAGACCTTATACATCTGCCCTACAGTCGATAAGTCCAACTTACAACTAAGGGAAGACGGAAAAAACCCTCGCAAAGCGATAGGTTTCTGCCATGTGAGAGAAGGTAGGAAGCCCAATTATGCAGCAGCTGACACGAATCATCTGCGATCCCAATGTCATGGGCGGTAGACCGTGCATCCGAGGGACGCGGATTACGGTAGGCACAATTTTGGGACTGATGGCAGCGGGGCGCAAGACCACAGAGATTATGGCAGCGCACCCTACGCTAGAGCCTTTGGATATCACAGAGTCTCTGGCCTATGCCGCTTGGCGAGTTGACGAGGTGGAAATGCCGCTACGGCCGGTCTAGACTGCTTCCGCGTATCAGGCCCAGTGGACAAGTCTGCGGGGGACGATCATGACCCGATTGCTCATAGCTGCGATCGCCCCTCGTTCATCTATCCAAAAGCGTCCAAATCCTGCCAATTCGACCAACCGGCACTCATCCGGTGTATGGCACACTCAATCCGAGCCTCAGACCATGCAGAGCCGTTCCGAGCCTTTCGCCAGAGATCATCAAAATCTTTGCTGCGAGCAGATACGTCTAGTCTTTGTCAATCGTTCTCTACCGAGTATAGACAAAGCCTGAATGGCCGCGCTACCCGCCCCACTGTAGAAGAGAGACTATACCGCTGACTGCTCGCTGACATTCTCTATGTAGTGCCGTAGCGCTGAATTTATTAGGGGTCTATATTCTTCACGCTGAGATTGAAACCACTTCAGAATATCTGGATCAATTTGAACCAGTCGCTCTGCTTGAGATGCAGGGACTCTCAGCGTAGCATTCTCAAAAAACTCATCTGTCAGGGGTGGAATATCAGAATAATCAATGCTCTCATCGTCTGCTGCCTCAAGTATCGCACCTATGCTTACGGCAGATTCAGGCTTGAGGCCGTAGTTTTATGTTTATCCACTTACAGCAGATTGGTAGTTGAGCCTTCGCTGGTAACTGTCCACTCCCATTGCCAGCTGTTCACCTGCAGTGATATGTTCTTACCCGACCGTTTGACTGGGTATGTAGCTTGCTATACCTGGCAGAGGGGCACGTGCGTTCACAAGCAGCAGGTTTTTGGAATAGATGTCGCTACTTTCTTTACTCTCGCTGGCTACTATCCTATCGGCGACTCCCGCCGCCGAAGCGGCAGTGCCCCGACTAGAACAGGTCGAAAGTACATCCCAAATCGCCCAGACGACAGGAAACGTTGTTACCATTCCTCAACCGGTGCGATCGCTGCCCGGTGGCTTGGATGACGTACCCGTCTTTAACAGCAATAGCCCCGAAACGATTCAGTCGGACGGTATTTTGCTCTCTACCTTTCCGGGCCGGGGCAAAAGCGACCCAGGTGCCCATCTCAACTATGCCTTTAATGGCCGCTTTGATATTTTTTCGCACCACGTCGTGCGCGGACAGGACGATGCCGATACGCGCACGATGTACGAAGCCATCCTGGTGCATAACCCGGGAAGCCGCCCCGTCACCCTTTCCATTCGGGAAGGTGCCTCTTACATCAGCCAAGAATCTCCCTGGAACCTAATTGCATCTGGCAGCTCTAATCTGCACAGCAACAATTTCTCTGGCCCCGGTAGCCGGGTGATGAATGATATTTTGCGCGATCGCCGCCAATCCCCCTTCCCTAGCCAGGTCACCAGTCCCTCTGGCGAAAGCCATCTCCTGCTAAACGCCCCGATCCCGCTACGCCGCCTCAGCGTCGTCACCGACGGCAGCCTGCCCCCCGGCAGAGAAATCCTCCCGGCCCCGGTAAGCGCAAGCTCTGGCGAAGGCCCCCGGCTAAACGGTCGCTCTACCCTGCTACGGCTAGACAGCAGCGGCCCTGTGTACGTTGCCAGCTTGGCCATGCACGCCCCTCAAACCAACGGCAGCGAGCGGGTTCCTACCCTCACCGAGTGGAAGCAGGTTCTCCTCAGAGGCCGCTTAGCTAGCCCCCGGGATAGTGCCCCCAGCAGACCCGGTAGCCGGGAGAGCAGCTTTCGCTATGGCCGTGTCTCTGGCGTTGCCACCGGCTCTCAGTGGCGAGCTACCCTCACCGACAGCAGCAGCAATCAGCTTGCGATTCCCAGCCCTGGAGAACATATCTCCTATGCGCTCAGCACCTTGGAGCGCAATACCTTCGGCACTGGCCAGGTGCAGAGTGCCCCAGTGGTCGCTCGCTACTCCGATACGGCCTACCGCGCTAATGGCAACTACGGCATTGAGTACAACCTCAATCTGCCTTTGACCAACCGTACCAGCAGCCCCAGGACAGTGGCTCTCTCCATCCAAACGCCGCTACAGAACGACAGCCTCAGCAACGCCCTTCAGTTCGACGCCTCACCAGCAGATCGCGTATTTTTCCGAGGCACCGTCCTATTTGTCTACAAAGAAGACGATGGCAGGTCTCGCGCTCACTATACTTACCTGGTGCAAAACCAGGGTCAGCAAGGACAGCCCCTGGTCGAAGTCACCCTTGCCCCCGGAGAACAGCGCAATGTCAACGTTCAGTTTATCTATCCGCCTGATGCCACACCGCCCCAAGTGCTCACCATCAGCACTCAAGGGTAAGGCCCAACCCCAGGCAGATGTCGGCAGGCTGTCTGGATGTTAGATATACATCTGTTAAATCTAATGAAACCAATGAGCGACTATACCCCTGTCAGCTGCGAGCTGTATGACAAATTAGAGGCGATCGCCACCCTTCACCGCACCAGCCAAATCGTTTACCGCACCGAAACCGGTGACAAAGCCGAGGTGGAAAGCAAGATCGTAGACGTTTACGCTAAAGACGGCGCAGACTACTGCAAGCTGGAAAATGACACCATTATTCGCCTGGATAAGCTAGAGGCGATTGAAGCGGGCGGGGAGAAGGTGCTGTAGTTGGTAGGGCTGCGCTAGCAGTTTTGGGAATGGGGAATGGGGGATGACGCGATGCTAGGCGGCTAGATCGGGAAACACTTCTCGCACGGCGGGGTGTATAAGCTGGTGATTGTGAACGTTCAAACCAGCCGCTAACCCTTGGCTGATCATAGAGCTGCCCTTGAGCGCGGTCATCCCTGCTTCCGCAAGCTGTAAAACGTACGGCAGCGTACTGTTGTTCAGCGCCTGAGTCGCCGTCCAGGGAACTGCGCCAGGCATGTTAGGCACGCCATAGTGAACAATGCCTGAGTCTGTATAAACTGGCTCACTGTGAGAGGTCACGCGCAGCGTTTCGATGCAGCCGCCCTGATCAACTGCCACATCTACAATCACCGATCCGGGCCGCATTTGGCTAACCAGGCTGCGGTTCACGAGCGTAGGGGCTTTGCGTCCCGGTACCAGCACTGCCCCGACTAATAAGTCAGCATCGACGACCGCCGCTGCAATATTCGCGCTGTTGCTGTATAGCAGGTTTACCCGGGAGCCAAAGAGCGTCTCCAGGTAGGCTAGCCGATCTATGCTGATGTCTATCATGGTGACCTGCGCACCCAGTCCCACAGCCATTTTGGCCGCCTCCGTACCGACCACGCCCCCACCCAGAATGGCTACTTTTCCCGCCGAGACACCAGGCACGCCGCCAAGCAGTACGCCGCGTCCACCCTGCTGCTTTTCTAAAAACCGGGCGCCGAACTGTACCGAGAGCCGACCGGCAATCACGCTCATCGGCATGAGAAGCGGTAGCGTGCCGTTTTTTTCAACGCTTTCGTAGGCGATCGCACTCACCCCACTCGCCATCAGCTTTCCAGTGAGTTCTCTCCCAGCTGCTAGGTGCAGGTAAGTAAAGAGCAGCTGCTCCGAGCGCATACAGCCGTATTCTGCGGGCAGGGGCTCTTTTACCTTGACCACCATCGCCTGTTCCCAGGCAGTGGCCGCATCAGGCGCAATCTTGGCACCTGCTTTGAGATAGTCTTCGTCGCTAAAGCCAGCTCCGACCCCCGCCTGGGTTTCTACAGTGACCTGATGATTGCGATCGCACAGCTCCTTGACGCTGGCAGGGCTCAGCCCCACACGAAACTCCTGGTCTTTTATCTCTTTAGGGATACCGATGTTCATAAGTTAATTGCCTGGAGCCAACTCATAACTAAAGCACCCCTATTTTAGAAGGATTCACAAGAGAGAGCTGTAGCTTTAGGGCTATCTTTTGAGCATTTCTTACTTAGGAACAGCGCAGTCACGGCTGCGTCTGCCATCAAAAATCCCCTCCTGACCGAGATCAAAAGGGGACTCAACAGTCTAACATCTACGCCTGTGAGCTAGTGACCGCCTGCTACCAAAGCAGAGAACAAAGGCAAATTAGCGGTCAGCAAATAGGCAAAGGCCGCGCCGCCGATGCCACCAATCAAGAAACTGCCAGCAAACTCACTCCAACCTTCATCGGTACTAAGACCTTCAGGGGGCTGGTAAGGCAGGGTGTTACGAGAAATCTCTGGGCTGACGTTCGCACCGCTATACAGCGAAAGGCAGACGGTCAGGATAAGTACCAGACCAACTGCACCAATGAGACCCGCGATCGCGGGCACATCGGAATCTCTCAGCGGACCGAGTAGCGCGAAGGGGCCATACAGCAAGTAACCATGGGCCATTCCCACTTCCAGCCCGCGACGCTGAGGTGACAAACCTTGGCGGTAAGCAGGCAAATTACTGAGAAAGGCTTGCGACAAACCGGATGAATTGAGCGGCGTCTCCAAATTACCGATTTGAGGATCGCCTGCGTAGGGTTTAATGAATTCTGATGATGACGGCATATCTATACTATAAGTTCTCCAAACTTACTCAACACAGCAGCCCAGCAAACCGGGCAAAAATTGCTAACGAGCCAGACAAAGCGACTTACGGGTGCAGCAGCAAGTCCGGGAAAAAGCGATTAAATTCGATGATGATACCGGCTGTAATCACCATCCAAACGGTGGCGATTACAGGGGCAGTCGAGAGATATTTCAACAGATTACTGCTCATAAATACTCCTCCTATGGAGCCGTAAATAACTACGTTTCAGGTAGCTTTAAGAGAGACAGCAGGCTAGCCATCCTCCAAAGCCTAGCCTATATGGCAGCCAAAATGACCGCCTACAGGCAAACATCAGATAGCTCAAGGGCGAGCTTAATGTTGTTGATTCAATAGATGAACTAGCGCGGCGAGACCGTAATCTCATCTTCTTTGGCAAACATTTCGCCCGAGACAATTTCTTTGAAAGCAAGCAGCGGCCAAGCAGCCGCGCCCAAAGAACATTTGATCGCTAGCGGTACGTCAATGATAATTTCGTTCTCTTCGGGTGACTTAGTATCGCGCACGGCGATCACATAGGAGCGACCCGCCCAGCCAATCCAGCCAGCAATTATCAAGAACAAGAGACTGGGAATTAGGAATTCACCCGCGTGGGATAAATCACCGTCTACAACCAAGTGGGGCAGTCCTTCGGGGCCACACAGAAGGCTGGTGTTACCATAGAACTCAAACCGAGCTTTGTCGGACTCGGTATTCGCCGCTGCTGCTCGCTTCTGAAAAGCAGGGGACTCGCCGCAGGGGACTAAACCGGATACATCATCACCGGCAATCCCCGCAGCAGCCGGAGAGGCAAATCCGAAGGAAAGACAAAGCACTAAAGCCAGGGCAAACAACCGTCTCATAAATTAGTTTCCTCTCGTGATTAAAAGGCGTAGGCAACCTTGTATTTTGACTAAGTTTTGCAAACATCTGGGTTGAGTTTTGCGAGCAAAAGTCTATAGGCATAGCCCAGCTTTCAGGTCATCATACTCTGCGTTTGGAAATCACGTAAAGAAAGCGATGACAGGGCTTTACATCCTGACACACTTCTCTAAGCCTAATGCTGAGAAACATCTCTGAGTAATCGCAAATTCTAAAAGTTAATCCTAAAATTTTTAGTTAACCTATCT
>JBARVU010000249.1:0-2233 GCA_049646425.1 Phormidesmis sp. | reverse complement strand
AAGCAACGAGTCATTAAGGTGCCCGACGGCAACCTGATTACGCGCACGAGTCCTTACTTGCAGGCCAAAGGGATTACGCGCCTGCTGGTCGACGGTCAGGTATTTGACCTGATGAGTGACGAGTAGTTAGCACTCGTGCTTATCGCCCATTTGCTCAGCGTCGGGGCAGTCGTTGGTGAGCAACAGATCGCTAGGGCCTTTGGGGACGCCAGCGAGCTTTTGGCTGATAGCACCGATGCTTTCGATGCGCACCATTTCTTCCCAGGAGCAGATTTCGTCTTCGTCCTCATCTTCGTAGCGCACGGTCACGAGATCGCCTTCTATGCTGACAATGGTGGCCGATTCTATCCAGCGCTGCTGGTCACGCAGGAAAATATGCACTTCGCGGCCATCGCAGGAAAGCTGATAGATTTTACGTTGCAGCATGATCGGTAAGATTTGGAATCTATAGGAATAGGCGTACAAGTGTCCTAAATAGGCAGGGCGCTTGTCCTCCTTCCTATTCTAGCAGCGCTAAGAAGCGAGAAAGGTCGCTTTGCAACCGATTTGAGCGAGTGACCACTCACTTAGATCATCTGAAAAGCAAGGTGAAATCACTCTAGAGAATATCTAGGGAATGTTGCGCTGTGGCTAAGTGATCGCCAACTTCTCCACCAGCTCAGGCTTCTTAAGCTTTGCACATCCCTTGATGCCTCGCTTTGTCGCCATTTTCCTCAGCTCTGCCGCCGTAAACGAGTCTAGTAGCTGGCGGTCAGTAATCACCTCTGGCAAGGGCTCTGGGTCAACGTAAAACACTTTCTCCAGTGCCTTGAGCCTGCTGGGCGTAATTTTGCACTTGAGCTTAGTAATGGGCTGAAGTGTTTTCCAATATTTGCGAGGCGCTTCATCGATCCGATGGGTGGCACTAGCGACACTGACACCCTTCAAAAGGGTACCGGGCTGTTTGATGAGATAGTCTAGCGCTGTCGAAATTTGCTGGCGAGAGGCGTGAGAGAGGTTAATGCGCGGTAGGATGTCTTGAGCGAGGACGGCGGAGACAGCGGCGGTCTCGGCGGAGTCGTCAGCGAGAATGCACCAGGCTTCTTCTAAGCCTGCTTCGGCGATGGCCTCATAAATATGGGCGTTGCCAATCACCTCATATTGCTCGGGCTGAACTTCGGTAACAATGAGCGGCACCCAATTGCGCCCGCTTTGTCTAAGCAAATGAGCACTGCCTCTTTATCTAGCCCTTCAAGGTTCTTCCAGTCAAGGTTTTTAGAAGTTCACGACGCTCAAGTTGCTATACGTATATTACCATCGACAATATAAATTGCTTTTATCGCATTCGTAATAGCCATTGTTTTTTGATGTTCTACAGTACCAGAGGCAGTACTTTTAAGAACAGTAGCAGGCAACTCAGTGGAACCGAAGATAAAACGCAGCAAAGATGAGTTGTTTATACTTCCATCAAACTCGGTACCTTTCTTGATCCTCTCTGCTTCCATGATACGTTGACGAATCTCCTTGGGCCGACCAGTAGTAGCATCTTCCTCAAATCTAACCCTGGATATTCGCGTCCAACAGCCCTTAACACCAGGGAAAGAAGGCCACCGCAGGAATTTTTCTTCTATATATCCATCAGAAATTTCGTAATGCTTGTAGGTTCCTGGCTCATATTTATTAACTGGATTTCCCTTCGTCACCAGAGAATTAATCTCATTACCACTCAATGTGATCTCAGCTTTTTCTTCAGCAAGGGCTTTTTCAGAAAAGACTTCGATCTTTTGCTTTACATGGTTGAAGCCTTCTGAATCTCCCCTGTCAACAGGAAAATCGTGAACGATTCGCGGGTATATACCACGGTCAAACTTTATCTTTACTATAGACTTAATCGGAAATAGGTCGCTAGAATAGGGAAAGCGTCATTAACCAGGAGGCCGACCAATGTAAATGAACTACGCGGAACTGAAGAATAGATCGCGCCTCCTGCAAAGCCTGACTGGCTTTAATACGACGGAGTTTGACGCCTTACTGCCGAGTTTTGAAGCAGCCTGGGAGACGTTTGAGGAAGAAACCTTCGAGCGTGCGAACCGGCAGCGTGCCCGAGGGGCTGGACGCAAGGCTGAGCTGGCATTGCTGGCAGACAAGCTTTTATTCATCCTGGTGTACTTCCGCCAGTATCCGACCCAGGAGGTGCAGGGCTATCTGTTCGGGATTGGTCAGCCGCAGGCGAACGAATGGGTACATCGGCTGA
>JBARVU010000248.1:0-7693 GCA_049646425.1 Phormidesmis sp. | reverse complement strand
ATCACCCCGTCCACCTTCACGCGGCTTCCTTTCAAGTTATGAGTCGCGATGGTAAGCCTGAGCCCTATCCGGCATGGAAAGATACCGTGTTGGTACGCGGCGGCGAAACCCTTCGCATCCGTATTCCCTTCAAAGACTTTCCCAGTAAGAGCGTTTATCATTGCCATATCCTTGACCATGAAGAACTCGGTATGATGGGCGTCATCGATGTGCAGGCGTAGCGGCTGCGGATGAGACATCGTCGATTTAACCGACAAATTGTTGCACCAAGATTCAAGGATCGCTGTTGTCCTGTCTTAGTCAGTCCTCAAGTTGAAGACTAGCTGTCAGGTAGCAGGCAGTGCTAGCTTGCTCTGTAAGCTTTTGGCGTCATTCCAGTGGCTTGTCGAAATTGCCTGCTTAGGTGGCTGTGACTATTAAAGCCACTCGCGGCAACGATATTAAATGCGAGCAGCGCTATGTCCTCAGACTAGGTGACGATCGCGGATTGTTCATGAGCCTGGGCCTATTAGCCATGTATGGTATGGCCAGCTGTCTAACCATGAGCCTGATCGTCTGAGATTAGCTGAGCTATTGCGATATGCTTAACATTGACTACGTATTGACCTTATTGAGAAAACCTCATGAGTAACTATCCAAGAAATTTCTCTCATATTGGAATTTCCGTACCGGATGTAGAGAAGGCTGTAGAGTTTTACAGCAAAGTTATGGGGTGGTATACGATTATGAAGCCAAGCGTAATCAAAGAGGAGTCTGATACGCCTATTGGACAAATGTGTATCGATGTTTTTGGCTCAGGGTGGGGGTCTTTCAAAATTGCTCACATGTCTACCGGTGATAAAATTGGCGTAGAAATGTTCGAGTTTAAAAACAACGAAAGTCCTCAAGAGTTTTCGTATTGGAAGACAAGTACCTTTCATTTTTGTGTACAAGATCCAGATATTGAAGGTTTGGTAGAAAAGATAGTTGCGCATGGCGGCAAACAAAGAATGCCAATTCGGGAATATTACCCTGGAGAAAAGCCATACAAGATGGTCTATGTAGAAGATCCATTCGGTCTCATATTTGAGGTTTACTCCCATAGTTACGAGTTAACCTATTCTCAAGGCGCGTATTAGCGGCTACTAACAACCGCAGCCCACCAAAAGGCCAGCATCTTAAGTAAAAAGTTACAGGATCCTCTTCGGGGCAGTTGACAGCTATTTAGATATACTTTTGCCTGTAGAAAGTGCCTAACTGCCCAGCATCCAAAGCGTTTTGATGGCAGCCTGGGAATATTCTTTTCCCCCCTAGACTCTCTCCCTAACTAGAGGGTATATGCTAGCCATATTGGTAGACTAAGCCGAATAAGGCTATGTCCAAATCAGCAACTTTTAGTTCACCTCAATCAAAACTATGAAGCTCCAACTCAACGTTCCAAATATGGCCTGCGGCTCCTGTGCGAAAACTATCACCAACGCCGTTAAGTCAGTAGACCAAAATGCCAAGGTAGAAGCCGACCCCAAAACTAAGCAGGTCGCTGTAGAAACAGACGCTACCGAAGCCTCTATCAGAGAAGCAATTAAGACTGCTGGCTACGCTGTCTCCTAAATAGCTGATCTGGTTTTTAACCTTTGGCTGAGTAAAAAGCTCCTTTAGATAGGAAAGACCTCTCAATGACTGCAACTACCCTAAAGCTAAAAGGCATGAGCTGTGCCTCCTGCGCGAACAGTATTCAAACCGCTATTCAACAAGTTCCAGGCGTCAGCGACGTTCAGGTCAACTTTGCCGCTGAGCAGGCCAGCGTCGAATACGATGAGCGCAGTACTAACCTGGAAAAGATTCAGGCGGCGGTGGCGGATGCAGGCTACGAAGCCAGCGAACGAGAAGACTTAGGAATTGGTGAAGAAGATGCTCAAGAGCAAGAGGAACGCAAGCAGCAGCAAAAAGCACTGCTGCTTAAAACGATTCTCAGTGGCATCGTCGGTATCGTTCTAATTCTAGGCACTTTGCCAATGATGCTAGGGGTAGATATCCCAGGCTGGCCCATGTTTCTACACAACCCTTGGCTTCAGCTTGTGCTGGCTACGCCTGTTCTATTCTGGTGTGGGCAATCGTTTTATGTCGGTGCTTGGAAAGCCTTTACTCACCGCGCTGCAAATATGAACACGTTAGTGGCGCTGGGAACAGGTGCTGCCTATATTTATTCTCTTTTTGTCACTTTGTTTCCTGGCTTCTTGCTTTCACAAGGACTCGCGCCAGAAGTTTACTACGAAGCTGCCGTCGTGATTATTGCTCTGCTATTACTGGGGCGATACTTCGAGAATCGGGCCCGAGGGCAAACTTCGGATGCGATTCGTCAGCTCATTGGCCTGCAGGCAAACACGGCCAGAGTCGTACGGCAGGATGAGGAGATCGATCTCCCGCTTGAGGAAGTTGTCGTCGGTGACATCATTATCGTTCGCCCTGGTGAGAAGATTCCGGTGGATGGCGAAGTTACTGAGGGGACTTCTGCCGTCGATGAGTCGATGGTGACGGGCGAGCCCGTACCGGTGAAAAAGGAACAGGGGGAGGAAGTCATCGGGGCAACGATCAATAAAACGGGCAGCTTTAGATTTAGAGCTTCGCGGGTTGGTAAAGACACTGTGCTCGCTCAAATTGTGCAGCTCGTGCAGGACGCGCAGGGCTCGAAGGCACCGATCCAGAAATTAGCCGATCAGGTGACGGGGTGGTTTGTGCCGGTCGTAATGGCGATCGCTATCATCACTTTCGTCCTCTGGTTCATCCTCATGGGCAATCTGACCCTGGCCTTAATTACTACCGTTGGCGTCCTGATTATCGCCTGCCCCTGCGCGCTAGGTCTTGCTACCCCGACTTCGATCATGGTGGGCACTGGCAAAGGCGCTGAAAATGGCATCCTGATCAAAGACGCCGAAAGCCTGGAAAGGGCTCATAAGTTGCAGGCTGTTGTCGTCGATAAAACCGGCACGCTTACGGAAGGCAAGCCGACGGTTACAGACTACTTAACGGTACGAGGCACGGCTAATCGCAACGAAATCAATCTGCTACAGATGGCCGCAGCCGTCGAGCGCAATTCTGAGCACCCGCTTGCCGAGGCGGTCGTAAACTACGCTGAATCTCAAGGCGTTGAGAAGAAGAAGCTGACCGGCGTGCAAGACTTTGATGCGGTTACCGGCAGAGGCGTCCAGGGTACGATCAACGGCCATCTGGTGCAGCTTGGCACAGAGCGCTGGATGCAGAGCTTGGGCGTCGATACTGAGTCGCTTCAGTCTCAACGGCAGGCTTGGGAGTCGGCGGCAAAAACTACCGCTTGGATCGCCGTAGATGGGAAAGCGGAAGGGCTGATGGGTATCTCTGACGCGCTGAAGAAAACCTCTGCTCGAGCGGTAAGCGCATTGCAAAAGATGGGCTTAGAAGTCGTGATGCTGACAGGAGATAACCAGCAGACGGCAGAAGCGATCGCCCAAGCAGTCGGCATTCGTCGCGTGTTCGCTGAAGTTCGCCCCGACCAAAAGGCCGCGCAGATTAAGCAGTTGCAGTCTGAGGGCAAGCAAGTGGCGATGGTGGGGGACGGTATCAATGACGCGCCTGCCTTGGCTCAAGCCGATGTGGGGATTTCGATTGGGACAGGGACGGACGTGGCGATCGCTGCCAGCGACATCACCCTGATCTCTGGCGACCTGCAGGGCATCGTCACCGCCATTCAGCTCAGTAAAGCCACCATCGCGAACATTCGTCAAAATCTGTTCTTTGCCTTCATCTACAACGTGGTGGGCATTCCCATTGCCGCAGGCATTCTCTACCCCGTTTTCGGCTGGCTGCTAAATCCAGTTATCGCAGGCGCAGCGATGGCTTTCAGCTCAGTCTCTGTAGTCACCAACGCTCTGCGCCTCAGAAACTTTCACCCCAAAGGCATTCGCTAAAGGCGGCTATCAACCCATGATAATAAAACTTTCCAACAACCAGTGGCTCTTGAGCGGTTTGCTCAGCGCCAGCCTGCTATTGGGCGGTGCAAGCACGGCCAAAGCTCAAATCTCAGAACCTCACACCAACGAATTTCGTCGGATTGAGCAGCCGCTGGGCCTGAAGGTAGGCGTCGCTGCTGTCGGCGCTGGCCTGATTGGGCTAGAGCTGTGGTGGTTTCTGCTGAGTAAAAACAAATCTCAAACAGCTCAAGTGACTGACGGTGTTCAGGTAGTTGATATCACCGTCGACGGGGGCTATTCGCCCGATCAGATCGTGGTGCAAGCAGGCCAACCTGTGCGACTCACTTTCCTCCGAAAAGATCCGAGTAGTTGCCTGGAGCAGATTATTTTGCCTGACTTCAAAAAATCAATGGATCTACCCTTAAACCAAGAAGCTGCGATTGAGATTCTGCCTGAAAAAGCGGGCAACTACACCTTCCACTGCGGCATGAATATGTTTCGTGGTACCCTCACCGCAGAAAACAAGGAATAGGCTGATGAAAAAATGGGTCTGACATCATAGATCAAGTTGATTTCATTTCTATTTCACATTTGTCTGCAATACTGGCTACGAGTCTTTTCATGAAAGCTAAGCCTATGGCTCGTTCATCAATTCGTTACCGTATAGCTCTCTTGGGCACGACCATTGTTTCTGGTGCTCAGCTCTCCACAGCTCGTCAGGCGATCGCTCATGCTGACCACTTCGAAACTGAAGATCCCTCTCCTCTACCTCACAGTGAACAGCCCCGCCCCTTACCTGAACCATCGGCTACAGAGGCTGCTACGCAAAAGATGGCTCCTACAAATAAGCTTGACTCAGAGGCCGATGCTCTACCCACTGCCCGTACCAACCGATTAGAAGATGAAACTGCCATCCAAACGGTTCCGGCGACTCAGAAATCTGTCGCTACATCTAGATCTGGACTACTCGATGGGCTCTCTATAGGCTTAGGCGAATCATTACTCGCCTTCATCATCTCGGGGCCATTCCTTTTGCGCTTTTGGAAAAAGAGATCACAGTCATGAAGGTGACTTGAAGAGAATGGGTATAGGCTCTTATTATGACGATTAATCGGGTTCGTTTGCGTCGACTCCACAAGGCACTCGTCCCTTTTATGGTGCTGCCGCTGCTGCTAACGTTGACGACAGGAACCCTATTTCAATTTGCGGTGGCTGGCGATCGCGCGAACGACTTCCTCTGGCTTCTCGACTTCCACAGAGGCAAGTTTGGACAGATAAATCTAGAGTTTGTCTACCCTATCTTCAACGCGCTAGGACTGTTGACTCTGATTGTGACGGGATCGATTATGTGGTTTTACACTCCCAGACAGAAGCAAAATAGGCAATAGGTAGCTGATTTTGTCCGGTAGGTGACAGCAATACCGCATAGAAATCTTTGCGATCTCAGGCATCACGAAAAACCATCGCTCGATAGGCAATAAGTTACCCATTGAACAGCTTTACTCTGACGTGCGTCGATTCTGCGCGGGCTTCAGAAATAGCCAGCCGACAAAAAAGAAAGCTGCAGTACACAGCTGGACAATGTCAATCGCCGAGAGATAGCCATCCATCAGGGCTGCTAGCGTTCTATCTGAAATGCCAAACAGCCATGAGAACGTTCCTACCGACCAGATACCGTTCTTCAGCATCCACAAAAATTCTTCAGTACCAGGGGGAAACATAAGGGTTATCGCAGGGTTGCTATCTATGAGGGAAGCGAGCCTTTGAGGGGCAGCTTCTAAAGGGTGTGTATTGAGTATTCCCAATGTAACGACTTATTACGGTTTCAATCTCTGTCTATAGATAGGCATCAAAGTTTTTCGGAATTCACAGCTTTGGCATAGCTTTGGAGCGATCCGACTGCTGGGCGATCGCCGCCTCAACGGTCGGTAAAGCTTCCCCCATTTATTCCGCAAATTGCGCTGTCTAAACGTTTGTTTCAAAGAACGTGCCCGTTATCCTCTCGCTGGTAAAGTACTTTCACTCGTTTAGACCTACCAAATAAATTTATCTTCAGAGAGCAATTTGGATGAGTTTCTCCTTTGGATTCCCTACGCTTGCGCTAGCAACTGGACTGAGCCTGTTATCTGCTCCTGCCCTAGCTTCTGGCTTTGCCTTGACCGAACAAAGTGTGAGCAATCTAGGCGCAGCCGGGTCAGCCGGGGCAGCCGGGTTAGACGACATCAGCACGATTCACTGGAACCCAGCCGGGCTGATGCGCCTGCCAGAAGAGAATGGAGTCTCTGGGGCAGGCTATATTATCTTCTCAAATATAAATTTTAAGAACGAAGGGTCTTTCGTCGTACCTGGGCTGCAGGCAACGGGCAGCGATGGCGGCAATGCAGGCGTCACCAGCTTCATCCCAAATTTGTACGGTGCGTATAGCCTGAGCGATCGCGCCCGGATTGGCATCGGGATTACAACGCCCTTTGGACTCGCCACCGAGTACAACAGCGACTGGGTAGGCCGTTACCAGGCGATCAAATCTGAGCTGGTGACGATCAATATCAACCCGACTGCCGCCTATCAGGTTAGCAACAACTTTGCGGTGGGTGCAGGCGTGAGCTTGCAGTATGCCGAGGCGGAGCTGACGAATGCCATTGACTTTGGCGGCATTCTGGCCTCACGGGGGGCGCCGGTTTTGCCTCAGTCAGCCGATGGGGCGGTCAATATTTCGGGTAGCGACTGGAGCGTAGGCTTCAATTTAGGGCTGCTGTATGAGCCTACCGAAACGACGCGGGTAGGCTTGACCTACCGTTCGCCAGTGAACCATACGCTGCGGGGCGACGCAGATTTCTCCGTCCCGGCGCTGGCAACGCCACTGACGGCCACCGGACAGTTTACCGACACCAGTGCAACAGCGGATCTGAACCTGCCAGATACAATTGCTCTAGGTGTTCATCAAGAGATAACGCCACAGCTAGATCTGACGGCGGATCTGACCTGGACTAACTGGAGCGACTTTCGCGAACTGCGAGTAGACTTTGACTCGCCTCAGCCTGACAGCGTCGTGCCTGAGAATTGGAACGATACGATCCGGGTTGCCATGGGCCTGACCTATGAAATCGACGATGCTTGGAAGGTACGCGGCGGTGTTGCCTATGATCCTACGCCGGCACCGCAAGCGTTTATGACGGCGCGGATTCCTGATAGTGATCGCACCTGGGTCGCACTCGGTGTCAGCTACGAACCCACCGACAACCTCAGTCTCGATCTCGCCTACACTCACATCTTCGTCGCAGGCCGCCGTATTAACAATGCCGAGCCTGGTACCGGTACCCTCATCGGCAGTTACGACAACAGCGTGGATATTGTGGGCGCGCAAGTCAACTGGCGCTTTTGAGCGATCGCTTTTCTCTCTGTTCTTCACTACTTTCGGTGAACACCACCTCATATAGGAATACTGATTTGAGACTATGCTGAATGCACGCCAAAAGCTAATACAGAAGACGCCTAATGATTCGCCCTGCAACGTCTGATGATATCACCGCTCTAATAGCCTTGGCTGAGGCCATTGGGCTTTTTCAACCCCATGAGCTTGAAGCCTTTGGCGGGATGATGGCCGAACACTTAGGTAGCGAAGGCGAAGGCGATGACACCTGGATCGTAGACGATGAAGATGGCCTACTAGGCGCAGCTTACTACGCTCCGGAGACGTTCGCTGACGGCGTATGGAACCTCTATTTTATCGGCGTCCATCCTGCGCATCAGGGTAAAGGGCGAGGTAC
>JBARVU010000247.1:0-1824 GCA_049646425.1 Phormidesmis sp. | reverse complement strand
CACACAACCTTGTAGCCAAACCTCATAAACATCAACGACTCTAGCGATTCCAGCTAGGGGCATCTTCTCTAGTAACAGTTTGTCTATCAACGCTTTGGTCTCGTCCCTAATCACCTTATTCTGTGAGTATTCGACAAACTGCTGTCCGCAGTCCTTACATAGATGGCTCTGTTTACCGTTGTGAATAAAACCATTCTTAACGACAGATTCTGAGTTGCAATTAGGGCAGTTCGGGAGAGCGGAAGACACGGGAAAAGTTCGAGTTTCTACATCATTAACTATCGCTTAATCTAGACAGCGATTCCTTTGGAAGGCTCCGCCATCGCATCGCCTGATCGATAGAATTATCCTTACCTTTTAAGGACTACCCTCGAAGAAAATAAGTAAAGGGTGTCAAAATCCACCCTTTGCGAGACGAATAAAGGAAGCAAAGGCAGGTAACGAGTCTATTGCGTTTTGATTGCCTCACAACTTGTTTTATAATCTATGTGTCATAAATAAGCGGCATAGATGAGCTGTGAGACGAAAATATGAAGGTTGGCTATGCTCGGGTGTCTACTTTTGAGCAGGATCTAGATTTACAGCTCGATGCACTCAATGAGGATGGGTGCGATCGTATCTTCTGTGACCAGGGCGAAAGCGGAGCGAAAGAGAGCCGTCCTGAATGGGATAACTGTCTCGACCACCTGCGCAAAGGTGACACGCTCGTCATCTGGAAGTTAGACCGCGCCAGTCGCTCGACGAAGCACCTGATCGAGCTGGCCGAGGGACTAAAGCAAAAGGGCGTTGAGCTACGCAGCTTACGAGAGCAGATAGATACTTCGACGGCGATGGGCAAGTTCTTCTTCCGAATGACGGCTTCTATCGCAGAGCTAGAGCGCGATATTATTCGAGAGCGTACCCTAGCCGGACTAGCGGCAGCTAGGGTAAGAGGACGCAAGGGCGGCAGGAAGAAAAGCATCACAAGGGGCCAAGAGCTAGAAGCCCAGCGGCTAGCTGAAGCAGGTGAGCTGAGTATCACCGATATCTGCGCGAAGGTTGGCATCAGCCGTGCTAGCTACTATCGTCTTGTCGCTTCGGAGGTGCCTTCATGAGCGACTTCCTGTAAAGGCAACGTGCAAGAAACATTGCTTAGCTGCGCCCCCAGCAACCACTCTTACATGAGTCTCATATGTCTCAGCGTGGACTGTACCTCTTCCGGGGGTTATGCAAATAACCCCAAGCTGCTTAGCGTAGGTTTGTAGTTCGATGATATCGAAACCCCCTCGTACAGAAGTGGCGACAGATACCCAACGAGATAGAGCTATAAACCTGAGAAAGTCCATCAGAGTAACGTTTCGGGTACTAGAGAGTTTTTTAAAGCAAAAATAGCGGCCTGGGTGCGATCGCGCACCTCTAGCTTTTGTAAAATGGCATGGACATGCACCCGCACGGTGCCAGTCGTGATGTGCAATTCCTGAGCGATTTCGGGGTTGCTTCTGCCTACCGCTAGAAGCGCTAAAATTTCCTGTTCCCGCTGCGTCAAGGGCGTGGTGTTTTTGTTGACTTCAGCCGGAGGAATAGGCTTAGTCATGAAAGCCGTGCGGATTTCTTGAGTGCTGCGAGAATCCCACCAGGAGGCCCCAGCCGCGACTGATCGCAGCGCCAAAATCAACGTTTCGGCTTCGATTCCTTTGAGACAAAAGCCGCTGGCACCCGCCTTAACTAGCCGCTCAATCAAGGGCTGCTGAGAATGTGATGTCAGAATGAGAACCGGCAAATCGGGATGCTGCTGCTTTATTTGCCGACAGGTTTCTACGCCACCAATGCCGGGTAGGCCAACAT
>JBARVU010000246.1:0-18853 GCA_049646425.1 Phormidesmis sp. | reverse complement strand
GCGATTGCAGTCGCATCAAGTCCAAATCAGCGCCGACATAGGGAGCAAGGTCTATTTTATTCACCACCGCTAGGTCGGATTGGACAAATCCCGGCCCGTTTTTGCGCGGAATATCATCGCCTGCGCCGACATCAATCACAAACATATAGGCATCGACAAGATCGTAGCTAAAGGTAGAAGCCAGGTTGTCGCCGCCGCTTTCGATCAGAATCAAATCCAGCTGAGGAAAGAGCAGTTCCAAGTCCTGCACAGCGAGCTGGTTCATCGTCGGGTCTTCGCGAATCGCCGTATGCGGACAGCTCCCGGTCTCGACGCCAATCACCCGCTCGGCAGGCAAAAAGCCCTTGCGCTTCAGCCGGTCAGCATCTTCTGTGGTGAGCAAGTCATTGGTAACCACGGCGACTTCTACGCCCTGAGCCATCAGCAGCGGCACAATCCCTTCTATCAAGGCCGTTTTACCGCTGCCGACCGGGCCACCAATCCCTAAGCGAGCTGCTGACTTAAACGTTTTGGGGGGCATTTTCCTATTCCTTCAATTCCGCGCCGTCGTATTTGCCATTAAAGCCGTAAATCTCCTGACTGCCGCCATAGGGCACCAGCTCGACTTCTTTTTCATCCCCCGGCTCAAATCGGACGGCGGTGCCTGCGGTGATATTTAGCCGCATTTTTTGGGTGCGATCGCGCTCAAATTGCAAGCCCTCATTCACCTCGTAAAAGTGAAAATGAGAGCCGACCTGGATCGGGCGATCGCCCACATTGCTCACCACCAGCCGCACAATTTCTCTGCCTGCGTTTAGCTCAATCGGCTCCGAACCACCGGGTATTAGCTGCCCTGGCACCATCGGCATCGGCTCTGCTGGATTATCTCGGTACATCGCTTGCCTGCTCATAAACCTTTGAACCCGTCGATTCAATCCATAATCGGATTGTGCACTGTTACCAGCTTAGTTCCGTCCGGAAACGTCGCCTCTACCTGCACCTCGTGCACCATCTCAGGAATGCCTTCCATTACATCGTCCCGGGTGAGCAAAGTGGTGCCCTCGCTCATTAGCTCGCTCACCGTTTTGCCATCTCTGGCCCCTTCCATAATCGCCGCCGAAATGTAGGCGACCGCTTCTGGGTAGTTGAGCTTGAGTCCCCTATCTTTGCGCCTTTCAGCCACCAGCGCTGCCGTAAAAATCAGCAGCTTGTCCTTCTCTTGGGGCGATAACAACATGCCAGTCTCCTCTTACCACAGCAGCCACAGACATCAGGATAGCGTGTATTCTGGGCTCAGCTCTGTAGCTGAATTTATCAGCCGCTTCCTTTAAGAAATGACAAGAAATCCCGCGCTATGTGCTGCTCTATGAAGCTTCTTGTCAATACCGCTAACGCTACCTTGCAAACGCGCCACAATGCCGGTTAATCATTCCATAGAATGACCCTTCTTCACACTTAGGAAGATTAGACCATGCTCGAAATGTCTCCCGATGTGACCTCAGATACCGCCAAGCTGCCGAAGCAAAGGATTCCGCTGCAGAAGCTCTACGAAGAGCTCGCCGACATTGGCAGTATGGATCTAACTAGCAGTGCCCAGTGCCGCGAAAAGGCTCAGGCGGTGCTAGCCAATCCTGGCATTAGCTTGAACTGGAGAGATGCGATCGCCGAACGCCTGCACGAAGCCAACCACATCCTCGGCATCAAAACCGTCACTGGCGACGACAGCTATTAGAGTGTCATCACCTGATGTGCTCTGTACACTGTAATTACCGATCCAGAGAGTACAGAACTAAGCACGATGAATAAGCGTGACCAAAGCATTCTCAATCAATTTGCAGACAAAATGCGCTTGCAAATCCCAAATGCTCAAATCTAGGCGTTTGGTTCTCGGGCCCGAGGCGATACTCGACCTGATTCAGATCTCGATATCTGCGTCGTTGCCTATCCTGTCTAGTCGCTCGGTCATGTGCTCACAAAGTCCTCGCCTAGCTAATACTTCAGCCTGCGGCGATGATTTGCCACCGATTCTACCAGGCCGATCGCAATAAAATTCGTCAGCAGCGCGGATCGCCCATAGCTCATCCAGGGCAGCGGAATGCCCGTAATCGGAGCTAGGCCAATCGTCATACAAATATTGAGAATGACCTGAAAGACGATCATCGAAAGCACCCCGACGGCCAGCAGAGAGCCAAAATTGTCTTTAGCGCTCTGAGCAATCAGCACCAGCCGCAGGCAAATCAGCCAAAAGGCCAGCAGCAACCCCATTCCGCCGATGAAGCCTAGCTCTTCGCCGACCGCTGAAAAGATAAAGTCGGTATGCTGCTCTGGAATAAAGCTGAGCTGAGTTTGGGTGCCGTGAAACAGCCCTCGGCCCCATAGCTCCCCCGCCCCGATCGCAATGCGCGACTGAATCAGGTGATAGCCGCCGCCCAAAGGATCTCTGTCAGGATGTAAAAACAGAATCAGTCGATCCTTCTGATAGTCCTTGAGGACGCCCCACATGACATCGCCTAGCTTGCCCGAGACAGAATTGATCACCACCGCCACTACCGCACTAAATAGTGGCCACCAGGTCAACGAGCGATAGGCAATAACACCTATGAGGATCACCCAGCCAATCCACACTGGCAGCGAAATATTGAATACAATGGCCGACACCAGCGGCGAAATCATCAAAATCAACCAGCCTGGATGGGTGCCGCTCCAATACAGCATCCCGATCGTAATCGCGCCAAAGACGAGAGAAGTGCCTAAGTCAGGCTGTAAAAAGACCAGCGCCCAAGGAACCGCCGTAATCGCCAGCGCCTTGATCATGCCAAACAGCGTCGGGGCGTCGCGGTCTTTCAGCGTTGCCGCCAGCGTAATGATTGCTCCCAGCTTGGCAAACTCAGACGGCTGCACGTTAAAGCCAAGGATTGGAATCCAGCGCTGTGCCCCCAGCCCTTCAGTGCCAATTGCCATCACTGCGACCAGCGCTGCAATCGTCGCCAGGTAGATAAACCAACGCCACTGCAGCAGCACTTCATAGCGGCCACGCGCAATCCACAGCGACAAGACAAGTCCAACCGCGCCGAGTAGGGCATGGTTGATCGCAAACCCAGTTTCCCCCGTATATTTCTGGGTGCTGCCGATCAAAATACTGGCAAAAATGGTGACGGCTACCGGCAGGACAAACAGCAGCCAGTCAACCCCCTGCCAACCGTAAGCCAGCTTTTTCCAGCGTTTGCGCACCAGCGAATCAGAGTATGAGGTCATAGATCGGCGCGAATTCAGTGGCTAAGGTTCGATTTTTCAGTTCTTTTGTAGCATCTAAGTAAGCGCTGCGACAGAAATCTTGGCAGCGGTTTGCTTGGCAATGTCCGTCAGAGCGATCGCCGCCGCCGATTCTGGCTGAGAGAGTACAATCGGCAACCCCGAATCACCGCCTTCGCGCACTGGCATTTCCAAAGGCACTTTGCCCAGCAGAGGTACTCCCAGCTCTGCCGCCGCTTTCTCACCCCCATCTGCGCCGAAGATAGCGTACTTCTTATCCGGCATATCGGGTGGAATAAAGTAGCTCATATTCTCAACCAAGCCCAAAATAGGCACATTGAGCTGCTCAAACATTTTTAGACCGCGCCGCGCGTCTCCGAGCGCGACCTGCTGTGGCGTCGTCACGATCACCGCCCCTGCCATCGGCACCGCCTGCGCTAAGGTCAATTGCGCATCGCCCGTTCCAGGCGGCATATCGACCACCAGATAGTCGAGCTCGCCCCACTGCACCTGATACAAAAACTGTCGAATTACGCCGTTGAGCATGGGGCCGCGCCACACGACCGGCTGATCTTTATCGATCAAAAAGCCCATAGAGACCATTTTCACCCCGTGGTTGAAGGCAGGCTCCAGCACCTGTGCCCCATTTTCGTCGCGCACGGTGACGTTAGCCTCACCTAGGCCCATCATCGTCGGCGCGTTGGGGCCATAGATATCGGCGTCAATCAGGCCGACGGCTGCGCCCGTCTTTGCCAGCGCCACCGCGATATTGACAGCCACAGTGCTCTTACCGACGCCTCCTTTGCCGCTGGTCACAGCCAAAATATTTTTCACGCCTGCAATGCCCGTGCGGTCAGGCAGCGCTTTTTGCTGAGGGGTTTCTGCTGTCACTTCGACCGCCACGTTTTCTACCCCGGGCAGCGTCCGTACCGCCTTTTCGCAGTCTTCTACAATAAATTCGCGCAGCGGACAGGCCGGGGTCGTCAGCACCAGCGTAAAGCTCACATCGCCACCGTTCACCTGAACGTTGCGGATCATATTTAGCGCTACCAGACTTTTTTGTAGCTCCGGATCTTGAACGGGTTTGAGAACTTCTAAAACAGAGGGGGTATCGAGCGTTTTGATCATGTCAATGTGAGCTAGCTGTTTGAGAGAGCTGGCTGTTTGGAAGAATTGGGATGAGCTAGCGGCAGTGAAGGCGATCGCGCCAGCCGCTGCGGCTGATTTCAGTAACCGCACCTAACAAAATACTAACGCTCAACGATCTGCTTTAAAAAATATCTGTTTTGGGGTTGACGCGATACAGCCGCCGCCGGGAATCAGGGGTCTGCAAAGCAGCTTGTTCGGCAGCCTCTACGAGAGCCGCCGCCACCCGCCCGGACTGCGGTCTCATCATCGGCCAAGCCAGCGGAGAGAGCCAGCCGCTTAGTGTCATCGAGTAGAGAACACAGGTGCCACAGAGGGTTGAGACGATACGATAGGTCACTCGCTCCTGCAGCCCCGGCAGCGGAAACAGGCGAATGCTAAGCAGCTCTCCAGGCAGCACTCGCTCAACAAAAACCTGGGTAGAGAGCGGAAAATATCGGCTACAGGCTCTGTAAATGAGGCCGGGCTTGGCTCTTTGGCCATAGGGCGCATTGGTCGACTTGATCAGCGGATGCCACGAGGCAATATCGGCGAGATCGGTCAAGATTTGCCATAGCGTCTCGGCGGGCGCCGTACTCTCTGTCCAGTAGCTGCTCTCACGGGAATCTGAGTCGTCCCACAGCCCCTGAGACCGCTCTATGGAAGGCTCTATCTGCTTGGAAGCCGCCACGAGGCTTTGTCGCCACTTGAGCACCGCCTTTAGCCCCCGTTTGATCGCGGCGAGCCAGTAGGGAAGGCTTGTTCGATTTTGCTGGAGTGGTGTCATAACAAAATCAGGAGCAATCACTTACAAACTTAAGCCGTTCAGCTAGAATCTAACGCTGGAAATCCAATGCCAGAAGTTAGTACCGCACATTGGCTTAAAAACTGAGGTCAGTACTTTCCCTGAACCAAGTTTCTTTTTTAGTTTACGTGATCGCTCCCAAAGTAGCGTCCCACCTTAGATAGGAAGCGCCTATCTGACCTGCCAAGGGGAGCAAATACCGGCCCGTAGCGGAACCTGCTTTTGTCACAGATTGTCACGCTCTGTTTTCAGAATGCAACAAACGATTCCAAATCGTGTTTGACTAAATGAAGAACTTTTTCTAAGTTCTACGCTCATGACCTCGTCTGCTCGTTTTTGGATAGTTAATTTACCGCTATGACGCTTTCTCCCGCAAAGGCTGTTCGCCCGGAAACCCCGCCGCCGTCCCCTGCTTTTCCGCCTGAGGGCTCCCGCCAGCGAGTGAGCACTGCCTTTAAAGGTCTGCAAGATCGAATTTGTCAGAAGCTAGAAGCGGTCGACGGTAGCGGCAAATTTGCCGAAGATGTTTGGCAGCGCCCGGAAGGGGGCGGCGGCCGCTCGCGCGTCATGAAGCAGGGCGATATTTTTGAGCAGGGCGGCGTCGGCTTTTCAGAAGTGTGGGGTGACACCCTACCCCCCGCTATCTTGAGCAAGCGCCCTGAGGCGGCGGGCCACCAGTTTTACGCCACGGGCACCTCCATGGTGCTGCATCCTCGCAATCCCTACGTGCCCACGGTGCATCTCAACTATCGCTATTTTGAAGCGGGGCCGGTATGGTGGTTCGGCGGCGGTATTGACCTGACCCCCTACTACACGACCGAAGCAGATGTGGTGCACTTTCACCGCACGCTCAAGGCGGCTTGCGATCGCCACAACCCCAAGTACTACCCTAGCTTCAAGCGCTGGTGCGACGAATACTTTTACCTCAAGCACCGCGATGAGCCCAGAGGCGTCGGCGGCATCTTTTTCGACTACCAAAACGGTCAGCGCGGCGAACTGTACCGGGGCCACAATCAGGATGGCCCTGCCGCGCTCTACAGCCAAAAGGCCGGTGACGCGCCTAAGCGTAGCTGGGAAGACCTCTTTAACTTCGCCGTTGACTGTGGTGACGCTTTTCTACCAGCTTATGTGCCAATTGTCGAGAAGCGAGCAGGGACGGCCTATGGCGATCGCGAGCGCGACTTCCAGCTCTACCGCCGAGGCCGCTACGTAGAATTCAACCTGGTTTACGACCGAGGCACTCTCTTTGGCCTGCAAACCAACGGCCGGACAGAGTCGATTCTGATGTCTCTGCCGCCGATGGTGCGCTGGGAATACAGCTACGCGCCTGCACCGGGCACGCCCGAAGCCAAGCTCTACGATGTTTTCCTCAAGCCTCACGACTGGGCAGAAATGACTGTGTAGCTCCGAAAAACCTTAGAGATAGCCCTGCTGCTGAGGCTTTTAGCGAGAGTCCTTTGATCCTGCGCTCGTAAAGGCAAGGGCATTTTTGGGCATCCTATAGATCGCAGATGTCTGCATGCAGGCAACTCATTGTGATCTTAGTCCCACGAGTAGTAGCAACAGTATGGAGCAGCGAGATTTCACAACCCCACAGGGTGAGTCGGTGATTGTTTTAGCCCCGACTGGGCGTTTAGACATCACGACAGCTTGGCAGTTTCGACTCAGGCTACAGGAAGCGATTTCTGAAGAAACGCCTAACATCCTAGTCAACCTTAGCGAAGTCAACTTCATTGACAGCTCCGGACTCACTTCCCTCGTCGCCGGAATGCGCGACGCCGACAAAATTGAAGGCAGTTTTCGCATTTGCAATGTTCACCCCGAAGCCAAGCTCGTCTTCGAAGTCACAATGATGGACTCGGTCTTTGAAATTTATGAGACAGAAGCAGAAGCGCTAGCGGCGCCCTTTAGAGCTGCCGTATCGTAGATTTCGAGTGCGCTCAATCCACAAAGGCTGTGGTCAATCGTGGGCAATCTCGTCGAATTTATAGCTTTCCTGCTTAATCATTTGGAACGGGCCGATGAGCGCCCCCCATAAGCCCTTGCCAGTACTGGGCTCTACCCCTTTGTCATAGGTCAGCAGTTCGATGGTTCCTTGCTTCGGAGCGATATCGAATCCGAGGTAAACATACTTGCGCTGGCCGGCATACTCAAACGAGCAAAGCTGACCGTCGGGGAGGGCCGCCTGAAATTGGTAGCCCTGAGGCTGACCTAGTTCCCGATACTGAATCGTTGCTTTGCTGTTAGACAAACTCACCAAATCGCCTGCTGACAGGTCGCTGAGCAGCGCAGAATCACAACCCCCGCCTTGAAACCGCAGCGGATCAGCCAGGGCAAAATACTGGCCGCGCAGCTGGCCCGGAATTTGCTCAGGTGCCTCTGTCAGCTGAAGAATGCGCTGTCGGTAAGGGGGCTTGCCTGAGGCTACGCTGGCCTGCTCCAAAAACAGCGTGTAGGTCTGCCGGTTGGATAGGCTAAGCACCGGCCGCTGCCACAGCCGAAGGTGCACGTACCAGGCAGGGTCGGCGGCAGCCTGAGCCTGGTTTTCAAATTCACCGGCCAGATAGGTTGCCAAAGTGCTCAGTGGAGAAGCGGGCATAGGGAGTCCTGAGGGCGGTAGCGTCTAGTGATCCTAACACTGTAAATCCTTTAGGCTTTTGTTCTGTTTGGCAACAAACTGCTTGGCAAAGCGGCAGCATCGCGTAACAATAAGTTTACAAAGAACATTTTGAGCGTTTACCTGTGAACAACGTCCGCACAGTTTCAGAGACCAAGAGAGCCTTTTACGGTCAGCACACTCGCCCTATCAATGCGCTTTACCGCCGCGTGGTTGAGGAGCTGATGGTAGAAATGCATCTGCTTCTGGTAAACGTAGACTTTGAATACGATTCTATCTATGCCCTGGGCGTCGTCAGTGTCTTTGATCGGTTTATGGCAGGCTATCAGCCCGAATCTGATCAGCAGTCTATTTACAAAGCCATTATTCAGTCGATTGAAGGGGATCCCAACCAGTATCGCCGCGACGCAGAAGAAATTCTGGCGGCGGCTAAGGCCCTCCCTTCAATCGAAAGCTTTAAGTCTGTGGTAGACGAGGCCAAAACTAGCGGCGGCGATGCGCTGAAGGGCAATTTGCACAAAGTCATCAGCAATCCCAAGTTTAAGTACAGCCGCCTGTTTGCGACTGGTCTGTATAACGTGATTGAGGCCATTGACGCCGCTGCTCTTAAAGATAAAGCGCCGAGAGAAGCGCTGCTCAATGACCTGGCAGAAACTCTGGGGCTTAACAGCGAACTGCTGATCAAGGACATCGAACTCTATCGCAGCAACCTGGAGAAAATGGTTCAGGCCCAAGCGGTGATGAAAGATATGATCGAGGCCGAACGCAAGAAGAAGGCCAAGCGAGAGCAGGAAAGGCAAGATAAGGCGAAGGCGGAAGCAAAGGCCAAAGAAACGAAGTCTACAGACACGGCAGAATCGACGGCTGAGTAAGGGGTTTCGTTTTGATACAGCGCAGAGGCTCTCCCTGCTCGGATAGCAGTTATGGCTGTCGGCCTGCGTGTCAGATGAATTTGAGCTTGCGCGAGGCGTGAGCGCACATCCGTAGCAGCACTATTCCTTCTCTGACGTGGGCAATGTTTGAGCTGCCGTAGCTGCGAGACTGATAGCGGATCGGAACTTCTACGAGGTGCAGGTTGAGCTTGGCGGCGCCGAAGAGTAAGTCGAAGTCACCGAAGGGATCGAAGTCACCGAAGTAGCTGCGTCCTGCCGCAATGCGGTCGTAGTCTTTGCGCCAGAGTACTTTGGTGCCGCAGAGCGTGTCTTTCAGTGGCTGCGCCAGGAGAAAGGAGAACATCAGAGCGAAAGTTTTGTTCGCGAGGGTGTTTAGCCAGGGCATGGCCCTGCGGCTGCGGGGATAAACCAATCGGGAGCCGTTGATAAATTCACCCTGTCCGGAGGCGATCGCTTCAAAAAAGTGCGGCAAATCCTCCGGCGGCACGGTCAGATCGGCATCTAAAATCATCAGCACGTCGCCGGTTGCCGCTGCGAACCCCAATCGCACCGCATCGGCTTTGCCGTGGCCCGCCTGCTGAAACGCCTTGAGGGTAAGTGGGCCTTTGTAGCCGCGAACGGTGTCTTGAATGGTTTTCCAGGTGTCGTCTTGAGAGTGACCTTCCACAAAAATCACCTCGGTGCGCGATCCCATTTGCGGGAGGCGGGTGATCGCATCGGCAATATTTCCCGCCTCATTGCGAGCCGGAATCACTACTGAGCAGCTCGGCATTACCCCGCTCGGCTGCTGCCTAAAATCGGGCCGGGCGACCACATAGTTCGTCAGACATAGATGCTTAATGCCCGGTAGCGGCGCCAGATAGCGGTTGATGACATACGAGAGGCCAGGAATCCGCCGAGGCATCAAAAACCGCCATCCCCGTTTTAGCGGAATATAGCCGGTAATCGCCAGTAAATTGACAACATCATCCATCGAAAGCCAGTTTTGCGGGGGCTGCGGGCGGCGCTGGCCCATGGCCTCACCGAGCTTCAGCACAGGTTCCCAAAGATAGTTGTGAAAGCTAACAATCAGACGGGTCTGAGGCGTGCAAAAGGGCTTAAGGCGAGCGAATGCTGTTTGAATATCGCTGAAGTAGCTAGCGGCATTGGTACAAACAATGTAGTCAAATGTCTGGGGTGCGGCAGGGGAGTCTGCAATGGAACCTGCCAGGGAAGGGCGAATGCTCTCAGGCGTCAGCGTCTCTGCATCGGCGCAGTAAAAGCGCAGACGCGGATGTTGGCGCTGGGCCAAGTTGACAGCGACCGGTGAAATATCTATGCCGACGCCGACCTCAGGACGCACTGCGTTGAGCAAATTGCCGGTGCCGCAGCCGATTTCTAGCACGCGGCTACCGGCTGGGATCAGGAACTGATGCAGTCTGTCTAGGTCGCTGTAGTAGTAGGGGTTGCGCGATTGCCACTTGTCCAGTTCAGGCGCAGCCCGATTAAAATGCGACACCATGGCCTGCTTGTGAGTTTCGTGAGGATGCGTCAACGGAACAGTCGTTTTAATCACAGGATGGCAAGGACGAAGGGAAACAGTTGGTCAGTGGGAGAGGGATGCGTCAGAAGCGGATCAGCTGCCAGTCTCTGAGCTGTCCCACCTGTTCGTACGGACGATTTGCCAATTGCTCAGGCGCTGTGTTCGGACTCAGCCAGGCATAGGTGCCGGGGCGAATGCTTTCAACCGGGCGATTGAGCTGGCCCAGACGCGGCGTATAAAAGCTGAGTAGGGTGAATGTTTTGTGCGCGTCCGGCGGCCACTCAGCGCCGGTAATGAAGTCAATCGGATATGCGCTGACAATCGGAGCCATCGGCGGCGCTGTCAAATCAGCTTTGAGGTCGGGACTGTAGTTACCAAACAGGCCGACTAAGCCAGCCCCGCAGAGTGTGAGCCAGACGGGGATTAGCCAAGTCGCCAGCCACTTTTGCGGTAGATTGACAAACGCTGGCAGCAGCGCCCAGCCGATGCCTAAGATCAGCGCAATCGGGGCATAGGGGCGAATCTCAGCCAGCAAATTAGGTACCAGGCTGGTCAGCAGCGGAGCAAGTAGGGCGATCGCCGCCAAAGCAGTCACTATCAGACCCAGCACACAAAAGCTAACGCTCAGCAGCAGGCGAGGCCAGCGCATCTTTTGGTAGGCAATCTGGTACAGGGCCAGCGCGCTAAAAAAGGCCAGAAAAGGATGGAGCTGCAGCGTGTAATAAGGCGTCTTGGTTGAGAAAGTGGTCAGCAGCGCGGCCAAGATAAACGGATATAGCAGCAGCCAGCGATGTGGATAAGGTTGCTGAGCGGCTTCTCTGCCTGGTTTCCACAAGCTACGCAACACCATGCCAGCGCCGATGATCGCAAACAGCGCCCAGGGCAGGATATTGACCGGAATATTCCACAGATAGTAAAACGGCCCACCGTCAGCGTGAAAAGATTCTTCGCTCAGCTCGCCGATTTTGCCGAACATAGAGGCCCAGACCAGATCACCGTATTCAGCCACGCTCAGCCGCAACCACAGCGCCACAGCGCCGATCCCAGTCAGCAGCCCCGCATACAGACCCGGATTCGCCAGGTGGCGATGACGGCGATGCTGCAAAATCAGGTAGGGCAGCAGTGCTAGGGCAGGCAGCACAATCATAAATGTTTTCACCAAAAAGCCCAGCCCGAAAGACAGTCCGGCTAAAAAACCGAAAGTCCGCCGCCGCCGAGACTGTTCTGCCCTCAGTAGCGCCCAGATGCCCAAAAGCTCGACGCTTACCAGCAGCATATCCTGCGTTGCCAGGTGACCGTACTGTGCCCACAGCGAAAACAGCATCAGCAACAGGCCCGACAGCAGTGCTAGCTGGCGAGCCGCTTTAGCATAGGGCCAGGGCTGGCTCGCAAAGAGAATTTTGCCGATATCGTAGGTTAAGACGACTGAGGCCATACAGGCCAGAATGTCAGGCAGGCGGGCGACGCGATCGCTCACCCCCAAAACCTGGTAGCCAGCGATGATCAGCCAGTTGAGTAAAATGCCGTGACTGTAGGTCGGCTGACCCCACCACTGCCTGGCAAGCAGCTGCCCAGACTCCAGCATAAACCGGCTTTCAGCCGCGTAGGTACCCTCGTCGTGGGCCATCAGGCTGGTCTGAAGTAAGCTACAGCCTAACAGCAGGCCCGACCAGCCCAGCAGCAGCCATACGTCTGCGCAGGTAGAGGCTTGACTCTGATCAGAAACAGTGGGCTTCATACAGACTTTATAGAGGACTAGGAGGCTTCACCTGCCGAAATCCGCTGCGACGTAGAATCCGCTTCTGCCGCTGCCGTGCAAACGCCTGCAAATCGACGTTGCGGTCGGTTTCATCGACGATTTCGCCGGTGAGCACTTCTAGCGTATCTTCTAGTGTGACCACCCCGGATACGCCGCCGTATTCATCGACGACCACCATCAGATGCTCTCGCAGCGACTGAAAGGTTTTGATCAGCCGGTCGGTGCGCTCAGTATCCGGCACATAGTTTACCTGGCGCATGAGATCTTTGATTTGAACGTCGCCTTTGCCCTGCACCAAAGCCGTGAGTAATTCAGCCTTGAGAGCGACCCCCACCACATGGTCTAAATCTTCACCGATGACCAGAATACGGGTGTGCTGAGATAGGATGATTTCATCTTGAACCTCTTTGAGGACGGCTTCAGCCGGGATGAACGTGATCGCAACTCGCGGGGTCATGATATCTGCCGCCTTGAGATCGTTGAGGCGAAAGACGCGGTCGATCATCTCGACTTCATCGTCTTCGATTAGACCTTCTTGGTAGCCTAAGATCGTCAGCAGTTTAATTTCAGCCTCGTCGGTAATGGGCCTTCTGCTGCCTTTGGTCAAGGGCGCGGTGATATGCTCTAGCAGCCAGATCAAGGGCGTAAAAACGAGGGTCACGCCTCTCATGGGAATAGCGACCATCAGCCCAATTCTTTCGGCATAGCGCTCGCCGATGGTTTTGGGCAGGATTTCCGCGAATAGGATAATGGCAAAGGTCAGGGCAGCGGAGAATAGGCCCAGGCCGGTATTGTCGAACAAAGCGGCGGCAATCCGACCGACGACAATGCTGCCGACAATGTTGAAAATGTTATTGAGAATGACAAGGGCAGCAATCGGACGGCTGACCTGCTGACGAATACCCAGCAGCGCGATCGCCGCCGGACTAGGCTTATTTTGCGTGAGCTGTTTGGCGCGCAAAAGAGGGATAGAGAGCAGCGCGGTCTCCATTCCAGAGCATAGGGCTGAACCAATGATGACGATGAAGACAGCGATCGCGAGTTGAATCATTTTGAGAGACGGCGGGCTAAGTCGAGTTCGCGACTTGTAAGGTGAGCTTCGGTTGTGAGGGGATTGTTTAGCGTCTATGATGCTTGCTAATTGTGATTCCCTTGCTAGCAGGTTTGCATTCCCCCTATGAGTGACACCATATTAGAGGTTCAAGGTCTAAGCGTTGAATTTGCCAGAACGGATGATCTTAGTGAGGGCAGCATTCGCGCAGTAGACGATATCTCTTTTCGGCTAGAGCGGGGGCAAACCGTTGGCATCGTAGGAGAATCGGGCTCAGGAAAGTCAGTTACGGCGCTAGCGGTAATGGGGCTGGTGCCTGACCCGCCCGGAAAAATCACCAGCGGCCAGATCCTGTTTACAGGCGCTGAGACCGGCCCGGTCGACCTGGCTCAAGTTCCCAAGCGAAAGCTTAGACATTATCGCGGCGGCCAGATTGCGATGATCTTTCAAGAGCCGATGAGTTCTCTCAACCCGGTTTATACCTGTGGCTTTCAGCTGATAGAGGCGATTCGACAGCATCAGAAAATTTCTAAACGGGCGGCGCGCGATCTGGCGATTTCTCACCTGCAGGAGGTGAAGCTGCTGCCCACCGATACCGTGCTATATGACACGATTGCCGCAGAGCTAAATACCGATGATAACAGGGCAATTCAACAAGCGGTAAAGCGGCGTCAGCGGTCGATGCTAGAGCGCTACCCGCATCAGCTCTCAGGTGGCCAAATTCAGCGGCTGATGATTGCCATGGCGCTTTCGTCTAATCCGTCGCTGCTGATTGCCGATGAGCCCACAACCGCCCTCGATGTGACGGTGCAGGCGACCATTTTAGACCTGCTGCGGGAGCTGCGCGATCGCCGGGGCATGTCGATGATTTTTATTACGCACGATCTGGGCATTATCGCCGAAATCGCCGACGAGGTGGCCGTGATGTATCGGGGCCATATCGTCGAAAAAGGCCCCGTTCTAAATATCTTCGAGCGGCCTAACCACCCCTATACGCGCGGTTTGCTGGCCTGCCGGCCTCAGCCTGATCGCCGTCTCCGGCAGCTCTCTACGGTCTCTGACTACATGGAGGAGGTGCCTGCCGCCGATGGCCAGATGACGATTCGCGCTAAGCGTCAGGACGATCCGGGGGCCGGACTGCCCCCCATGCTAGAAATCAGCCAGCGCGAAATGCAAATGCGACTGGAAGTGCTGGAGGACAAAGGCCCGCTGCTGACAGTAGATAACTTAACGGTGGGCTATCCTGTGCAGGGTGTTTTTGGCGGGGTAGAGCGCTACGTCATGGCGGTCAACGACGTGTCTTTTCAGGTGTATAAAGGCGAGACCTTTGGCCTGGTCGGAGAGTCGGGCTGCGGTAAGACAACGCTAGGCCGCGCCCTCCTACAGCTGATCAAGCCCAGAAGTGGCCGGGTCTGGTTTGAAGGGCGAGATCTCACTCAGATGGGCGGCAGCCAGCTGCGCAAGCGCCGCCGGGAGATGCAGATTATCTTCCAGGATCCCTACAGCTCGCTCAATCCGAGGATGAGCATTGGCGCGGCGATCGCCGAACCTCTCAAAATTCACGGTGTCAGCAAAGGTCGCCGCAATCTCAAAGAACGGATTGAGTACTTGCTTGACCGCGTCGGTCTTGATCCGGCCGCGATCAGCCGCTTTCCGCATGAATTTTCGGGCGGGCAGCGGCAGCGGGTTTGTATTGCCCGCGCCCTGGCGCTCAATCCCAAATTTATTATTTGTGACGAGTCAGTGTCTGCGCTGGATGTGTCGGTACAGGCTCAGGTGCTCAACTTGCTCAAAGAGCTCCAGGAAGAGTTTAAGCTCACCTACATTTTTATCTCGCATGACCTGGGTGTGGTGAAGTTTATGAGCGATCGCATCATGGTGATGAACGCTGGCCGCATCGAAGAAATTGGCCCTGCCGAAGAGATCTATCGTCGGCCCCGGCGGGAGTATACACAGCAGCTGATTGCGGCGATTCCTGACGGCTCGGTTGAGCGGATTCAGTCCCTGCAGCGAGAACGGGCGACTCTGTAAACTGTCCCCTTCACCCGCCGTCCTTCCGGCCCATCAGCAACCATCGGCTGCTGCGTAAACGTCAGCCCTGCCTGCTTGAGCGCATAGCAAAATCCCCCTCGGGTAGAGCGGTCAGGGTCGCTGAGCAAACAAATACCGCCCGGCGCCAGCACCGTTTGGATGAACGCGACCAGCGGTGGAATGTTTCTTTCTTCGTAAATCACATCTGCCGCCAGAATCAGGGGTACCTGGAAGTCGGGCGGGACTCGCCAGTCTAGCGGCAGCGTTTCAAAATCATCAAAGCCATTGTCAAGCGCGTTTTGAGCGGCAAATTCTACAGCGGTGGCATCGTAGTCGCTAAAGATGACGTGCATACCCAGTGAAAGGGCGACAATGCCCGGTAACCCTACGCCGCAGCCAATCTCTAGAGCGGTAGAGTCAACCGGCCTTTGCTGCAACAGCGCCTCGCTCAGCATCTGCGCTGAGGGCCACAGCTCTGCCCAGTAAGGCATGTAGTCGTCGGTATTAAAGGCCAGGTGGGTGCTCGGATGGTCAAGCAGCCGGTCGGCATCACCGGGATAGGTAATTTTGAAGGTTTTGTTACCGACGGTTACCGGCTTGTGAATAAGCTGTCCTACCGCATCCGTAGGTGTGGTATGAAGAAAAGGTAGACGAGGCGACGGGCGGTTTACAGAAGGCATGGCGATATATCAGGCACGACCGCCCCGCTCAATACACTCCATACAGATATGGAACAAGCTAATCATCAAAATCACTTCAATCCCAACCTGTAGCTTCACAGGAGAAGAGAGCAGACCCGCGAGCACTAACCCCGACCCTGTGAAGAGCGTCACAATCAGGAGCACCTCGTCATCAAACAGCCTCAACCCTGCCCAAAGCGTGCCGAATCCAAAAATATAAAAGACAAGATAGTTCATTAGTACGAAGTACTGAATAGAGGCTGGCTTGACACAACTCGGTGAGACCGGTTAATCCATACTAAGGCACTGCTGCGATAGGCGATCGCTGGTGAGGGTCAGCTGTCGGCCTCTATAACCTGACTCATTTTTTGCAAGTCTAGAACCCTATTGAGCGTCGCTTCGTCCATCAGCTCGCGTTCTAAGACGAGTTGGCGCAGAGATTTACCGGTTTCAAGAGAGGCTTTAGCAATCTCTGCCGCGTTCAAATACCCAATATGCGTATTCAGGGCGGTGACCAAAGCCAAACTGCCCTCTGCATAGTTCTGGCAGCGCTCAGGGAAAGCTGTAATTCCCTGTAGACAGTTGATGTCTAATGCCTGAACCGTATTGCCCAGTATTTCAATACTGTGGATCAAGTCGTAAGCGATCAGCGGCATCATTACGTTGAGTTCGAGCTGACCGGCCTGGGCGGCGAGAGTAATCGCACTGTCATACCCCAGCACCTGGAAGCACACCATCGACGTCATCTCCGCCATTACCGGGTTGTACTTGCCTGGCATAATCGACGATCCTGGCTGCACAGGCGGCAGCTGAATCTCTTTGAAGCCGGTTTTTGGGCCAGAATCTAGCAGACGCAGATCGTGAGAGATTTTGACCAAATCTTGGGCCAGGTTTCGCAGGGCGCCGCTGACCGCTACAAAGGGAGCCATACTTTGCATCGCCGCCATCAAGTGAGGCGCACTCGTGATTGGCTGCTTGAGAAAATCGCTCAGCAGTTCGGCGACCCGAAAACGGTAGCGCGGATGCGTATTGAGTCCGGTACCTGTTGCGCTGCCACCTAACCCTAAGACGGCGAGTTCTTCGGCAGCGGTTCTAAGGCGTCGCTCGTGTCCGGCGAGAATGTGTTCCCAGGCGCGGAAGCCTTCGCCTAAGCGTACCGGGACGGCATCTTGCAGATGAGTGCGCCCTGATCGGACAATGTCTTGAAACTCGGCAGCTTTGCTTTTGAGGGTGGTGATCGCCCCTGCCAAAGCGGGATACAGCGAGTGCTCCAGCGCTAAAATACCGCCCACACGAATCGCCGTTGGAATCACATCGTTAGTCGACTGACCGTAGTTCACATGGTCATTTGGGCTGATGCGGCTGTAGTTGCCCTTTTCGTCGCCAAGAATTTCTAGGGCGCGGTTAGCTAGCACCTCGTTGACATTCATGTGGTGAGAGGTGCCCGCTCCGGCCTGGTACACATCTACGACGAACTGATCGCGGAGGCTGCCGCTCAAAATTTCGTCAGTGGCTTGGACGATGGCTTGGCTGATGTCGGCTGGGATGCAGTCGAGTTCGCCGTTGGCGATCGCCGTCGCCTTCTTAATCAGCAAGCAAGCGTCGACATAGGTGGGTAAGGGCCGCAGACCGCTAATTGGAAAGTTTTTCATTGCCCTCACCGTTTGGATGCCATAGTAGGCCCGAGCTGGAATCTCTAACGCTCCCATTGAGTCTTTTTCGGTGCGGGTGACCTGGGAGACGGTTGATGAAACGGCTTCGGACATAGCGGACAACCCACCTGACGGCGGCAGGGAATGCGGACAGCTTTATTTATATCACTGTCCGCGCGAGTGATTCGGGTCTGCTGGGCAAAACTGCCCTGATAAAACTGGGCACAATAAAGGCAGTTCAGCAATGTACCCACCTAGGTGGCTGTAGCGGTGAACGTCAACATAGCGGGTGCGACGGTTACGAGCAGTGATAACTTCTCTTTCTAACTCTAACGATCCCCCTTCCTTAGACGAAGCAGCAGAGGAAGCCAGATTTCTAACTGAGCAAGGGTTTGCGCTTCGCAATGCCGGTAGCCATAAAAGCGCGCTCGAAAAATTTGACCAGGCGATCGCGTGCGATGCCAGCAATGCTAAGACTTACTTATATCGAGGTCAGACCTTTATCCAGCTGCAAGACTATGAAGCAGCCCTACAGGATTTTCGCTCGGCGATCAAGCTCAACCCGACCGAGGTGCGAGCCTGGCACGGTCAGGGCGTTGCCAGAGCTGAGCTGGGACTATACCCATCGGCGGTAGATAGCTTTGATCGCGCCCTAGTCTATGACCAGGACAATGCCAAAATTTTGTATAACCGGGGCCTGGCGCTGCTGAGGCTGTCGCAATACAAGCAGGCTTTTGAGAGTTTCGATCAGGCTGTAAAGCGCGACAGCGCCGACCATCACATCTGGTATAGTCTGGCGATCGCCCAAGCGAGTATGGAGCAAATTCAGTCTGCGATTGATAGCCTCGATCAGACCATCCGACTGAAGCCAGACTGCCACTACGCCTGGAACTATCGCGGCAGCTTGCTCAACCGCTTGTTTCAGCATCAGGCAGCCTTGGAGAGCTTTGAGCAGTCGCTCAAGCATCGCAGTCCGAATGCCAATGCCCGGTACGGCATCGCCGTCACCTATTCCTTGCTCGACAATCCTGACGCTGCGGCCATGCACCTGCAGGCGGCCATTCAGCTCAACCCGGCGATTTATGGTCTGATGGCTCGCAATGACATCAGCTTTGACACGGTGCGGAACCATCCTAAGGTTCGGGCGATTTTGGCTAGCTAGCAGCGGTCGATTGCGCGATGGAGTTGGGTTGATTTGAGGGGAGGGAGAGGGAGAGTAGTGTATCAGGTAGGGAAATATCCTAGCTTTTCCAGGAGTGGCCCTGCTAACTGGTTGCAGGTTTCAATATCATCGGCTGTCAGCTCTGATTTCCAACCGCCAATAACTCCTTTGCGAATATGTTGCCCTTCGCCTTTCTGCTTGACCTTGTCAATACTTAGGGCATCGATAATATCGAGGAGTTCTTGCTCACTGGCGGGCAGTCCGGCAAATTCAAAAATTGTCTGAAGGTTCGTCAGCGGATCTTGCCTGAGACCTTCATATCGCA
>JBARVU010000245.1:0-11254 GCA_049646425.1 Phormidesmis sp. | reverse complement strand
CCCCCATCCCCCCATCTCCCAATCCCCCCCGCTCCCCCCGCCAAGCCTTCTTCGCGAGCAAACGCCAGCTCCCCACCGCTCAGGCCGTAGGACAAATCTGCGCTGAAACCATCTGCCCCTACCCGCCTGGCATCCCGGCACTGCTACCGGGAGAACTGATTTCTTCAGAAGCGATCACCTATCTACAAACCATCCTCAGGGCCGGTGGTCTTCTCACGGGCTGTAGTGATCCGAGCTTAGAAACACTCTTAGTAGTGAAGACCTAGCAGACTGCCATTGGTAGAATTTTTGTTGTCAGTACATTGCTCAAACTACCCAGCACACCCCTCGTATGTCTGCACTTTGGCCCTATGCGACACCCGGCATTCCGGATCAACTCTTCCAGCAGTTGCCCGGGATCCCCCTGACCAAACGAGATGTCCGCCTGCTGGTTATCGGCTATCTACGGCTAAAAGCAGATGCCCACCTCTGGGATATCGGGGCGGGCACAGGCACTGTCACTATCGAAGCAGCACTCCTGTGTCCTCGAGGCAGAGTCACTGCAGTCGAGCGCGATAAAGAAGTAGCTGGACTGATTAAGACGAACTGCGATCGCTTCGGTGTCAGCAATGTCGACGTCATTGCTGGCAGCGCCCCCGAGTGTCTCAACCCTATAAAAGGTCAGCCTAGCTGCATTCTGATCGAAGGCGCTCCGCTTAAAACGACCCTCAAAGCTGCCTGGGAGAAGCTTGCGCTCAGTGGCCGTATCGTCGTTACCGCTAACAATCTAGAGACCCTATACACCGCTTCAGAGACATTCGCAGCCCTCCACATGCGCAATATCGAAGTCGCCCAACCTATTGTTAATAGACTTGAAACTCGGGGAAATCGTCAGGTCTTTGCCTCAGTCGACCCCATCTTCATCATCAGCGGCGACAAGCTCGAATAGTTCGTCAAGCATTTCGCCCTGAGCAGATGTTCGAAAAATCTAAGGCAGGCTACCGATTTCAAATAAGCCAAACGAGGTTTGGCGGATTTCAATCAATTTGACTCAAGCAGATAGACGTTTAGGGGTAGTGAAAGCTACTTTTCAGTCCGCTAAGGCAGACTGACGCCTTGAAGAATTCGGAGTGTGTTCAAGTCCTAGTTAGGTCTTACAGACGAGTCACTTAAATCGCCTTTGCAAATGCGTTTGGGTTTGACCACCTAACTTCCCAGGGGCCTACGAAAGCAGCTTCACCCCTTGTAAACAGTTCAACTGAGCCGGGAAAATCCAAGTCTTTTAGAAGGGTATTGGCCAGCAGCGTTTTACAAGAGAATACCAGTAGATAGTAAAGGCCGCTTGAAGATACGAGAGTGATCCTTTACTACTCCAGATACTTCACGATTTCATCGCACTCGTAGCCGTATGTTTACTGACTATAGCGGCATCGAAACATAAAGATAGCAGTATCATTACGGGTGCTATTTCCGCTACTTCATGAACTCATTACATTTATAGCCGTATTTTCACTGACTATAGCGGCATCAGCCTGTGAAGATAGCAGTATCATTACGTAGAACAGGCAGCTACGTGCATCTATTTCTCTCTTGATAGGCCGATAAGTCCACACAGTCACCTGGCGCCAGTACCGATGGTCATTGCTGGCTGTCAGTTTGGGGCTGTCTAACTTCACCCTATCTATATAGAAATCTCAACAGCAATCGCAAAGCTAGTCCCACCGCTCCCAGTCTGAATCCCTTCACTGGCAAGCGTGTGTTTTCTGAATCGTCGCTCCCAAACAAAACCATGTCACAGTCTAAGCAGCCCCCTACCGCCACCCCAGGCGGAACCCTTTTTGATGCCTATCAGGCATCTCCTAGCAGTGTGCTACCTGATAGCACCCCGTCTGATGACGAGGGGCTGATTCGTGCTAGTCAGCCCTCGGGCTCTATAGAGCAGGGCTCAATAGAAAAGCATCGAAACGGTCACAGCCAGAACACTGTTTTAGACATCACTGTCGCCATTCCTACCTACAACGGGGCAGAGAAATTACCGCTGCTGTTAGATCAGCTGCGATCGCAGACAAACACAGACCCCATCGGCTGGGAAATTATTGTTTGCGACAACGGTAGTACCGACGACACCGCTGCTGTGGTCCGCCAGTATCAAGCCAATTGGCCAAGTCACATCCCTCTCCACTACCGCTTTGCCGCTGAGCAGGGCGCAGCTTTTGCCCGGCAGTATGCCGTCGAGTGTGCCAAAGGCGAACTCATCGCCTTTTTAGATGATGACAATGTTCCTGCCGATGACTGGATTTCTCAAGCCTATTCATTCGCACGCGATCGCCCTCAAGTCGGTGCATTCGGCTCACAGATTCACGGCGAGTTTGAAACCAATCTACCCGACGAACTTGAAGACATTCGGTGCTTCTTAGCCATCATAGAGCGCGGACAGCAGTCCCACCGATACGAGCCAGCCAAGAAGATTCTCCCTCCAGCCGCTGGGCTAGTAGTTCGCAGACAGGTCTGGCTGGATGCTGTTCCTCAACGTTTGTTTCTCAACAACAAAGGCAAGAGCGCCGGCTTAGCCAGCGAAGACCTGGAAGCTGTTCTTCACATTCAGGGCGCTGGCTGGGAAGTTTGGTACAACCCTGACATGGTTGTTCATCACCATATTCCCAATATTCGTCTGCGCAAAGACTACCTTGTTCCTTTATTTCGCTGTGTTGGGCTTAGTCGTTACCACATTCGTCTATTGGGAATCCGCCCCTGGAAGCGGACGCTAGCAGTCCTTCCCTATCTTGCTAACGATATTCGCAAGCTAGCGCTTCACCGATTACGCCACGGCCACAAGAACCAGCTAAGTCTGCCTGAAAGCTGTCACCGCGAGCTGCTGATGGCGACCCTTGTCAGCCCCTTCTTTCTGACTAAGAAAGTCTTAAAAGACGGCATTCAATCCTATCAGGATAAGCAGCACATCGACCGCTACCACTGGCTAAAGCAGATCACCCAAGCCTTTGAAACCGATCAGTTCGCCCTCTATCAGCAGCCCGTCGTTTCACTAGCGACGCCAGTGACAGATGACCCTGCTCGTTCCCACTCCTCTGACCGGACTTCCAGGCAACCTACAGAGCAAAAAGAACTCCTGTTGCGATTGCGTAGCGGCCACGATGACTGCGCACTCCCCAGCAGTTTTTTACCCACCGCAAAACGATACGGCCTGATGCGCGCTATCGACCGGTGGGTGATTAGCCACTTACTTGAAGAAGTCCAGTCCCAAGACCACCAGCTCTCGGTTAGCCAGGCCACCGCTGCCATGAGCAGCAATCCACTGTACGCCATCAACCTCTCTCAGGACAGCGTCGAGGACAGGAGTCTGGTGCAATTTGTGCAGAGCAAGTTAGCACAGTCCAAGCTCCCCCCCCAGCTGTTTTGCTTTGAAATTTCAGCAACGACCGCGCTGGCTGCGCCAGAGCCCACCCGCCAGCTCATTCAAGCGCTTCATACCCTAGGCTGCAAAGTCACCCTAGACGACGATGCCACGGTCAGCAATGTTACGGCCGAACTGATCGCTCATCTACCTATCGACTATGTCAAGATCGCCCCGGCGACTCTCAAAACCCTCCGGCTTAGCAGTCGACTTTGGGAATCTCTGCGTAAAACGATGCAGCATCACTCTGTGCAAGCGATCGCCAAAGGCATTGAATCTCAGACCGGTTTAGAATCCGCCCAGCAGCAGGGCATTCTTTACGCCCAAGGGTACCAAATGGGACGACCTCAGCCTCTGTGAACCTCAGCCTCTGTCTCTGTGTAAGAAGCCCTTATAAACACTCGAATCTCAGATGATCTAGACGATGAAGATAAATATTGTATAAACTCAGCAAGTTTTGCAACCGATATTACACTGGCATCAGTTACAAATGGAGGGAGCTGTTTAAGTAAATATATTGCTGTTGGTATGAACATCCTTATGTTAGCGCCGCATCCTTTCTATAAGGCCAGAGGCACCCCAATCGCGGCAGATCTCGTGCTCAAAGTACTGTCTGAACGAGGGGAGCGGGTGGATGTCATTGCCTTCCCGGAAGGCAGCAACGTTGAGTACCCCAACGTCAAGATTTATAGAACGCCAGACCTTAAGATCGTTAGAAACATCCAGCCTGGATTCTCTTGGAAAAAAGTCATCTGCGATGTGTTTTTGCTCATACAGGCTATTAGGCTGGCTAAAAGCAATCGCTACGATCTGATTCACGCTGGAGAAGAGGCTGTGTTTATCGCTCTTCTGATCAAGCAACTGTTTGGCATTCCCTATGTCTACGACATGGATTCCTCTCTCGTTCAGCAGCTGATGGACAAATATCCTCAGCTCCACTTCTTAAAGACAGTGCTTCAGAGCTGCGAAGGGCTTGCTGTCCATCACGCCGAAGCGGTCATTGCAGTTTGTCAGGCCCTCAAGACCGAGATCGAACCTTATAAACCAAACAAGGTCGTTGTCATCCCTGATATTTCACTGCTCAACTACAGCCGCAGTGGCTGACCTATCTACCAACCTTACCTGCAAGCTTACGTTCTCCAATCAACAACAGTTAGAACTAGCCAGTGCAAGTCTATGAAAGTTCCTGCAAAAACGCCATCATCCATTACCGAACCCTCTCCTACCACAAGTCCACCCGTTCCGCTATCAGAGACCGTTCATACATACTCTTCAAAGCCATTATCTTCAAAGGCTTTGTCGGAATTTCCCCCAGAAGATCTAAAGGCGCAGTTCAAGATCCAAGGGATGTTGATTATGTATGTCGGCAACCTAGAGCGATATCAAGGCATTGACTTGCTTATAGAGAGCTTCGCTAAAGTCCTGAAAGCCGCCCCAAATGCACATTTGGTCGCAATCGGCGGCAACGCCAGCGACATTCAAAAGTATCGAACCCAAGCCAGCGAGTACCAAACTAGCTCAAATATCCATTTCATCGGTTCTCGGCCCGTCACTCAGCTGAAGCAGTATCTAGATCAGGCTGATATTGTTGTTTCACCGCGTATTCAAGGTAGCAACACACCTATGAAGATCTACTCCTACTTAGATAGCGGTAAGGCCCTCTTAGCAACCGATCTAACTACCCACACACAGGTACTCAACAGCAAAATAGCTCACTTAGCTGCCCCTAATGTAGCCGCTTTTGCTGCAGGAATGCAGTACCTTATCGACCAGCCTGAACTGCGGGCACGCTTAGGTAGGGCCGCTCAGTCCTATATTGCCAAGGCCCATACCTATGAAGCTTTCTCAACCAAGCTCAACGCGCTGTATGACTGGATCGATGGCGAGCTACGAACCGTGCCCGCCGCCTCATCTACATCATCTATGGTCGTCGACTAAGCAAAACTAGCAGAGCATACGGGAACTTTGAAAAAGACAAGCACCTCGAATTAAAGGAATACAGCGGCATGCAGAGAAACCTAAAAGCCCTATCTGACCAGTCGTTCGATCTACTGGTCATCGGTGGTGGAATTCACGGTGCCTGTATTGCATGGGAAGCAACGCTGAGAGGACTGTCAGTCGCTCTAGTAGAGCAATCCGACTTTGCCTCTGGAACCTCAGCGAATAGCCTAAAGGTCATTCACGGTGGCTTGCGATATCTGCAAACTGCTGATTTTCGGCGGATGCGCCAGTCAATCCGGGCACGTCAAACGCTGATGCGAATTGCGCCCCATTTAGTTCATCCCATGCCGGTGCTCATCCCTACTTACGGTCATAGCATCAAGGGCAAAGAGGCGATGGCCGTCGCGCTGAGAATGAACGACTTGATCAGCTGTGATCGCAACCTCTCCCTTACCGACCCCCAAAAGCACATTCCCGCCGGCAAAATTCTCTCTCAGGAAGCCTGCCTTGAGAAGCTTCCTGATCTCCCTACTGAGGATCTAACAGGCGCAGCGCTCTTTCACGACGCCCAGGTTTACAATTCAGAGCAGCTCGTGCTGGCTTTTCTTCAGTCGGCTGCCCAGCGAGGGGCTCAAATCGCTAACTACACTCGCGCCGTTGGCTTTGTCAGGAAGGGCGATCGCGTGACGGCGACGACCGCTGAAGATCAGCTGACGGGCGATCGCTTCACTATTCAAGCCAAAGCAGTTATCAATGCCAGCGGCCCCTGGATCGACCAGATGATCGCCACCGCGACCGACGCGCCGAGGTCTCAACCCCTGGCGAAAGCCATGAACCTGGTCACCCGCCCCCTCTTCGCCCCCCAGTTAGACTATGCCGTCGGGATCACCAGCCGAGCCCCCGGCAGCCGACTCTTTTTTATTGCCCCTTGGCGAGGATGTTCCCTGATCGGCACCTGGTATGGGCACGACACCGAGCGAGTGAAACCCCCTACTGCAAAAACATCGGAAATTGAGAGCTTTTTGACAGATGTCAACCAGGCTTATCCCAGCTTCAACCTGACTACCGATGATGTCCGATGGGTGCATACTGGCTTACTACCAAGCCTTGGGACTACCTCAAAATCTGGAGAAGTCAATCTAACCAAGCACTTTCAGCTGAAAGACCATCGCAGTGATGGGCTAGCCGGTCTATTGTCAGTCACTGGCGTAAAGTACACAACAGCCCTCGACATAGCTCGCAGAGCGGTCGATTGGGTCTTCCGCACTGGTGTCCCTTCAACCAAGAACCGCCCTTCGACTTCTCACCGCGAACCCTTATATGGTGGCCGTATTGAGCAGTTTCAGACATTCCTGGATAGCGGGATCAGGGCGCATAGGCAAACGATTCCAGCTCAGACAATCCGACGGCTGATATACAACTACGGCACCGCATACCCAGAGGTTCTCGAACAGCTAGACCCCCTCCCAGCAGGCCCTATCTCAGCAGACAGGATTGGCGAGACGGCCTCCTCTGTTGTAGCCGCAGAAGTCAGGTATAACTTAAAAAGTACAATGCCTCAGACCTTAGAAGATATGATTTTTCGGCGTACCGAGCTTGGTGCCGCAGGCCATCCTGGCAATGAGGTGTTACAACTGTGCAGTCAGATCATGAGTGATGCCCTGAACTGGAGCCCAGACCGGCAAAGCACCGAAGTTGAGCAAGTTCAGCAGAAATTCGGTCGGTGGCAGGTACAGCCGCAGTCTGAGCCACAGCGATCGCCAGACTCGACTGCCTCATTCCCTCCCTGCCCCGTGTAAATTTTCCCACCAGCCAACTGCGCTATCTGATCGTCGGTAGTCATTATCAGGAGTTCTTTGTCGTGCCTTCACCTATTGCTCACTCAGTTTCAGGCTATGCTCTGACCCATTTACCTTTTGTTAAGGCGCGCACTTTTCGTGGTCAGCTTTGGCCAGTCACACCGCTTGCCGCTCTCTATGGCGTATTCGTGTCCAACTTACCTGATCTAGATTTTGTACCCCAGCTTTTAACGGGCATTCGATTTCATCGGGGCCCTTCCCATAGCTTGGTTTCAGCGCTGCTGGTCAGTGGCCTTCTGGTCTGGATAGTCCGCCGCTATCGCCATTCGAGACCTCGTTCAGGCCGTCAGCCTAGCTATAGAGTACTTTTCGCCTTCACGTTCGGGCTCTACGGATCGCATATACTGCTGGATCTACTGACCACTGGCGGCAGTGGGTTGCCCCTTTTTTGGCCTTTAAGTCCTCAGACGTTCCAGTTCCCTTTTCCAATTTTCCCATCGGTTCATCACTCCCGAGGGCTGTGGCATTCTAGCCATTTAGTCTTTATTAGCGCAGAGCTGCTTTACTCAGTTTGTCTACTAGGGGGGCTGCGGTTCTTCAGAGCAGCCACCAAAACCGAGACTGCCCAACACCCTTCTCAAGAGCTGTAATCCTCAAGCAATTCAACCCTCATTCCTCTCGCCTTACCCATTCAGCTATGACTTTGCCGCCTGACCAAACTTATCTATTGGTAGATGCCCATGTTCATCTACATGCCTGCTTTGACCTGGTTCAGTTTCTGAATAGTTCCCTGGAGAACTTTCGAGATTATAGCCGTCAGCTAGCGCTAGCACAGCCGGTGACAGGCGCCTTACTGCTCGCAGAAGTCAGTGACACCAATGCTTTTGATAATTTGGTCAGTCAGCAGCAGCAGCTAAGCCAGCAGCTATTAGATTGGGAAATTTGCCCTACCACAGAGGCTCATTCGCTTTGGGCGAAGCATATAGCAGGAGACTCGATCTTAATTACAGCCGGGCGGCAGGTCGTCACTCAAGAAGGGATTGAAGTATTAGCCCTGATCACTGCAGCCTCTATTGAAGAGGGACTTAGCTTGGAAGACACCCTAGAGCAGGTTGATCGCGCCGGCGGTTTGCCCGTTTTACCCTGGGGCGTGGGGAAATGGATTGGGAAGCGAGGAAAGTTAGTAGAGGCGCAGCTACAGGCGGATTCTCCTCCACTGTTTACCGGTGACAATGGCGGTAGACCTGGGTTGTGGCCACTTCCAGATTACTTCCAGCTGCGCCCTCAGCTACCGGGAAGCGATCCACTGCCGCTACCCCGTGAGGTCAATCGCGCTGGCAGCTTCGGATTTTTGACTCAGGGCGCGCTCTCTTGGTCAACCCCAGGCGAAAGTCTTAAGCAGATCTTGCGATCGCCCCGTCCCCTGCTCCAAGATTATGGGCGATCGCTTTCTCTCTGGAAATTTGTCCAAAACCAATCTTTGATCAGAATCGGTTAGCTCACATCCCTACCGCGATTTTTCAGCTAGGGGGTTTCCAAACGTTTTAGCGCTCACCTCACGGTTCTCTACCCTATCAAACAGGAAGCAATTCATGGTCAAGTCAATGTCCAACTCGCCAACCGTTCGTTCAGATGCTGCAACTCTCAGCAGTACGCAGTTACCCTCAGACAGCCGCGTTTTGATCACTGGCGCAACTGGCTTTACAGGGACCGTATTGACGCGCAAGCTAGTTGCCCAAGGGGTCGAAGTCGTTGCGATCGCCCGTCCCACCTCAGACACTCAAAAATTTGCAGATTTGCCCATTCAGTGGTTCAAAGGAGACGTCTTCGACGAGGCCCTAATTGATCAGGCCATGGCCGGTGTCACACATATTTTTCATATGGTCACGCCCTTTCGCGAAGCAAAATCTCCTGACTCAGGCTATCACAACGTTCATGTTCTAAGCACCCAGCTACTTGCTAGAGCTGCCCTTAAGCAGCCCAGTTTTCAGCGCTTTGTACATGTCTCAACGATTGGCATTCATGGTCATATTGAAGACCCACCTGCTGATGAAACATATCGCACCGCTCCCGGCGATATTTACCAGCAGACCAAGCTTGAAGGCGAGCGATGGATTAAAGAATTCGCGGCAGACACCGGGTTATCTTTTACCATCGTACGGCCCGCTGTCATCTACGGCCCGGGAGATAAGCGCCTGCTCAAAGTCTACAAAATGGTCAGCAAAGGCTGGGTACCTGCTATCGGCGACGGCAGTAATCTACTGCACTTCATCCACGTCGACGATTTGACCGACGGCCTGCTTATAGCCGCAACGCATCCCAAAGCAGTCGGTGAAACATTCATCTGTGGCAACGAAGGAGCTATTACCTTTAAAGAGATGGTGTCACTTATCAGCGAGCAGTATTCAGTACCCACCAGATTTCTTTCACTCCCGGGTGCACCCCTGTTCGCCTTGGCAGACCTGTGTGAGCTGGTTTTCCGTCCGCTCGGCATCGAACCGCCACTCTATCGCAGAAGGCTTGCTTTTTATACCAAAGACCGTTCGTTCAACACCTCTAAGATCAGAAACCTACTGGGCTTTACCCCCCAACACTCAGATCAAGAAGGGATCAAAGCAGTTGGCCAATGGTACCTGGATCATCAATGGGTTTCCCTGTAAAAGTCCTTTATAGTCCGGGCCTTTATAACTAAACAAAAGACACCGATAAAAACAACCTCAGCGCCCTCTGCCGGTCGCTAATAGCTCAGAAGAGGCTTTGATATGACACCGATAAACGAAAGAAAATCGATTCCCAAAGTCCCTCTGATCGACCAGCTCAATCAAGCAGACTCTTCTTTACTCAAGAGCTATCAGGCAAAGGTACTGGGCAACGATAGTTTCTCTGCCCTATTGAGATATGAACTATTAATCTTTTTCTTAAACAACCTTTCTGGAGGCGCAGGCTACCTACTCAGGAAACGATTTTATCCTTCCCTTTTCAAGCAGGTAGGGGGAAGCGTCATCTTCGGCAAAGGGATCGGCTTGCGCCATCCCGGCCAGATTAACTTAGGGGCTAGAGTTGCTGTTGACGACTACGTCTTGCTAGATGCCAGCGGCGCCGGAGAAAAAGGCATTGACATAGGAGATGACGTTATCATCTCTAGAAATTCCGTCATTCAAGGAAAAACCGGCCCGGTTGCCATTGGCAGCAAAACGGATATTGGCTGCAATACTATTATCTCTTCATGCGCCGGGATTTCTATTGGCAGCTCGGTGCTGATTGGTGGAAACTGCTATATCGGCGGGGCTCACTACATAGCAGACCGATTGGATGTTCCTATGATGGAACAGGGCACCTATTCAAAAGGCCCAGTCGTCATCGAAGACGGGGTTTGGCTGGGGGCAGGAGCGACCGTATTAGATGGGGTTCAGGTCGGGAAGGGATGCATCGTTGGGGCTGGCGCGATCGTCACTAAAAGTCTGCCTGATTATGCCGTTGCGGTAGGCGTTCCTGCAAAAGTTATCAAGTACCGAAAAGATGATGTACGAGGGCAGCCAAAAGCAGCTCCAGATTTCAGGCTATAAACGCCTGAAGCCCTCATTTTCAATTTCAGGTCCAGCTGTTGCGAACGGATCAGGCGGCTGCAATGACGAATATGAGCACTCTTTTATCATTTGGTTAGAGGAGAAGCTCCTACAAGGCAACAGAATATCGCGCACTGCTGGGCGATGAGACTGTTGCATCTATCTGCTTGGCTAATAGCGCTGCGAAATCACATTGAGTACTTGACCAGAAAGTCCGTTTACTTTCTCCGAGTCCATTTGGCTGCCTGAAGCCGCAATTGGCTAAGTTGATCCGGAAAAGATAGGGCAGTGAATGGAGTAGATATTGTGTTTGCTCTATCTCCTAATGCAGACGTATAGAGCGATCACGCCCTCCCTGAACATCTTTACAAAATCAATACTTTTACGGTTGAGCCAGTGTCCTATTACACATACTAGCGTGTATATACTAGGTGAAGCGAGTATATATCGCGACGACCTACCAACGACATTTATATCTAGCATCGGCTTACTATCTTCACCGATAAGCGAGCAGAAAATTGGTCTTTGGCTTTGCGGCGCAAAGCCAAAGACCAACC
>JBARVU010000244.1:0-12726 GCA_049646425.1 Phormidesmis sp. | reverse complement strand
GGGCTCAAGGGATTGGCCCTTTGCAGCAGGTATCCAGTCAGTGGCTGACCCGCCGCGCCCTAGAGGGCTGTACCCAGGTGAGTGTGCGCGATCGCAATTCTGAAGCCCTGCTAGGCCAGTGGAATCGCGCCTGCCTGCTGGCCCCCGATCCAGTATGGGGGCTAGACCCTGCGCCAGTAGAAGGACTGTGGGATTTGCCTGCGCCTCGCGTCGCCGTCGCCCTAAGACCCCATGCACAGCTCACTCAAGCCAGATTAGAAGTGATTGCTCAGGCCCTAGCCAACTTTCAAAAAGCCACGGGCGTCTGCATCGTGCTGGTTCCCTTTCAGCCGGTCAAAGACTTAGCGATCGCCCAATACATCGCCAGCCATTTGGCTGAACAAAAAAGCGGCCCCTATCACATTTATTGCCTCACCCAGCCCCAGCAGCTCAAAGGACTCTTTCGCGGGATAGAGATGACCATCGGCATGCGCTTTCACGCCCTGGTAATGTCCGCTGCTGAGGGTTGCCGCAGCTTCGCACTTAGCTATGACCCTAAAGTCGATGCCCTAGCCAGCTCCCTATCGCTACCAGGTTGGGCGCTCAATCCAACCATTGCCTCTATGCCTAGCGGATTACCCCCCCTCCCCCAAACGCCCAAAGCCCTCTGCAAAACCTGGCTCGACGTTTATCTCAATGGCGACGCCCTCACTCCCGACCAAATTCAGTCTCAAGTAGACCGTGCCTTCATGCACAGAGATCTATTAGCAGCGGCACTGTTTGCTTGATCACCTGTCAGCTCAATCAAAACAGGGACAGCCGCTGGTCAAACTTGCGACAAACTCATGGCTAATATTCAACTATATTCAAGATTATCAGCAAGAGAGTTTGTGTTGTCATCTGCAACAAACGTCCGGATGCGGTGTCCCCCATACAGAAAGGGGCGTCGTTAAATATACGGAACTTGCAGATGTTTCCTGTTTTTACCTACTGTTATTTGACTTTCTGTGCTACTACTTTAGAAAGCCGTTTTTTAAGGTTTTTGAGTTTTAAGTAAATGACCTAAATTTTTAGTGTGCTTGTTTTCAACGCTCTAAAACGCACCCTCGCCCAAACTCTGCCTGCGATTTCCTAACCGAACTATGAGCGAAAATCAGTCATCCACCCCTCCCTCTGATTCTCAAGACGTTCCGTTTCAGAACGCTGCAGACAACGTCAACCGCTCGCCAGCCGACGACTTACCAATAGGCGGAGAGATCAGCAGGGTCGCTGATGACGAGCCCAGCTTAGCTATTTCCGGCTCACTGAACCCGTCAAACAGTGAGCCAGACTCTGATAGTTGGGACTCTGATAGTTGGGAAGCAGTCAGCTTACCCGGTACGCTCGGTGGCGACTCCATAGCGGCTATAGAGCGGCCAAAGACATCGGACAGCACAATCAGTTCAGTCAGTTCAGAACGCGAAGACGAGCTACTGACGCTCATTCACGATCTCAATGAGTGCAATGATGCGCTGCTAGCGCGAACTTCCCAATTAGAGGGGGCGTTAGAGACCACTCGACTGGCGCTAGAGACTGAGCTTGAAAAGGCTAAGGCAACGCAAGCCAAAATGGCCAGCCAGATTACCGCCGAACAGGTGGCCGCCCAACAAGCTGCCCAAAATGCCCAGCAGCAGGTGGCTCAGCTCGTAAGTCGGCTAGACACAGCCGAACAAGCCTGTAATCGCCAGCAGCTCATCAATGAAAACTTGCAAACAGAGCTGAGTAATTGCCAGGAGCGCGTTGTCCAGCTAGAGCACGAGTGCGCCTTGACCACTCAGCAACATGCAGCAGAAGCCCAAGCTCGCATTCAGGCAGAAACCACTAGCCGAGATCTGCGATCGCGCCTTCAACGTCAGCAGCGCTACACTCTCCAGTTCAAAGCTGCTCTGGAAAAGTCTCTAAGCGTCAGTACGCGGCCTGCCGGCTTAGAGATGTCTGCTGAAGCGACTCAGCCGGTCTCTTTCAAAGAGCCTGTCCCAATGCCCAAAGCGCAGCGTATCATGCCTTGGGCCGCTGGCTCCGTCTCTGACTTTCAGGGGATTGATCCACACCTAGAGACACTCATTCGCGGCGTCAGTAAAACGGCTGAAGCGCCAGCAGCTGGAGAAGCAAGCGATCCTTCGACTGCCGCCGACCGAGAGGCCGAAGCCGCGCTTTGGCAGGATCTAGCGCGGGTTATGACCAATGCGCCTGAGCCCACTACTCCGACGTCTGACCAAAAGGCAGTTTCAGAGAAAACGCTCTCAGTAAAGCCGGTTCAAGAATTGCCCGAGCCGGCAGACCCGGTAACAACCCGGTCCCCACAGCTCAACTGGCAGGCCGGGGCTAAGTCGGCGATTGGCACGGCGACAGATAAGGTAGCCGCACAGTCGCAGAGTAACTTATCTCAGCCCAGCCCAGCGCTTTCCCCAGATGCCTTGAAGGCAGACGACGTGAAGGCAGACGATGTGAGGGCAGAGGCCAGCGCGATCGCCCCGGCAGTTGCCAGCTCCTTTGCTGCTGCGACGGGCCAGCTCTCAGACGCCGAGATTGGGTTTACAGAGCCTTCTCCCTGGGGTCATCCCCTCCCCGAGCAGCCGGAACAGCCGGAAAGAAACCTGGCCGAGCCTGCTGCTGACTCAGCTACTGTCTCTCCGCCCACCGGGTACTTGCCTGTCATCGACGATACGGCGGCTGTTTCACCGCTGGTGAAGCCGACGCGATCGCCCAAGAAGCTCAGCTCACTATCTGCCGTTCAGCTACCCACATTCGAAAAGGCAAAAGCTGGTAATAGCAGCTTTCAGCGTTAAGGAGGCTATTCTTCAGCCGTAAGACCAATCCAGTGCTCCGCCGTGACTAGACGCTGTCAACAAACCCCCAATCAACTCACTGGATCCAATTATTGGGGAGAGTCGCTATCGCCCATCGCCATTTGGACGACTGTGGGCTGCCCCGTTTCCTTGTGGTACTTATCTGCCCATTCGCTGATGAGTTGGTCGAGTTCATTAAAAGCAGCTTCTCGTTTGTCGCTCGGAATATTCAGCTCTTCCAAGATGCGGCGAGTGCCCTGGTGAGAGCTGGCCCACTCCCGCATCAGCCGAAAGTAGCGGGCAGTGTCCTCCATCATGGTGTAAGTTCTCTCTTCTGCTCCCACCGGAGAGTAAGATGCCCGAGTCAGCGCATAAAAAGGCATCCCGCCCATAGGGGAGTCAATTCGCGCTACAGTACCCGCGTAAATTAGCCGTCGCCTGATGTGTTCAGCCAGGGCATCACTCAAAGCCATCCGTCGATCTTCAGGCAGGCTCTCCTGAGATCTCGAGTGCAAGAAGTCGATGAGATCCATGAACTGGAATCCGGTCAGCAGCTGTGCGTCCGGTAGCGCTTCAGGCAACTCGGCAGCCTGAAGCTTGGCTTCTACCTGGCGTTTTTCCTCGGCGGTCAGACTATTGCCCGGAAGGCGAAACTCACCGGCATGCCAGGGATGCTTCTGGAGCCAGAGATGGGGTAGCTGAATCAAGTAGCCTGGCTCCTGAGAACCCAGCATCTTGAGCAACTTGCCTTCCGTCAGCGCCGCCTGCATCTCTTCGACGATTACTTTTACTCGCTTAGGCTCGATATGGTGCAAGTGCCCAGTCATGCGCAGATTATTATTCTGCTCTACGTAGGTAGCGTAGATAGCACATTTGGCCGCTGTTGCTGCCGCATCCAAAAAAGCGCCATGGCGATGGCCGCCTGTACACATAGCACTAAAGGCTAAGTGCATCATGATTTCATCAATCGCGCTGGGTTCCAGTTTCTTTACAAGGTCGGCGTTGCTGGTCATCAAAAAACAATCAAGCGTAGATGCTTAACATAAATAAAATGCTCAGAAAACGGAAGTGAGATGACAGCGCAGCCTGCTGAAAATTCAAAAGAAGCCATATTGAGAGGGTGTAATAATCGTACCCAGGTTGAAAGAAATCTCGAGAGAGTCAACTTAGCTACGATCTAAGCGGGTACAAAGGCACCTGCTAATAAAAACTATTCTCGATTATGCCACAGGGGTCTAGCTGACAGGAACTTTAATACTGGCACAATAACCATTTTGATATCCATTGCAATGGGAGGATGTGACAGCCTGCCAACAGGCCACTCACAGAGACTGTCGGCCACGGTCAGTCAAGTAGCGTATACGACAGTAGTTTTCACGAAAGGTCTGACTGAATACGGCCACTGCCTCTATGAACAACGATCAGGGGCTTGTTATCTTTTTCTCTGCCCTCGTTTGAACAATTCCCACAGCGACCACTCCCTCTATAGGAAACCTTCCCTGCTTCAGGGAGCGCCTGTTCCGAGAAGCCAGGTAGCAAGCGCTGCGAGCTTACAGCAGTGAAATGCAAAATGCCTGTAGCAAAAAAAGCAGCAGTAAAGCCGCTGAGCCAGTAGTGATAGGAAGTCAGCATAGTTGCTAGTAGATTTTCAAGTCGTTGTTCACTATTACATCGACTCTTTGCACCGGTCAGGACAATCTGGACGACTATCTATCGGGAGAGTTGGCACAGCCTATAGCGGGCAAATTTGTTCACAAAGTATCCAGTTGCCAGCTGCATTCCAAGTTCCTATAACGTCAACTGCCTGGCCGCTCAATAGATTGAGAAAAAGTTCCGTAATCTCCGCTCTGATTGTCAGTAAAAGAATACAACCTGGCAGATCTTCGGCCTCGTTTTGATAAAGTTCGTAGTGATTTTTGTCTTTGCAAAAAAAATGACCTTTTACAGAAATTTGGTTGGAAGCGGGCGGAGCGAAGGGCTTTATGGCCGTAAAAAACGAACGTGATAAACCGTCAGAAAGAGGATGATAGCCGCTGGCGGGGTAGGTTTCTGGTCGGGTGAGGTACTGTTGCTGCACGGCTTGCCAGTGAGGATGCTCAGGCGGCAGGTTGAAGAGCGGAATCACGGCGGCTGGGGCGGTCGGATCGGTGAGTAGGGCGGTTTGTAGCGATCGCAACCCGCTGCCAACCGCTAAATCCCGGGGCTCACAGACTTGTTCGATGCAGAGTGCCGCCGCCATCCCCGCTGCCTGACCGATGCCGAGTACCACCGGCTGCAGGCGGGTCGCACCATTAGCAATGTGCGAAACTGAAATATTTTTCTCACAGACTAGCAAGCCCTCTACAGTCTTTGGCACCAAAGTGTCGTAGGAAATTGCAAAAGGGGTACCCGTTTGCCGTCCGCCCCAGCCGATAGACTTAGGGGCTAAGGGCATTTCAAAGCCGGGATAGTGATGATCGTTGGGATAGTTACCTAGCGCAATGGCATTCATTTCACCGGCTGAATTTACCGGCAGCTTGGCCACCTGTCCACCTGATATCGGCAAAATATCTCCTTCGTGGAGGGTCGTCAGGCCAATGAGTCGGCGGCTCTCTCGATAGTAGGGAATAAGCGCAAATGCACCACCCGGGGATCTATCGGTCTCAGGAAAAATATTTTGAGCGAGGCCGTAGCGCCTGCCCAGCTGATTTTGAATGTAGCAGGCGAAAGACCGGCTGTGCTGCTGAGCTTCCTGGTCGTACTGCGCACTCGCCGCATCAGATTCGATCAGACGATGCAGTCCAACGCCGTAGTCATTGCCTTGCTGGGGCCAGTTGATCATGAAGCGATCGCCCGGTAACCGCCCATAGTTGAGACATCTGACACCGGCTGCTTCGGCTTCCCCGTATCCTGCCCAGGCACCCTCAAAGCGAGTATGTGGCAAAGCGTTCTCAATCGGCGGCGCATCTTCACCATAGTCCTGCATAATTACCACCCAAGTAGGGGACTGCACAGGATCCTGCTGGGTGATGGCATAGAGCGCAGCGTCAGGATCACTCAGAGAGACCGGAGCGCTAGGCTCTTGCCACTGGCGCTGGGTTTCCCAGCCCCAGCGGTAAGGAACATCTGCCAGAGCGAGTAAGTCGCCTAGCTCGGTGCCATCTAGGATAACTTTGGCGTTCACTGTGAGCTGGTCGAACCGGACGCCTGTGATCCGATCCGATCGGTCGCCAGTCGCTTTCAGTACTTCTCGAGGTCGCTGCCCTGCTATCCATTGCAGCATCGGCAGTGCGCTCACCCAATCGGCGAAAATCTGCGCACCGACCGCCGGATTATACGTAAAAAAGCTTACCCAGCCGTGGCTGAGCCCCTCGGGATGTCGGCGCTGTAATTCGGTTACAAACTCGCCCCAAATGCCTGTTTGAAAAGCCGTCAGCTCGTTCCCATCTGGCGCACAGACCCCAGCAGAAGTCAGCATTCCGCCTAGCCAGGGTAGCTCGCTAACCAGGACGACCGCCGCACCCCGCCGCGCTGCCTGTATGGCAGCGGCAGTGCCGCCGGTTCCTCCGCCCACCACTAGAATATCCGCTGTGATTACATCCATGCTTCGCCCTTCACTTGCTCGGTCAATAGAGCATCATAAGGGGCGATCGCCCTCGGCACATGGCAAGATCTGACTAGTCATTCGTAGGACGCAATGTCTTCCCCACAGTCGTCAGCCAGATAGGTGAGCGCCCGAAACCGCAGCCCTACCAGCTGGTCGTACAGGGGGTTGATTTTACACATGGGGGGAATATGAACGACCTTGTGGCCAAAAAGCTTGACATCTCGCTCAAAGGGACATTGAGAAGGTACCAGCTTGCAGACAAAGCGAGCCAGACGCGGATCCTCTACGGTGAGCTGGTCGAGCCATTCGCGAGCAGGCTTGAGCGGATCGACCCCGACCGATTCATCGGCGTGTGGCGTCGCTAGTGAATCCGCTTTGGCCTCAGAGGTCTCACCGCCATCTGACATCTCTGGCGATTTCAGTTTGTACAGCGTCGATTTCAGTGAGGCCAGGACATCGGGATCTATCGACAGGGCCTCCGCAAATGTAATGATCTTCTCGTCCTCAGCCTCAGAATACATCCCGTCGGACAGGGCAACCATGACCGCCATCCGCAGAAAATTCTGAGCAGCCGCATCATCCAAATGCAGTACTTCTGCCAAATCTACGGGCTCTATCGGCTGGAGCGTTTCAAAGTCTATGCTCGGGGCAAATTCAGATTCCACCATGGCGTGAATCATGGTTTTCTCGGTGTCATCGAACTGACCATCCGCCCAGGCAATGGTCAATAAGCCCCGTAGCCAAACCTGAATTTGCTCTAGTGTGTAGGGAGAGTTTTCAATTGCTGAGATCATAATTTCTAGTAAGACAACTGCAAGATTAGATAAGGCATTGGCAATCGAGCGCTTGGTGACTGGTTCAACAAGCTACCTTAAAGCCCGAGCCTTAGGCTTTGCGCTTTGCAGCAGGTCGCCATTCTACGCCAGTCTTGCCAGTGACGACCCAGAGCAGCGATCGCGCCCCATCCCTCACTTCTCTCACCCAAGTTTCGCGCCTTTCGGGTACTTCTTCAGTCTGAATCGCTACCGGCTGGAACTGAATGCCCCGGCTGCCCAATACAATCTGAGCAACTACGCTGGCACGGCGCATATGGTAATCAGAGGTGATCAGATAAACCTCATGAATTTTCCTAGCTTGAAGCTGGTCGATCAACGTCGTGAAGTTGGTCACCGTATCGACCGCCTGGTAGTCTAAGTACCATTGGTCATTCGGCACTTGGGCCTGGTCAAATATCCACTGGGCGTATTCAGGGTTACTGCCCGACGACACCCAAATTTCGACGTCAGGATGGCTCTTGGCAAACTGAGCTGCAAACTGCTCACGCTCAGGCGCGCCGCCGAGCACCAGGGCGACAGAAGGATGCAGTACTGGCTGTTGAGAATGCCACCAGGCAGTGCCCGTAACTGGCAGCGCCAACATACCCACCCACAGGATCAGCTCAACGGGGTTGGGAATGCGGCTGTGATGCTTTCTAGATCGCTTAATGCGGCTACGCCAGGTGAGCTGGTGAGTCAGATTATTTACTGGTTTTGCTTGCATAGGTTGGAAGCCAGCTAGGGTAAGCAGAATCGGCGAGCTGACCTGGAATCGTCTGATTTGTAAACAAAATATATTCGATTAGATCATAAAACAGTTTTTCCACTCACGACAGAAAATAAAATCTAAAGAAAAAGCAGCAGGTCCCCTCTCAGGCTGCCTGCTGCTCATTGAGATGAATTGTTTTGAGCGGATCGGCGGTGTCCTATCTGGGTTATGACACTTCCACCATGTGCTTGCTAGAAGCCGTTATCTGGCTATCAGCGGCTTTGTCTGCAACTTTGGAGAGCATCGTGCGCAGGCGATCGCCCTCAATGACTTCTTCTTCCAGCAGCAGCTGAGAAATTTCCTCTAGCAGCTCGCGGTTATCCTGCAAAATCGCCAGTGCCCGCTGATGAGCTGATTCGACAATGCTTTTAACTTCTGCATCAATCGCCTTGGCCGTTTCATCGCTGACTAGACGACGAGCATTGGGCGCGCCCCCATTGTCCAAGAAGTTATTTTGCTTGCTGCGGTCGTAGGCCAATGGCCCCAGCACTTCACTCATGCCGTAGCTGGTCACCATCTGCTCAGCCACATCAGTAGCGCGCTGCAAATCATTGGCAGCACCGGTCGTAATCGAGCCAAAGACCACTTCTTCAGCAGAACGTCCGCCCAACATGGTGGCAATTTGCCCTTTTAGCTCGGCCTCATCACGCAAGAAGCGATCTTCGGTCGGGAGCTGCAAGGTGTAGCCAAGTGCCGCCATTCCCCGAGGCACGATGGAGATTTTCTCAACCTGGTCAGTCCCGGGCATCGCAGCGCCCACCAGCGCGTGACCGACTTCGTGGTAGGCCACAATTTCTTTTTCCTTGTCATTGAGCACGCGGCTGCGCTTTTCGAGGCCAGCCACCACTCGCTCAATCGCCTCAGCAAAATCAGCTTGCTGGACAGATTCACGATGGTTGCGAGCAGCCAGCAGCGCCGCTTCGTTGACCAGGTTGGCCAGATCCGCACCAGCAAAGCCGGGCGTGCGAGTGGCAATCGCCTTCAAGTCCACCCCATCAGACAGCTTCACTTCCGTAGCGTGAATATTCAAGATCGCCTCGCGCCCTTTAAGGTCAGGCCGGTCTACCAGCACCTGCCGGTCAAAGCGTCCAGGACGTAATAGAGCCGGGTCTAAAATCTCCGGTCGGTTCGTCGCCGCCAGCACAATAATGGTGGAGCCCTCCGCTTCGAAGCCGTCCATTTCAGCCAGGAGTTGGTTGAGCGTTTGCTCGCGCTCGTCGTTGCCGCCATAAAAGCCGCCTGCGGAACGCGACTTGCCAATCGCATCTAGCTCGTCAATAAAGACGATGCAGGGCGCCTGCTTTTTCGCCTGCTCGAACAGATCGCGGACGCGAGAGGAGCCTACGCCGACAAACATTTCAATGAATTCAGAGCCCGAAATGCTGAAGAAAGGAACGCCTGCCTCCCCGGCAACGGCCTTAGCGAGCAGCGTTTTCCCGGTTCCAGGCGGGCCGACGAGCAGCACACCTTTAGGGATGCGCGCGCCCAAATCAGTGAACCGCTTCGAGTTTTGCAAAAAATCGACGATTTCAACTAGCTCAGTTTTAGCTTCGTCAACCCCAGCTACGTCGGTAAACTTGATTTTTGTATCTTCGTCTTCTACATAGATCTTGGCGCGGCTTTTGCCGATTGAAAAGACGCCGCCTTGACCGCCGCCCTGGCCCCTAGCCAGAAAGAGACGCCAGACGCCGACGAAGATTAAAGGAGGGATAACCCAGCTCAGCAGGCTACCAAACCAAGCGTTGCCCGCAGGCGGCTTAGCGGAAAATTTGACCCCGTTATCTTGTAGAAGCGTAGGCAGATTCAGGTCAAAAACGGGCGTCGTTTCGTAGACTGCACCGCCTGCTTCTAGCTGGTACTGAATGGCTTTTTCACCCACCTGAGCGTTCACCACCTGATGGTCTTTGACCTGGCTGATGAAGTCACTGTAGGGCACCCGCTCAGTGTCCTGACCAAAAGAAGCTGGCAAAAAAGTGCTGATCAGCAGCACCGCGCTAATGGCAAAAAATATCCAGTTAGCCGTCTTACGCTGCTGCGGCTTTTTGTCCTTAATGGGCATAGAGTTACTCGCTTGTCTTTCTCAGATACGCTTTCTAATACAGGTATCGTAACAAGGGCAGCAATTCAGCGTGATCCCGCAGATGGAGTAATTTCCGTAACCTGGTACGGCTTTTATAGTGACTTTTATCGCGTCAGTCGGCGGAAGCGCCAGACAAAGATCACACCCGCCACTGCCACGCCTGTGTATTGCCCGACCCACAAGCCCACTGCGCCCCAGCCAGCGACGAAGCACAGCAGGTAGCCACCAGTAATACCAATGCCCCAAAAGGCGATCGCACTCAGCACCATCGGCACTCGCGTATCTTGAAGGCCATAGAGGGCGCTCATGGTCACCCGCTGAACGCCATCGATAATTTGACCAATCGCACTCACCAACAGCAAATTCATCGCCAATTCGATCACCAGCGCATTCTGCGGATCTTGCAGGTCAATGAACAGGCCGATCATCACGCGGCGACCCAGCAGTAGGGCGATCGCCGTCATTAATAGGAAACTGATGGCGAAGGCGATCGCCACAAACCCCGCCCGCCGGGTGCCCGCCCGATCAACCCGGCCAAACCATAGCCCTACCCGCGCCGTTACTGCCTGCGACATCCCCAACGGCACCATAAAAATCAGCGCCATCGTCTGAAACGCGATCTGGTGCGCCGCCAGCACCTCAGTGCCTAGACTGCCCGCCATGTAGGACACCGCCAAAAACATACCCAGCTCCAGCATCAGCGTAATCGCAATCGGCAAACCCACCGCCAGCAGCCGCACCAAAATTGCCCCGTTCGGATGCTTCCAGCCGCGCCAAAAGCGATATTGGTTCAGCTCGGGATGACGCAGAATGTAGAGCGCAAACAGCCCAAACATCAGCCAAAAGCTGAGCGCACTGCCCATCCCTAAGCCCGCTAGCTCCATCCGGGGAAAGCCTAGTTTCCCAAAGCCCAAAACATAGTTACAGGCAATATTAAAGACCGTACCAATGGCGACAATGCCCGTCACCACATTCGCCAGCGAAAACGCCGAGAGATAGCCCCGCAGCATCGCAAACCCCAGTGCGGGCAGCACCCCCACTGCTATCCAGCTAAAGTAATGCTGCGCCAAAATCACCACTGCCTCAGGTTGACGTAGCGCTCTCAGCACCGGCGTCATCTGCCACAGCAAAGCCATAAACGGCAGCGCCAGCAGCAGCGATAGCCATAGCCCCTGTCTGGCTAGCCCCGCCAGCCGCTCCTTTTTACCAGCGCCATACGCCTCCGCTGCCAGCACCCCTACCGACATCACAAAGCCCGTCACTACCGTCAGCGACATCTGAAAAGTGGCAGAAGCGAGCCCGCCTGCTGCCAGCGCCGCCGTACTCAAGTGGCCCATCATAATGGTGTCGACAAAGCCCACCGCAAACTGAGCGAGCTGAGCTGCCGCCAGGGGAATGGCCAGCTTTAGGAAAGCGCGGCTTTCTGGAAGCGCACCAGACTTCGCGGTCTCAGACCTGGCCTTAGCTCGACGGGTATCCCGGTTCATTTGTTTGAAGACCTATCTGCTGTGTGGGATCGTGCGGAAGATGAACTATTCACACTCAGCGACTGCACCACTGCGCCTCGGATCGCCTGCGCCTTGCAAAGCGCCTGCCCCCTCTAGTCCCACCGAATGGACGCCGCCAAAAAACATATTAGAGCGCTGCCACCGCAGTAGTCGCTGCGTTCCTAACTGCGCCGAGACGAATTGTTCAGTCTCATCTGACCCAGCCGCAAGCGCTCCGGACTGCCCTAATCCGGGCTCAAGATGAAACGTGCCATTTTCCCAGTGGATTCGCGGTGCTTCTACTGCCGCCTGCAAAGGCATCCCAAAGTCCAGAATATTAGAAATTACCTGCAAAATGGCTGTACGAATGCGGTTGGAGCCACCTGAACCGAGCACTAGCTGAGGCTTGCTGTCTTTCAAAAGCATGGTCGGGGCCATCATCGACGACATGCGCTGGTTAAGAGGCCATTGATTGAACCCGCCCGGATTGAGATCTTCTTCGCCCAGCATATTGTTCATCATAATCTGAGTGCCGGGAATCACATAGGAAGCACCCTCACCATTGGAGGTCGTCACACTGGCTGCGTTACCTTCATCATCCATAACGCTGATGTGAGTGGTGCTGCCCCACCGGTTGACACCTTGGGCCATGATCTTCTCAAGCGGCTGAGCGTATTTTTCTACCAGGTCAGGGGCGATGAATTTCTCGGCGATCGCCTCATCAAACAAAAAGTCATCCAGGTGCGATCGCCTCGCCTCATTCGTCCACCGCATTGCCTGAGACAACAAGGCCAAATGCTCCGCAGACCCAAACGTCATCTGAGCAAGATCGAAGCGGTCAAGGAGTTCCAGACAAAACGCAATCAGGGAACCGCCAGCACTCGGCGGCGGATTGGTAATCATTTGCACACCGCGATAGCCGATGGTGAGGGGCGATCGCTCAATCACCCGATACCGCCGAAAATCTTCCAGATTCAGACAGCCGCCGCCCGCCTGGCAGTCGCGCACCACCTGCTGGGCAATCTCGCCCTCATAAAACGCCCTGAGCGCCTCTCTATCACCCAACCCTGCCAGATATTCCAGCGTATCGGCAAATAGCGACATCTGGATGGTTTCGCCCGTCCGCAGCCGATGCCCTGCCGGCGCGTAAATATCTCTCGCTCCCGGCGGCGCCATCAAAAT
>JBARVU010000243.1:0-2857 GCA_049646425.1 Phormidesmis sp. | reverse complement strand
ATGCGTGGGTGAGCACAACGTACAGCGCTCAGGGGAAGACGGCTGACCGGGTGTTGGCGCTGATGAGTAATAAGACGACGAATCGAGAGGCGTTTTACGTGGCGGTGTCGCGAGCGAAGCATGGACTGAAGCTGTATGCCGCTGATAGGGATGAACTGCTGAGACGGGCACAGATATCTAAGACAAAGGAAAACGCCAGTGACTATATTCCATTATTTAAGGTAAGAGAGAATTATGCCGAGACCCAGAAAGAAGCTCAGCAAAGAAACGAGCCTAGCTCAGCCGGTGACAGTAGAGATATCGGGCAGCGTACTGGAGCGGGCGTTGGAGAACGCCTTGCGCAAGAGTTTGCAGCATTTCCAGAAAGACATTCAGGTACTCGCTCAGCGAATGAGTCTGTTAGAGCAAGATGTGCAGGGGATGGCAGAGAGTTTGACTCACTTGCCGGTGTCCTTAGCGAACAGGTTGAACCACTTTCTGTCGCAGTTGCAGAGTACGCTGAGCGAGCAGAACTCGCCCGATGCGAGGGAGAGCTTGCAGGCGCAGTTGCAGCAATTGATTACGGCTTTAAGCAGTTGGAACAGGCAGCTAAAGACAGAAATCAGCTCGCAGCAGCAGTTGATAGACTCGATGCGGCAGTTAGAGCAAAAGCTATCAATGAACGACCAACATCAGTAGCGAAGGAAGTTGACTTAGCAGATAGCGTCTCGAAGGAAGGGGATTATGGCGCACTTTGGCAGCATTACAGCCAGGGCGTGGCGGCTCGTAGTGAGACTGAGCTGGATTATCGCGTTGGGCGGCGGGCGTTTGAGGATGGGGTGGCGCAGCGATCAATTTCGCTGATGCTGGCGTCTGAGAGTTCGGTAGTAGAGAACATTTATCGTAGCTATGGGAAGTCGCAGGCAATGAAGTATGTCAATCAGATGGCTCGTCGCATCTGCCAGCGGCAAACAAGTCAGGAAGTTCAGCGGCCTCCGTCGAAACGACAGATAGAGTTGGAATAAAGGCTACTCCAGGGTCATGTTATGGGTTGGCTGTATTGAGAAAGCAGCCGGATCAATAGGCTAGTAGAAATAGCTAATATGTTATTCGGTTTCCGTTAGTTCATCTGGAAGTAAACCAGTGATCGAAAAATCGTAAGAGAGAGGAGAGGGTAGGTTTGGCGATTGCTGTGACTGTGACAGGTGTATTTCCATCGATAGCCCTTTTTTAACAACTTCCGAATCCAGGCAGCGCTGAGCTTTCTCCTGCGCTCTTCCCGCAGCTTGACTGTTAACTAACTGCTGTTGTAGGTACGCTCCGCTTCATTCAAGTATTGCTCTAGATAGTCGAGATCGGCTGGTTCCCAGGTTGGCTTTTTGCCCCGCCCCGCTTTTTCCCATAGGCCACACGTCGCCGCTGCTTAATCGCCGCCCTGACCGTATGTTCGTGGCATTTTAGAATCTCTGCAATAGTCGGAGCACTCCAGCCCTCGGCGTTCAGCAAAACCATGTGGGCACGGTCACGTACTCCAGTAGGGCACACAACTCGATTAATGTGGCTTCCTCTTTATCTGTCAGCGTTATGCAAAGGGGGCAGGCATGGCTGAATAAGCGAAAACTAGATTTGGCTCTCCCTATCCTACTAACTAGGCTGACCTACTTATCAGAATAATTATATCTGTTCTATTTTTTTTGAGCGAGCCGTGAGAAAGATGCCGGACTTGCACAATTATCTCTCATGACATCTAGTAGCGTTTGGGCCGCTGAGTGAGGTGGATATTTTAGATGGGTTGCGACAGTGACTTTATGTTTTAGTTCAATCTCGAAAGGACGTATAGCGATTAGCAGCCCATCCTCTAGATCTTTCTGAAACTGGGAAGGTGGTAAAAATGCAAGGCCGTAGTTAGATAGCAAAAGCTGCCGTAGAGATTGGCTACCGCTTACTTCAAGCACAGTATCAATCTTGCTCTGGTGAGATCTATATAGCGCCTCAACAATAGAACGAATACCAAAATGCTTCTCTTGCCGAGGCAAGAGAAGCGGATGAGGGCGAATATCTTCCCAGGTGACACTTGCGAGAGCAGCGAGGGGATGTGTGGAAGCTACTATGAGCAGCAAGGGTTCTGTATATAGCGCTTCAAAACTGAATCCTTCAACGGGTACAGGTAGAGAGAAAATAGCCAGGTCTATCGTCCGTGATTGTAAACCACTAACAAGGTCATCTGGAAGACCTTCCGAAACTTGTATATGAGCATTAGGATACTGTCGGTGATAGGACTTTAGCGTATTTGATAAGCAACGTGGGGCATTAAAACAAGTGATGCCTAGAGTCACCTTTTCTTCAATGCCCTGCGACGTTTGCAGCGCTGAGGCTATTCCGGCCTCTATGTCCTGCAATCCGGTGCGGCAGTGAGAGATAAAAGCTTCGCCTGCCGCACTGAGATAAACCTTATTAGACCGGCGATGTAGTAACTTAATGCCGACAAACCTTTCAAGCCGTCGGATCTGTTGACTAACGGTTGGCTGAGATAAGTTTAGGGTCGCAGCAGCATCCGTAAAGCTGCCTTGTTCGGCTACCTCAATAAAGGCGATGAGCGATGATGTCTCTAAATGAGCGAGCGCGGTCTTCTTCATGAACCAAGCCAAGACAAAACTTCAAAGGCTGGTCTGATATCAAAGGCTGACTTTAATCTTTTTGGAGCATTTGTTTTAGCTCTATTTCAATAAAAATAATACACTTTACAAATAGCTTTTGTTGCTTTGGCTACAAATGAGATTAGCTGTTAGGCTAAATGTCAGTAATTCAAAACTATTTGACGCTGTCTCTTATCACCTATACGTATTAGGTCTTGTGTTAGAGGCTGTATGAAAAGTGG
>JBARVU010000242.1:0-9040 GCA_049646425.1 Phormidesmis sp. | reverse complement strand
ATTTATCGGCGCTGGCATAGATAAATAGTGTTTGCCCTTCAGATTGCAGCCGCTTTCTGATTCGTTTGATCACATGGCTTTTCCCGACACCTCTATCTGCTGTAAAGACAATCGAGGTCGCTTTATCCAGGCTTGAATCTGATGACCTGACTTTCTCCAAAGCCTCAAAGACAGCATCAGAAGCGTGGGCGTTTAGGCTAGAGACATCCGGGAAAGACTCTCCCCAAATATTTTGCTCTTTAACAACGGGCGGTTTTTCGAACGGATTATTAGCTTGAAGCGCTGCCATCAGCGCCTCTGGCGATGAAACTTTAGATGCCATGATTGGTATTTTAATGAGATAGATAGCTGGGGCAAAAATCTGGATTCAAGTGCTCAAAGGCGTTTGGCATAAAAGCGCATTCCACCCCCTGGAATCGAGAGAGAGTCTTCGCGCTGGTCTTGAGTGATGTTGGGCATTTCGCCACCTGTTAGCTGCACCAGATCGCTTGCCTGTACGTCTAGCAGCCATTCGTTGAATTCTGACCTGGAAACCTGGTCACCGATCTCTCTGCGAAGGCGATAGATGGGCACCAAATCATTCAGATTGTAGTCCTGGTTTAGCTGATCGTAAGTTTTCAGTAGAACATCACTAAAGGCTTCAGCAGAACTGATTTCAGCAACTTTACCGTTGCCTTTAGCCTTACCATTGGTTAGGGATCCTTCAATGACTTCATTCCGTTGCCGAAGCCACTTTAATAGTGCGTTGGTTACTTTTGGTCCAATATTGGTTGTAAAAGCAAATTCTTCATCAGCCAGATTTTTAGCCAATCGCTGCTTCCCAGCAGTCGTTAGCGTGTAAACCTTTCTATTCTTCTGCTGCTGGAACGATAGTGATTCATTCTGCTCTAGTCGGGCCAGTGCGTCTGAGTATGCCTGTCCCTTAGAGCTGGGGACAAAGCTGCTTTTAGAGACATATGCCGACGAATCTAAAGCCCAAAGACTCAGCAAAATACGTGTCTCTGCGTACAGTGGCGAAAGTTTTTTGCCCATGTGATGCCCTCTTAGTAAGTATTTATACGTGTTTTTCGCTGACTATTTCGATAGTTGAGTAGGTTGAGAAGCCGTATTCTAGAAACTTCTACCGACCTTCTACTCACAGTCTGACCGTGCCTGCAAAGTTCCGATAAAACGTCCTCAGCTTCATCAGTGTTTCTATAGTGCCCATACAATCGCTGGAGTTATGTGCAGACTGAGTCAGATGTCGTCAATTTTTCTTGGTTGATGAAGCGTTCTTAAACTGTCATCTAGGGATGGCCATCGGACTCATTCTTCTAAGATGACTAAACAACAAATCCATCGCAAGGATGGGCAGCCCCATGACGAATCAGAGCAATATATGGCGACAAAGTCTGCTGGCTGTGCTGACTAGCTTACTATTTGCGGGGAGCTTCGTCGCAGGCAAGTATACAACCGGTGAAATGGGGCCGCTGCTGATTACTTTGCTGCGCTACCTGATTGCGGCTGTTTTTTTGGGGCTTTTGGTGTGGCAGCGGGGGGATATCGGCCTGCGGATTGGGGAGGCTTCTCGCTCAGATAAAGTATGTCTCTTTTTGCTGGGTACTTTCGGCGTCGTGGGCTATCACTTCTTTTTCTTTTCTAGCCTGCGCTATACGGCGGTGGCAAATTCTGCGATTATCAATGCGTTTAATCCGGTGGTGACTGGCTTTTTAGCAGCGGTAGTGCTGAAGGAGAAGCTGGCGCTGCGAAATTATGTAGGGGGTGTGATCGCTATCCTCGGCGTCCTGGTTCTGCTGACTGACGGCAATTTGACGGCGCTACTACAGTTCCAGTTTAACGCGGGCGATTTGCTGATGCTGTGTGCGGTGCTCTGCTGGGCCTGCTATTCTATTTTGCTGCGCCATTTGGGGCGGCGATACAGCGGACTGGCGATGAGCTACTACGGGGCGCTGTTTGGCGTGGCACAGCTATTGCTATTGGTGGTGCCTGAGCTACGGCAAACCGGGTGGCCAAGCCTGTCGTGGGAATCGGTTGCCGGCGTGTTTTACATGGGCATTGGCGCTTCTGGAATCGGCTATTTGTTGTTTACCCTGAGCACTCAGCGGATTGGGCCAACGAAGTCTACGAGTATTGTCTACAGCGGTGTGCCCGTTTGGGTGGCGCTGTTAGCTTGGCTGTTTTTCACAGAGCCCGTGACGCCCTGGATGATTGTCAGCATGGGGCTGATCTTGCTAGGGCTACGAACGGTTTTACAACCCGCAAAAACCTCTTGACATGAGTCGGTAGGGTGGGCATTGCCCACACGTCTATCTGGCGAATGATTTCGGGTCTTCTTGAGGTTGATTTACTCTCTGGGGAATAGCGAATAAAATGCGTAGGCAGTGCCTACCGTACCTGCTACCTGCTCTTGCGAGCGTCCCTTTTAGGAAAACAAGGGTCCAAAATTGGGTATGGAAGCGATACTGCCATCGGACAAGGTAGATACAATGGTTCCGTTAGGCAAGATGGTTGCGAAGTACTTAGAGCTATCCAGACTCGCACCGATAGCTTCCCTCAGATCAACCCTGAACAAAGTTACCTCGTTGAGGAGCGCTTCGGTCAGATTAGCCCGTCTGAGGACAGCGCCATCGAAGCGGGATTGGGTAAGATCGGCTTTTCTCAAGTCCGACTGGGTCAAATTGGCTCCGAAATAAGCACCTTTGCCGCTAGCCTTCCGCAGGCTGGCGGCAACCAGATTAGCATAGGAGAAATTAGTACATTCCACGCTAGACTTTTCCAAATTGGCGGCCCGCAAGTTTGCCCTCACCAAAGAAGTTTTATATAGTCCAGCCTGGGAGAGGTTAGCTCCTTCCAGGTTGACTCTTTCCAAGTTAATGTAGTTCAAAGCAGCGTTTCTGAAATTAGCCCCGCTCAAGTTGACTCCGCTTAAATCTGTGCTGGTATAACTTCCACCCTTGATGTCTCTATCACGGGCTATTTCGATTCCTTCGAAGTCTCTTTCCCCAGCAGCATAGCACTGCAACAATTCCTCGGCAGTCATAACTTCAACCTCCAAAACACAATAGTTTCTAACTAGCTAGCACTCTTCTAAACTCCTAACTCACTTAAACTTATCGTCAAAGATCTGCCTGGCAGAGTCGGTAGTGTGGGCAGAGTGAGTCAGTAGGGTGGGCACTGCCCACACGTCTATCCGATGGATGACTTTAGCACCTTAGCGTAAACGCTCTTCCCTCGCATGTCCACCTACCGACGCGCTTACACCGCTGGTAGCACCGTCTTCTTGACCTGGGTCACCTACCGCCCGGCACCGCTCTTCAGCCATCCTGATACCGTTGCTCTCTTGCGTCAAGCTATCAGGAAAGCCAAGCGCGAAGCCGTCTTTCAAATCGTCGCGGCGGTGATTCTGCCAGACCACCTGCATTTTATCTGGATGCTACCGCCTGATGACCACAATTCCTCTAAGCGAGAAGGAGTTTATCAGCGAGATTGGGCCTGCCAATGCAGTGGTGCGATCGCTGATTCTATGGGTCTCCTTGAGGTTGATTTACTCTCTAGAGAATAGCGAATAAACGGCGTGAGCAGGACCTACCCTATCACTAGCTAGCACGAGTTATCTCACGGGTAGGAAGCGCTATGATAGAGACAACTATAGCAACGCTTGATTGCCCCCGATAATACTGAGAGCGCCGATGGCTAACATCATTCTAAAACAAATAGAACCTCGACTCATCCAACGCCTGCGGCAGCGCGCAGAGCAAAACGAGCGTAGCCTCGAAGCTGAAATCACTGCCATTCTCGTCAGCGTTCTGACGCCGCCAGCACCCCTGGAACCTAAGCAGTTGGAACCCAATCTAGCAACGGCCATCAAGCAGCGGTTTGCGGAAGTCGGCGGCGTTGAGCTGTCGGCCCTCCCCAGAGACCCGATCAGAACTCCTCCTGTTTTTTAGCTCACAATGTTTGTCCTCGATACCAATGTAGTTTCGGAGTTGATGAAGCCTCAGGTCGAACCCAATGTGGAATTATGGGTTGCCTCCCATGCCAGAGGTAGCCTATACATTACTACCCTTACTCAAGCTGAAGTCCTCTATGGCATTGCCATCTTGCCTAAGGGAGCACGACAGCAACGCCTACATGCTCTCGCTCAAGCGATGTTTCGAGAAGACTTCGCTGGCAGAATCCTATCGTTTGATCGAGCTGCGGCCAGACTCTATGCCGTGATCGCTGCCCACCGCAGGGCAAAAGGAATCCCAGTCTCCCAGTTTGATGCCCAGATCGCTGCAATTTGTCGGGTTCATCAGGCCGTCATCGTTACGAGAAATGTCGATGACTTTACCCACTGCGACCTGAACATCATCAATCCCTGGGAAGCATGAACCAGTAGGGCGGGCACTGCTCACACGTCTATCAGCAAGGTTGGGCCTGCCGATGTAGTGGTGCGATCGCTGATGTTACAGGTCTTCTTGAAGTTGATTTACTTTCTGGAGAGTAGCGAAGGAACTCTGGCTGACGCCTCAAGCTCTCAGCTACCCTATAGAAGGAAACTGCCAGTCCTTATCCCTATGAACACCCTGCAACTGCGCCAAACCATCAACCAATACCTCGATCAGCTCTCTAGTGATCGCCTTCGCTTGGTCGCCGACTTCATCAGCTTCCTGGTTCAAAAAGAACAGCGATCACAGACCCAACCCATTGATACCCCCGAAGACTTTCGCCCTGCTAGTCAGTCTCTCCTCAGCCATACCGAAACTTGGGCAGGCGACGACTTTGAAGAATGTCTGCAAACCGTCTACGAAACTCGCTCTCAGATTCAGTCCTAGACCATGTATTTGCTAGACACCAACCACTTCAGCCGATTGATTTTGGGCGATTCCAAAATTCGTCAAAAAATTGCCGACATCGGCGAGCAAAACGTCGCTATCAGCCTCATCACCCAAGGCGAAGTCCTCTACATGGCCTACAACTCCGAAAGGCAAGAGCGGAACCTGGCTCTTGTCCAAGCCTATTTGGCAGACATTGGTATCTATCGGCTGAATGATAGGGTCGCCGACCTCTACGGCCAATTCAAAGCTGACATCATCCGCCACTTCGGCCCTAAAGACCGTCAAAAGCGCCGCAAAACCAAAATCGAAACCGTTGGTATGAGCGACAACGATCTCTGGATTGCCTGCACCGCGCTCCATCACAACCTAATTGTGGTCTCTACCGACAGCGACTTCAGCCGAATGCAAGCAGTCAGAGCATTTTCCCTTGAGTCATGGATTTAGTGAGAATTCATAGATTCGCTTACCTTAAGCGTTGTGGCTTGGGTTTGGCAATTGCGCTAAAGAGAGCTGCGGTGATGTACCTGATGCCAGTTTTCACAAGCTAGTTGAGCAAGGGGTTTGTCGGCGAGATTGGTTCCGCCAATGCAATGGTGCGATCGCTGATTTCACGGGTCTTCTTGAGGTTGATTTGCTCTTTAGAGAACAGCGAAAAAACGGCGTGGGCAGTACCCATTCTACCTGCTTCCACTTACTATTCGACGTGATAGATCTCACAGATATACGGCTTCTTCCCCCTTTGTGATAGAAAAGGACTCGTAACCGTCATCTCTCATAATCAGTTCTAGCGATGATCTGTCCGAAAAAATAATTCGCAAAGCGTTGTTTTCTATTTGAAAAGTCTCTAGTTCCTTTCCAAGCAGACTTGTCAGCTTCCTCGAAGTTGTTGGATCTTCTGCGCTGGCTTCAAGAATTTGAGAGGGGAAACAAATTCTGAAACTACACTCGACCGAGATATGCAGGCTATTAGTGAACTTTACGATTGATTGATATTGACCAATGCAAACTTGAATTACTTCTTCAGAGGTAAGCAGATTAGCCAAATCGTTACTGTCTAATAGCTTTTCCAACATCACCGTTCATCTCTCATATGATCAATTGGTAATTATGTCTCTCAGAGTAAGCAGTCGGTAGGGTGGGCACTGCCCACACGTCCATACTGATGAATGACTTGGGCATCTTAGCGCAAACGCTCTTTCCTTGCACATCCAACTACCGCCCGGCTTATAGTGTTGGCAGCACCGTCTTCTTAGCCTGTCATCTACTGCCCGGCACCACTCTTCAGCCATCCTGTACTATCATCGTCAAGCCAGCCGCGCCCACGGTAGCCACGGTAACCCTGCCGTCAAAATTCGAGAACACGCTCAAGTAGTTCTTCCAGTTCGCTTAGCGTTGTTTTGAGTAGATTGATCTGAGCTTCGCGGGCAGGGGAAAAGGTTGCGATCGCTGAAATTTTGGTTTGGATGATTTGATTGGCGGCGAGTTTGTAAGCAGCGATCGCCCCCAACGCCTCTGCACTAAACCGCTCCAGATAAATATCCGCCTGCTGAGCAAAGTCAACCGCCATTGGCTGAGTCTGCTGGGTTCTGCCGCTCTGATTCACCAGGTGGCTGGTACCTGCCAGCACTGCCGCGCCTAAGGGGCCGCCGAGAATCCAGCCGAGGCCGGTAGCGATCGCCACCGGAGCCATTCCCGGTTTGTCTGCCTTGGAACCATCGGCCGGCTCGGCTTCCACCTCCGCAGACACCACCGGTTCGGCAAAAGCCATCCAGAGTTCCACCAGCCGAGGCCGCTCGAAGAAGTCACAGCCCTGATGCACCCAGCGAACGACCTCCTTTTGGCGCGTTTTCCAGGCAGGGCGCAAGTTTTGCAGCAGCCAGTCTGGCGTTGTTTTTTGCTGCAAAGCCTGGGCCAATCCTGAGCGGTAGTGTGCCTGCAAGCTGGCGGGCACCAGCCACTCGCGAAGCTTGGCAACACTTTGGTCAAGGCCTTGTTGAATCAGCGCCTGCACCCTGGTTTTAATGGCCGTGCGGCGGGTATCTGCCAGCCCGGGCTGAACGGTAGAGAGTGCGTCAATTTGGCTTTGTAGGGCAGTTTGAAAGGTAGCGAGGAGGGTGGTAGCGATTCCCTTGGAAGGCTTCGCCATCGCGCTCATCCTATTCAGCGTTTGTGCAGGCGTTTTGCCCTCGTGGCGCTGTTGGCCAATCGTTTGCAGCGCAGACTCTAGGGCGGGCAGGCCGGTTTGGGTGGCGGCGGCCATGTCTCCTTTCAGGCGGGCGCGCAGGGCGGGTAGGGCGTCTACCGGGTACAGGTTGCTCACACCGGGCGGTAAGTTGGAGCGAAAGCTTTCGGCCAAAAACCGCAGCCGCAAAGCCACCTGTTGGCGATCTGCCGTCTCCATCAAATTGAGAAAGTTCACCACAAAAATAACGGTATTGATGCCCCGATCCAGCAGCCAGTCGCGCAAATTCTCTCTTTCGGCCAGCGTCATCAGCTTACGAGCATCCAGTAGCTGAATGACCAGATCAGCGCTCAGCAACTGCTTTTGCACCAGGGCATTCTGCGCCTCCTGGTCGTCGGTACCGGGCAAATCTATCAGTTCTAGCCCTAGCTTGAGCAAGGGATGCGGGCAATACGCTTCGACAGCGGCAATATCTTCGCGCATTCGGCGCTGCTCGTCGAGGATTGTATGTTGTTGCAGCGCGGCTGTTCCGGCTTCTTCCTGCACGGATCCATTGGTATAGACGATGCAAGTGCGGTGTTCTGGGCCATATTTGACGGCGATCGCTGCCCCCGTCGTCGGCACCAGATCCATCGGCAGTGTTTTCTTGCCCAGCAGCGCGTTCAGCGGGGTCGATTTACCGTAGTTGAAGGGGCCAGAGACAGCGACCCGGTAAGTGGGGTGGGTGAGGCGATCGCACGATTTAACTGTCTCAGCCTTTAGCTCAAGCTGAGAGTCGCCCAATAAGCCCGCAGCCCGTTGTAGCGTCGTCACCAAAGAGCTTTGCAAAGTATTTTCTATGTCCGTCTTTTCTTCAGTCACTTTGCTGTCTTCCATTGTCCTCACGATCCGGTTTTTGGGCCTATACAGTATGATTTTGTTATTAGCTAAAGGTATCCAGCCTCTAAATTTTACTCGCGTCAGCTATGAAAACGACTATCTCACTTCCAGATGCTGTCTTCCACGAGGCAGAAGCAGTCGCCCAACAGTTGGGCATATCTCGCAGCGAACTCTATACAAAAGCGTTGAGTGAATATCTTCGGAAGCACAGCAATGCGCAAGTTACCGCCAAATTCAACGAAGTATACGCCGAAGAAGATTCAAGGCTGGATCCGGTTCTGGCGAAAATGCAGTACTCAGCGATTTCTCCTGAGGATTGGTCGTCAACTGCTGACTAGCGCACACTGGTAGGCGGCATCTATGCGATCGCTGGCTGCCTGAACAGCGGCTTCGGCTTCCTTCAACCTGCTAACTTCGGCGTCGCGGTCGATTTCGCGAGATTCTTTTTGGGCCAGGAGATTTTCGAGTTCGGCTTTGCGATCACAAATGTCTTGATCTATTCGCTGCATCACCTGTTTCTCATACTCATCAAAGCAGACTTTCACCCCCTCATAAATTGGCTGCTGCTGTTCATCGGCGAGCTTGGGCAGGTGTTTTACCAGCTCTTTTTTCATGGCTTTGGTCAGCTCCTTGCGCGCCTGATCGAGCTGAAAAGCGCCAAAGCCAAAGCCTGCAAGCAACAAACCCAGCGGCTCTAAGAGTGCGCCAAAAACCAGCGTAATGCTGCTGACCGCCAAAAAGTTGATTAAAATGCTTTGCCAGTCAAAGCCCGCCGCCGCCATCGCCACACCTGCAACATTGCCGTGAGACAGAGAGATTAAGCCCATTGCCCACTTCACCCAGCCTGGCGAAGCGTCGTCGTCGCTTTTGGGCAGGTCTATGCGTGGCTGACCGGTGAGCTTTTCGGTCATGCGGTCGGTTACCTGCTGGTAGGAGGTGCCATATTGCGCAGCGCTGTGCGAAAGCTCGACAAAGGCGGACTCAATCTCTTTTTCTGCCGTTTTTGACCAGGCGTAAAAGCGGTCGTTTACATATTAGACTTTATCGGAAATAGGTCGCTAGAATAGGGAAAGCGTCATTAGCCAGGAGGTTGCTCGATGAAAATGAACTACGCGGAACTGAAGAATAGATCGCGCCTCCTGCAAAGCCTGACTGGCTT
>JBARVU010000241.1:0-4460 GCA_049646425.1 Phormidesmis sp. | reverse complement strand
CAGTGCCGCGCTGTCATAGAAACATGCAGAGAATTCACAAAAACATCGGACCCTAAGGCTGCCTGCCTGGAGACTATCAGGCCAGTCAAGTAGTGAGCCATCAGTCCCCTAGAGGGAGCAAAGTAATGTTTGCTCCCTTTTTTGTTCCCTTTGATGGGTTTGAGCAGACCGCTTCTAACGCCTCAAGCCGATGGTGGGATTCGAACCCACGGCCTGCTCATTACGAATGAGCTGCTCTACCCCTGAGCCACATCGGCGATTCAGCTATGAATTATAGCAGCCCGTCCCCACTGTCACTGCCCGGATTCACGAAAAAGTAGGGGATATCGCGCTCTTCTCGCAGGTGCACGGCTCAGCCCAAGTGCTGGCACAATGAGGATAAAGACGCACGCGCGGTTTCAGAAAGATCATGGCAAAAGGCAAATCATCTAGCCAAAAAAAGGGCCAAAAATCTGCTTCAAAAGCTCGAAAAGACCTCAAAAAAGACCCTAGAGATGTGCCCAATCGCACGCCCCCCGATGGCATGAGTAAGGAGCGCTACGCTCGTCTAGTGGCCGAATCTCAGGCCCCTTACAAAGGGTTGCGTAAGTTCATGTACGCTACTTTCGGCGCGTCGGGAGCAATTGGTGGCTTTGTCTTTCTCACCAAAGTCTTGGCAGGTCGCGATATTGCTCAGTCGCTGCCAAATTTAGCGTTGCAAATCGGTGTTGTGGCGCTGATGGTGTTTTTATTTCGCTGGGAAGACCGCAAGGAAAAGAGCGAGTGACTGCCGATAGTCGCGACACAGCCTACACCCGAACCCGCAACCCAGTGATTCTGGTGCACGGCATTTGGAATAGCGCAGCCATTTTTTCAACGCTGAAAGCCTACTTGGAACAGGAAGGCTGGATCGTCTATGCGCTGAGTATGAAGCCTAACAACGGCGATGCGCCCTTAGAAGTACTCGCTGAGCAGGTAGCTGCCTTTGCTGAGACTGTGGGGCAGCCTTTTGACTTGGTCGGGTTCAGTATGGGTGGCCTCATCAGCCGCTATTACGTCCAGCGACTAGGGGGCTCAGGGCGAGTACAGCGATTAGTAACCGTTTCTGCGCCCCATTGGGGGACGGCGCTAGGGCTGCTGAGCGATCGCCCCGGCATCCAACAAATGCGGCCGGGGAGTCCCTTCCTACAAGCGCTCAATCGAGACGCTTTCCAGCTAGAGACCCTTCAGTTCTTTTCACTGTGGACACCGTTTGACCTGCTCATCTTACCCCCCTGGAGTTCTCAGCTAGGCGTCGGAAAGGAGCGACGGCTGTCAGTGCCGTCTCACAATCGGATGATCTGCGATTCGTCGGGTCTGGTGGCGATCGCTCAGGCGCTCAGCGCCTAACGATGTATAACAGTCCTCCTAACCATCGCCAGCTATCCGTTGCAAAGAGGACATCGGTGGGCGTCGCCCACCTGGGAATACTGCAACTCACCAAACACCGCACTTGAGTAAACGTAGTACTTAAACTCCAAAAGATTGTGAAACGGATCTTCCAAAAAGAAAGTGCGATGTTCTATTCGCTCCCCTCTAAAACGATGCTTTGGCTGTTGGTGAAAGGTCAATTTCTGGGTCTTTGCCCGTTCTAGCAGGCTTTCCCACTCTGCCTCAGTGGCAAACGTAAGGCCAAAATGGCGGGGATAAATGCCTGGCTGCGGTGTGATGGGGTCTTCAACAACGTGAGCGACTAGCTGATGACCCTTCAGATTTAAGATAAGCGATCCCTTGCCCTCTCGACCCGCCTCACACCCTAGCCCTGCTACGTAAAAGCGCTTGGTGTCGGCAATGTTTTCGACTGGGAAAGAAAGGTGAAAGATAGTACCCATGGCAGCTCCTTTAGCGTTGAGAAGAGAGTATCGCTTTCAATTGTGTCCGAGTCAACGGGTTATTTTGTAGTTGGGGCTACAGCCAAAATGGCTCATCGCCAAGTAGATCTAGTCAGGTAAATCTACGTAGGAAGCAGCGTTCGACAGGACGCTTTTTAGGTACTTTCTGAAGTGGGCTGTGCTCAGTCAGTGACATATCTGACGACTGTGCTAATGTGGCGGATAGCTGCTTGATGACATCTTATCGAAACGCTCAGTCCGAAAAATAGATATGTAAGGTATATTTTTACCTGAAGCCTTGTAATCCATACTCTAGAGACACTCTGGAGACGATTTTATGTCAATTTATGTTGGAAACCTGTCATTTGATGCTACTCAGGATGACATCAACCAGGTCTTTGCGGAGTACGGTTCAGTAAAGTCTGTCAAACTCCCCACGGATCGCGAGACCGGTCGGGTGAGAGGCTTTGCCTTTGTAGAAATGGGCGGAGAATCAGAAGAACAGGCGGCGATCGCCGCCTTAGATGGCGCGGAATGGATGGGCCGTACGCTCAAGGTCAACAAAGCCAGACCTCGCACCTAACGCGCCGGGCCTGGAAACCGGAGCCTGAAAACCAAAAGCCCCAGAGCTGGGTATTGAGGCTAACCCTCAGCTGCTCGCTATCTCTACTCGCAAACCTACTGCTAGCCTACAAATGGTTAGCAGTAGGTTTTTTCGTATTGCCAAATTCGACCCGGCACCCTCCTATTAGCGGAAAAGCTGGGAAGGCTATATAGACCCTCCCTCCTCTTCCCCTCTCCCAAACACACCATGGTCACCGCCGAAGCCTCCCCCCCACCCTCAACACTTTGAAGCTCACCCCCAAACAAAAAGAGCAGCTCAAACGCCCCCGCCCCTTTTTGTTTCTAGTCGTTATCGGGCTCTTGGGTCTACCTGTAGCGAGGCTGCTTCGCACAGGTGTCTTAGCCCGCCAGCAGAAAGCGCAAATGGACGTGCGGGCTAATGCCTTTTTTGCACAGCTTCCGACCTATCCAAGAAATGCTTCGGCTCAGCAATTTGATCAGCTAGGAGCCGACCTGGGCTTCGTTCCCAACGATATAGATAGCCTCACGCTGCCTGTAAATTTATCAGCTGAGAAGGACTATCAGGCCGTTGAGAAACCCCTGCGTCGGTTTCTCCATGCTCAAGTCAACAAAATCTCCGGCCCATTAGAAGCGCTACCGCCTGATCTAGAGGATTACCTCACAGCTCATCAGGCGGGCCTCATCGCTGTCCAGTCGCATATTTTGGAGCGTGAAGCACCCCAGTGGGAGATGGATTTTGAGCGGATGTTTCAAATCAACTATCCTTTCCCAGGGCAGATAAATACTCGCAATGTGCAAAACCTACTGCTGCTCTCTGTTATTGACTATGCTCACAAAGGCCAGCAAACTCAGGCCCTGATAGCATTAGAGGCTTCGTGGCAGCTAAACCAGGCAATCCTTCGACGGCCCGATGCGGTCTCTCAAGTATCGGGAGCAATTGTGTCTGTGCATCAAGCGGGCCTTTTGCGGCACTTGGACGACGTGCCGTTGGTTTGGCAAATCCGCCTGAGTCAACAAGCTCAGCATCAGTCTGTTTTAGAGGGATATCGCTTCGAGGCTTGGCTGCAATACGAGGTCGCGCAGGCATCCTTGGTACCTGCGATTGAGCGACCAGAGGCAGCTGGAGCGCGCTCACAGCCCACCGGCAGGCTAATAGCGCTGCTCTCCTACTGGCTCTCCCCGGCGTATGCCTTCCGGCTCAGCTCAATTAATACCGCTGGCACTATGCACCGCGCGCTCGACCAGCTAGCGACTTTGAACGTATGCGCGACCACTCAGCTGATGGCTGAACAAATCTTGGTGCAAACGGCACCGTCTCAGCCTGGTCAGACGCTGGTGGTGGTACCAGAGGCATTGTCCAGATGGTGGAAACTCGCAGGTGATCGCGCACTAGCCATCGAACTGACTCAAAAGGTGTTGCAGGCCAAGCAGCAGCTGGCAGCAACTGGCCAATGGCCAGACGATCTTCCCAATTTGGCCTCACAGACTTGTCCAGGAGAACACTGGGTGTACGAGCCTAGCGACGACCACAAGACAATCACCTTCTCTCTGAGCACTCGCTTACTTCCTGCCCCGCTGGTGCCCCTTCGCTATCAGTCGACGCTCGGAGAAAGGCGCTAAGAGTGCTGAGAAACGGCCCGAAGATGCTTCCACGAGAGGAAGCCAACTCAAAAAAAACTCTGGGTACATCTCAGCTGTACCCAGAGTTGAATGAACAGTAAGCCCTAACCGGGCTAGGGAATCGTCAGACCCGTGTGTTTGACGGTTGATTACCCAGCCGCCTTAATTGCTTTTTCAGAAACGCTGTAAGTACCGCCTCGACCCCGGTACCAATCTCCGTCACGAGCGCCTGCTGAAAGGATATTCGAAACGCGGTTACGGGCTTTCAAGAAGTGACTCTCAGGCATATCTTCTTTGAAAACAGCGCTCATGACATCGGCAATCTTGAAAATAGTATCGGGCTTTGCCTGCAGCACACCGACAATGACATCGGGTAATGGCGCTTTGCTGTAGCTATCTTGCACA
>JBARVU010000240.1:0-4367 GCA_049646425.1 Phormidesmis sp. | reverse complement strand
TCTGTCGATATTTCAATTCGCTGCTCACCCTCTAGCAAAATCTTGCAGGGGGTGGTCGACAGCTTTCAGATGAAGGGTCGCGGCTTGATTATCCGCAAAATGTTTGAAGCGGCAGAGATGGAGTTTGAAACGGACGCGGTTTCGATTGATGTGGGGGGGCTGATAGGCGGCAAAATTCGCCTCAAGCAGGCGACCCATGCGATCGCGACGGTTGCGATGACTGAATCGGGCATCAATCAGGCGTTTAAGGCAGATTTGGTAGAAAAGCATCTGCAAAATGTAGACACCGAAGCGGTGACCGATCTCTCCGGGGGCGATCCTATTTCCTTCCGCAACGTTCAAATCATCTTGCTACCCGATAAGCGAGTACAGGTATCAGCCGAAACGGATTTGCCGAATCGGGACAATGTTCCGATCTGTCTAACCGCAGCCATTGAGGTAGAGCGTCGCCGCCGAGTGGTCTTTGCCGATCCTCAGTTTGAGCCAGCAGACATGCCGGAAGATGTGCAGTGGCTCTCAGAAGCGCTGATGCCTGGCTTTGTGGGTGTGCTCAACCAGATGGTCGATTTGGAGCGATTTGATCTAGACGGCGTTTCGCTTCGGGTAAACCGCCTAGAGGTAGAGGATAAACGGCTGATATTTAACGGCTACGCTGAGATTGAGCACTTTCCTGGCATGTAGATGATATAGCCTCGATGCCTTAGGAATGCCGCTGTAAACCGACCTTTTCAATCGGAGCTTTCCGTCGAGTGCGTGATCGCTGTACGCTACTGAGCGAGCAAATGCAAAGGGGCAGATAATGGGGCTAGTCGAATTGTTTCTCTCGGGAGGCGTGGTGATGTGGCCCCTCCTAGGCTGTTCACTACTGGCGACCACGTTGATTTTGGAGCGGGGACTGTTTTGGTTGCCGCTGCATCAGCAGCAGGAGCAGTTTATTCAGCAGGTGTTACAGCTTTACAGCACGAAGCCCCAAGGGGCGATCGAAAGTCTGCGCAAGCACACTCGCTTTCCCCTCGCTCGCATTTTTTTGGCAGCGCTAACGCTTGAGCAGGGCAACCCTGAAGACTTCCGCTTGGCCCTAGAGAGTGCTGCTCAAGCAGAAATACCGCTGCTGAAGCGATTCAATACCGCTTTTGAAACGATTGTCGGCGTCGCGCCACTGCTAGGCCTATTGGGGACGATTTTGGGCCTGATGAAAACGTTCGCATCACTGCGAATCGGGGAGGGAGTGGGAGAGTCGGCTGGGAACGTGACTGCCGGCATTGGGACGGCGCTGGTTTCAACGGCAGCCGGACTGGTTGTAGCGATTGCCACCCTTTTATTTGCCAACTTGTTTATGGGACTATATCGCCGCCAGCGATCAGCGATTGAAGCCTACAGTGGCAGGCTAGAGCTGCTATACCGCCAGTACTATCGGCAGTATCTGGCCCGGGCGCGATCGCCCGCTTAATAGATATCATAGATATCAAAGTTGCCAGCGGTAGCGATCGCTATTCTTTTATTTAGCAATTGCCCCTATTCTGATTGGAATGCGTATTCTCGTTTAGTGTCTTGGGTTCCTATGCGTCGTTCCTGGTTGGTCTGGATTACCAGCGTTATCGCTTTCTTACTGACGGCTGCTCTGGTGGTGGCTTCTGGGCCTGCTCAAGAGCCGATCGCTCAGATCAAGGCAGCCGTTGGCCTGCCTCAAGTGGAAGCTGATGCTGAAAGTAGGCTGTCGGCAGCGGGGCCAAGCAGTGGCAAAACCGACTTTACTCTGAACGGACCAGAGATATTACCAGAGGTGGGGCCAAAGACATTGCCAGAGGCATTGCCAGAGGCGGCCCTAGAGACATCGCCAGAAACAGCAACCAGGGTGCCAGAGACTGCCAGCCTCCCAGTCCCAGATTACAAGCCTCGCGAAGTGGTGTACCTAGCCGATCCCAGTAACTACGGCGTGCGCTATACCAAGGACGCCATGGGAAATTCCTTGAGCAACCAGTACATCGCGGTACTGCACGAAACGGTAGGGTCAGCGCTGAGTGCAATTAATCTATTTCAAACGCCTCATCCACAGGATGACGACCAAGTCAGCTATCACACCCTGATTGCCGGAGACGGCACTGTAGTTTATATTGTCCCCCCCGAACAGCGAGCGTTTGGGGCAGGAGATTCGGCCTTTCAGTCGGACGGTAGCGAAGAGACGGTCGTGACGAATCTAGCTTTACCGGGGTCAGTCAATAATTTTGCTTACCATATTTCCCTGGAGACGCCGCCAGATGGTCGTAACAGCAGCGCCTCAATCCATAGCGGCTACACAGCGGATCAGTACCGCTCTTTGGCCTGGTTGCTATCGCGCACCAGCATCCCCGATGACCGTATCACCACTCACAAAGCTGTGGACCGGTCTGGGTCGCGGATCGATCCCCGCTCTTTCGAGGTGGATCGGCTCTATGCCTTACTGCACCAATATCCCAACCGACAAAGCGGCAGCTGGTAAAGCAGAAAATATCGTCCTCTTCTAATCACTGAATCACCATTTGATCGTTAAGCCTGTTCATCGTGTTGGTTGTCCCTCACTTGGAAATTGAGGGTCACGGTGGCCTGTATTAAGCTTACGTTCTACACATAATGAAGAAGGGGCCGCAGACTTCTCGCCCACAGACCCCTCCTTCTACCATTTCGTAGGCAACTTATTCAAAACCGAGCAGGTCAAAAATGTCTCTATCCTTGAGAGGCTCTATTTCAAGCGGGGTTGCATCTTCGATCATGCCTTTGGCCAGCTTCAGATACTCATCGCGAACTTCCTGGATTTCGGGGTCGGAATCTTCCATTTCGAATACGGTACATTTCTTCAGACGGCTACGGCGAATGGCATCTACCGTCTTGAAGTGCGCCAGCGTTTTCAGGCCCACGCGCTCGTTGTACTTGTCGATTTGGTCAGTGCCCTCACTGCGGTTGGCAATGATTCCGCCCAAGCGAACTTTATAGTTCTTTGCTTTGGAGCGAATCGCGGCCACAATCCGGTTCATCGCAAAGATGGAGTCGAAGTCATTGGCAGTCACGACCAGGCAGTAGTGCGCATGCTGTAAAGGCGCTGCGAATCCACCGCAGACCACATCTCCCAACACGTCGAAAATTACCACGTCGGTATCTTCGAGCAGGTGGTGTTCCTTGAGCAGCTTCACCGTTTGGCCGGTGACATAGCCGCCGCAGCCGGTGCCTGCCGGGGGGCCACCCGACTCGATGCACATGACGCCGTTGTAGCCTTCAAACATGAAATCTTCGGTCTGCAATTCTTCGGAGTGGAAGTCGACGGTTTCAAGAATGTCGATCACCGTGGGCACCATTTTCTTGGTAAGGGTAAAGGTGCTGTCGTGTTTGGGGTCGCAGCCGATTTGGAGGACTCGCTTGCCGAGGTGAGAGAACGCGGCTGACAGGTTGGAAGAAGTAGTGGACTTGCCGATGCCGCCTTTGCCATAGACGGCAATGACTAGCGCGCCCGTCTCGATATTCATTGAAGGATCTTGATGAACCTGAAGGCTGCCTTCGCCGTCTTCACCTTTTTTAATAGCGGGGGGACGAGTGTTTGTAGCTACCACAATTAAATCTCCTGTTTGAATTTCTGAATAAGTGAGCGTCTGAGGTATCTGCCTGAATTACTTGCCGATTGCTGCTTTGGCTTCATAAAGCGTGTCCACCGTAATTGAGGTGATGCCGCGATCGCTCGCAAACGTCTCTGTATTTCGCTTGACCTTGCCACGTACGAAGAAGGGAATCTTCTTCAGCTCGGCTTCCCCATCTGCGCTCCAGCTTACACCGGGGGCATCGGCTGGCTCAGGACTCAGCGGTGCAGCGTTTGAATCGGCAGCGGCCACCGCTACCACCGGTTCTGCCAGTGCCGTTGCGGCGCCACCGCTGCTCGGCACTGGGGCCGCATGGGGGGCCGTATGCAAGTGACTCATATGCCCTTCGGCAAACTCAAAGTCCTCGCGGAACATCCCAATCAAATGCTCCTCCAAACCCATCATCAATGGGTGAACCCAGTCATCAAAAATAACATTCGCACCTTCCCAACCCATTTGCGGTGAGTAGCGAGCGGGTACGTCTTGAACGTGGATCGGTGTCGAAATCACCGCGCAGGGAATGCCCAGCCGCTTGGCAATATGGCGCTCCATTTGAGTCCCCAGCACCAGCTCAGGCGCAGCCTCTGCCACCGCTTCTTCGACTGCCAGGTAATCATCGCTAATCACCGCTTCTAGGCCGTGCTGCTTAGCGACTTCGCGCACCTGACGGGCAAATTCGCGGCTGTAGGTGCCAATGCCGACTAAGGTAAACCCGAGTTCTTCGGTGGCAATGCGAGCAGCGGCGATCGCATGAGTCGCATC
>JBARVU010000239.1:0-8183 GCA_049646425.1 Phormidesmis sp. | reverse complement strand
TCCCAGTCTGATTCACTTACCTCGGGGCTCTGCCGAGTTGATGACTCTTTCATTCGCTTAATCTAACAGCTTTTCTTGCCGATTCTTCGCCACACAACTTAACATACCCCCTGAATCATTACCTTTTCAGAGCTGCGTCCAGAACCTCAGGATTGCGAAGATTATCTACAATTGCCGCCAGGGAAAAGACCAGCTTTTTCTCCTGTGCTGGCTGACTGATATTAGCAAACATGGGCTGAAGCTCAGGGTTGTGTTGAAACAGTCTCTGGTAAAAGCTGGCAGAAAACGCGCTCGCCTGCGGTTTGACGAGATCGAATGAGGTTTCAAGCAGATCAATCTTCATAAGGTACAGCTAGCGATGGGTTTAGAAAGCAGGGATGAGCACAAAGTGTTGGTCTAATTTTACAACAGTGTGCTCCATTGCATATGATACGAGTAACGAGTTTCGCGACACTGTAGCTTTCAATGCAGAACATCTACACCGTTGTAAGGTGTTGCCTTAACTGTCTTTCGTATAGGGTGTTCCGAGTGCAGCGGGTGGCGTCGATCTGCCAGCAAAACCTGCTAGCGCAAAGAGCGCAGTCACGTAAGGCAGCATGGCTAAGAGCTGATAGGGAATATCCAGATCAAAGGCTTGAATGCGAAGCTGGATGGCTTCTGTAGCACCGAATAGCAGACAGGCGAGGGTAGTGGCGATGGGGTTCCATCTACCAAATATCAGGGCGGCTAAGGCAATGAAGCCTTTTCCCGCACTCATGTTTTCGGTAAAGAAGCCGACATGGACAAGCGCTAGATAAGCGCCCGCGAGCCCGCAGAGCCCGCCGCAGAGCATGACGCTGCTGTAGCGAACTCGGGTGACTGATACGCCTGCTGTATCTGCAGCTTGGGGCATGTTGCCGACGGCGCGCAGCGATAGGCCCCATTGGGTGTGGAACAGTCCATAGGTGCTCAGTGGAACGAGCAATAGCAACAGATAAAAGAGCGGATCTTGCTGGAAGAGGATACCGACAATGGGGAGACTTTGTAATCCTGGAATGTTGACAGGTGCAATGCCCGGTAGCGCTACCGTACCGGTTTCAAAGAGGAGTCTGGCACCATAGGTAGTCAGTCCGGCGGCGGTGAGGTTAATCGCCAGCCCAGAGACGAGCTGGTTGACAGCCAGGCTGACACAAAGATAGGCATGAAGCCACCCTACCAGGGCACTCGACACAAAGGCCGCAGCGACCGCTAGCCAAACTTGGTCGGAAGCGATCGCCGCTCCCGCACTCACAAACGCCCCCGTGAGGATCATCCCTTCCAGCCCAATGTTTAAAACGCCCGAGCGTTCGGAGAGCAGCCCGCCCAATGCAGCAAATGCTAACGGCACTGTGAGACGCAAACAAGCAGAGAGAAAGTCAGTCAAGAAATCGATGGGCGGCATGGTTCTTTAGTTCAACAGCTAATTCAACAGATCATTTTGCAGGTTCTACAGACTTCTGGGTACGATTTTCTACGGTCAGGCTAATGGCGACGAAAAGGACGATCAGTCCCTGGATGGCGTAGATAATAGAGACAGGAACGGCGGCGCTACGCTGCATGACGTTGGCTCCGCTGCGAAGGGCTCCGAAGAAGAAGGCAGTGAGGATGACCACGGCAGGGTTGCCGCGACTGAGAAGGGCGATCGCCAACGCATCAAACCCATATCCAGGCGAAAAGTTCTCAAACAGGCGGCGCTTTAGCCCCAGGACTTCGCTACTGCCTGCCAAGCCCGCCAGTCCACCAGAGAGTGCCATTACGCTGAGAATAGTACGATTGACTGAAATGCCTGCATAGCTAGCGGCAATTGGATTTTGGCCAACGGTGTCGATGCGGTAGCCCCAGGCGGTGATGGCAAAGGCAAGGGTGAGGATAAAGGCGATCGCCAAACCCACAAAAATCCCAGCGTGAGCCTGTGTCTTCGGCAAAATAGTGGGCAGATAGGCAGCAGCGGCGACGAGTTCAGAGAAAGGGCTGGGGGCATCTGCCGCTTTCAATGGGCCGTTGACCAGGTAGCTAATTAGGTTTTGAGCGACGTAGTTCAGCAGCAGCGTCGTCAGCACTTCATTCAGGCCACGGGCGACTTTTAAGTATCCAGCGATCGCCCCCCAAGCGGCACCAAAGCCAAACCCGCCCAGCAGCGCCAGCGGCAAATGGATCACCATCGGCAAAGCCGGAAACGCCAGGCCCACCAGTAAACTGCCCAGCCCGCCCATATAGATCTGACCTTCTGCGCCGAGGTTGAACTGTCCGGCTCTGAGCGCGACGAGAACGCCCAGGCTCGCAAGCAGCAGGGGCGTTGTCTTGGTCAGGGTGTCGGCAAAGCCGAAGTAGGTTGTTAATGCTTGGCGAAAGAGGGCGCTGTAGGCGGCAATCGGGCTGGCCCCGGCAATGAGCATCAGTAGGGCTCCAACGAACAGCGCTGCTAGCACCGCAAGAATTGGCGGCAGGGCGCTGCGGAATGAAGCCTGGCTGCGCTGCGCCCAGTTCACGAGGGACTCTCCGCAGGAACAGGCGCAAAATTACCCGCCATCAGCAAACTCATTTGCTCAAGCGTGGCGTTATTCACATCGGGAACTTCGACAAGCTGACCACGATAGATTACGGCGAGGCGATCGCTCATGGCCATCACTTCTTCTAGTTCGGTAGAAATGTACAGAATGGCTGCGCCACGCGATCGCTGCTCTAACAAACTCTGCTGCACTGCCGCTGTTGCCCCAATATCGAGCCCTCTCGTCGGCTGCATGGCCACAATCAAATCCGGTTCGCCCGCCAGCTCACGTGCCAAAATCACCTTTTGCTGATTGCCGCCTGAGAGCTGACTGGCCTGTAGCTGGTGGTCTGTTGCGCGAATGTCAAAGGCTTGAATAGCGCGGGTGGCGTTTGTAGCGATCGCCTCTCTTTGCAGCACCCACCGCCGACAAAAAGGCAGCTTGCTAAACGCTCTGAGAATGAGATTACGTGCAATTGAAAAGCTCAGTACCAGTCCCTGTTTCTGGCGATCTTCAGGAATATAGGCAATCTGTTTTGAGGAGTTAGAAGAGACTATTTCGATAGAACCCTGCTGAATGGGCAAAAGATGCGAAATTGCATCTGCCAATTCTCTTTGCCCATTTCCGTCTACGCCCGCAATTCCAAAGATTTCGCCTGCGCGTATCTGTAAAGACAGTCCCTGTAACGCTGCTACCTGGCGATCGCTCACCCACAAATTTTGAACATTAAGAACAACATCACCTGCTGCCTGCGGCGATGGGCGAGTATTAATTTCTACCGCTTTATCGACCATGAGTCGGGCGAGCTCAGCAGAATTTGTCTTAGCGACAGATAGCGATCCAACTACTCTGCCGCGTTGCAGAACGGTAACATTATCGCATACGGCCATAATCTCATTCAGCTTGTGACTGATGAAAACAATCGTGTGATTGCGAGCTGCGAGCTGCCGTAAAGTTTCTAAAAAGGACTCAATCTCGACGGGCGTTAGCACAGCGGTAGGTTCATCCAAAATTAGGATGCGGGCCCGACGGTAGAGCACTTTCAGGATTTCGACCCGCTGTTGAATACCGACAGGCAGATCTTCTACTCGCGACATGGGCGGGACGATGAGGCCGTAGTCCTTGCCGAGTTGTGCAATCTCCTCTGCCTGCGACTTTAGATTCAGCCGCAGTCCGCCAGCCTGACCCAGAACAACATTCTCTACAACCGTGAGCTGCGGCACCAGCATAAAGTGCTGATGGATCATGCCAATACCGCAGCGAATCGCATCGGCAGGCGAGCTGATCTGCACCGGCTGCTCACCGAGCCAGATCTGGCCCGCATCCGGCTGGTACAGCCCCGAGAGAATATTCATCAGCGTCGACTTACCGGCCCCATTTTCTCCCAGCAGCCCATGGATAGACCCAGCCCCAATCTCTAGGCTAATGTCGTCATTTGCCGCAAACGTGCCGAACCGCTTTGTGATTCCAGCCAAACGCAGACTGCTCATGAAGTAACAGCTTTAACCGAAGCCTTGCCATTTTCTTCGACATCTTCAAAAACCAGCTTATCGGCCACCATATCAGCTGCTACCTGATCCACTTTCTCTCGCACATCTGCCGGTACAGCCTCGTTAAACGTGCCAAACTTTACCAGCTCAGGCGTCTCCAGTCCGATTACATACTTCTTTCCTTCAATCTCGTCATTCACTGCTAGCTCCGCCACCATCGTAATCGCCCCGCCAATATCTTGAATGGCGCTGGTCAAAATCGCTTTTGGCGCTAGCTCAAACTGATCGACATTGTTGCCAATAGCGTAAATACCAGCTTCTTCACAAGCCTGCAAAACCGCCGGAGCCGAGTTGTCCAGGTTGTGAAAAATCACATCGACCCCACTTGCAATCAGCGCCAGCGCCGACTCTTTAGCTTTGGCAATATCGTTAAAATCTCCCACAAAGCTCGACACCACTTCAGCACTCGGATCCATCGCCTTTGCGCCCAGATCCATCGCCGCGCCCTGCTGCTGAGTCGACTTGAACTCCATTCCGGCCAGGTAGGCTAACTTTTTAGTCTTACTCATCGCCGCGCCAATCATCCCGCTGAGATACAGCATCTGGTTGTAGTTCGTGCGCACGCAGGCATAGTTATCTCCCTCAACGTCCCCATTTACGCCCAGGAAAAAAGCCTCCGGAAACTCAGCCGCCACCTGTTCAATCGCCGCATCGAACTGACCGCCGTGCCCAACCACCAAGCCGTAGCCCTCACGCGCAAAGCCAGCCAAGGATTCTGTCTGATCAGCATTATCGACCTGTTCTACATAGGCCACCTCCACGCCCAGCTCATCGCCTGCTCGCTTCACCCCTTCATAGCCAAGCTGATTCCACCCGCCGTCGGTAATCGTGCCGGGTAGTGCGATCGCCAGCTTAGTCTCCAGCGGTGCCTCACTGGCTGCATCATCTGCGCCCGCTTCCGTGCCCGCCTCTGTTGTCGGCGCACAAGCCTTAAGCAAAACGCTGCCGACCGTCGTCGCTGCCGCGTATCCGAGAAATCGGCGTCGGTTAAAAGGATTCGCCATAAGTTACGTCCTGAGTCAGACTCTTTACCGGGATCATTAAAGCTTAAGCGAACGGGGGGACATCATTCAGTGATTAAATTTACTGAACCCCTCACCCCTTCATTCCATGTCCCACGCTTCCTCACTCATTCGCCACCTCCAGCACGCCAACCGAATCGCCCTTCGAGCCCAAACCTTCGGCCACCACCCCTTTGGCGCAATCCTGGTCGCCCCAGATGACGAAACGGTGCTGCTCGCACAGGGCAACGTCGATACGGTCAACCACGCCGAGTCTGTCCTGATTCGGACGGCAGTTACCAACTTCAGCGTCGACTACCTGTGGAACTGCACGCTCTACACCACCGTTGAACCCTGTGCAATGTGCGCCGCCACTCAGTACTGGGCCAACATTGGGCGGCTAGTATACGGCCTTTCTGAATCGCGTTTGCTCGAACTAACGGGCGATCATCCCGAAAACCCTACTTTGGATTTGCCCTGCCGGGAGGTGTTTGATCGGGGGCAAAAGGCGATCGCTATCCAAGGCCCTATCCCCGCAGTGGAAACCGAAATTGCCGCTGTCCATCAGCATTTTTGGCAGCAAAGTTCGTAATCTGCGTACAGCTTGAGGAAATTACTTTTGTGATCGCCTATTCAAACTCAATGCAGCCACACCAACGGTAACCAAGCCAATACCCAGTATCTGCGGTGGCTGTAGAGCCTCTTGGAGCGAAATACGAGCAAACAAAGCCGTTAGAGCCGGGGCACTGGCGCTGATCAGCGCAGTCAGCGACGCACCAATGTAGCGAATGCCAAAGTTGTTGAGAATATAAGTAACTACTTTCTGATAGAGACAATCGGTGAGCTTAGCGGTCACTCCTTTACTCTCTCTTCGTTGCCTCTACCTCTACGCCCGCTTGCCAATGATACAGCACCTCCCCTACTGGCACCGCCGCCTGGTAGAGGCCCGCTAATAACCCGCACAACACAAACCCCGACGTGAAGCCAAACTGGTATCGGCCAATCGTGACAGCCCTCCTCCCGACAACGCGATTGCTTCTCTGATTGCTCGTGTATCTGGAGAACGCGATATCTAGATAGGTTGACCTTTCCGGAGGCGATCTCCCACTATAAAGGGGGTGATGTGTAATACTTGTTGAAAGCGTATCAATTACGTAGACTCTCCAGAGCTTAACTGCCCTTTCGAGTTGTTCAATCTTTGGGATCCACTTCACTCCTCACCTCGTACTGTGATGCCGGTATTAAACTCTGCCGACCAACGTGCTATCGACAGTTTGATAAAGGTTGAGCCTATATGGGTTGCGCTGGGTAAAGCCAGGGAATTAATCAGACTCGATGACTACACTTTGCTTCATGCGGGGCCGCCGTTTAAGCATCTCGATGATATTTCCCTACCCATTTATCACTCTGCAATTCTTGCCATCCTGTTCGAAGGCTGGGCAGATAACATTAAGCAGGCCGGTAACCTGATCGCCTCAGGACGTATTCGGCTGTTGCCTGCTCAAGACCGGTCCGTGGTGACCCCGTTGGCAGCAGTTGTATCGCCATCGATGACCCTTCAGGTGATTTGCGATCACCAGAACCCTGATACCCGGGCGTATAGCCCTCTAAACGGCGGAAATCCGCCAGCGTTGCGCTTAGGGACGCTAAATTTAGCCATTGTCGAGCAACTTCGATGGTTACACCACTCCATAGCGCCTGCTTTAGAGAAGGCGTTGCACAGCCCAATCGCGCTTGTTCCCATCGCTGATCGGGCTCTAGTATCAGGAAACGAGTGTCACAGTAAGACTGATGTCGGGACACAGCTACTGTATGAAATACTTCAGCCTACGCTTTCTGTTCCTGAACCGTTGACCTTCATACAGACCGCACCCGCTTTCTTTCTGAATTTGTGGATGGGAGCGTGCAAATGTATGCTGAAAGCCGCTTCTGGCATCAAGGGCAGTACTCTAGTAACGCGAATGGCAGGAAATGGGCGAGAGTTTGGCATTAGTCTCAGTGCTGACCCAAATCGCTGGATTACAGTACCAGCGCTGCCGCCCAAACAGCGCTTAGAGGATGCTAAATTTCCTGAGCAGTACTGCGGGGCCATTGGCGATAGTGCAGTGGTTGATGTGCTCGGCCTGGGGGGAATGGCGTTGGCCTACGCCCCTCAACTTATGGCCGAACTACGAGAGATCGCTCCTGATAATTTTGCTCAGCTTCCTCTACAGCTGTTTGCTACCGAACATCCAGGCTTTGTTGCCTCTCGGCTTCGAGTGGGCTTGACAGCAGCGGCGACGCTGGAGTTTGGAATGACGCCGCTGGTTAATCTGGCAATTTTAGATCGGCAGGGAGAGCGCGGCGTGGTGGGGAAGGGGATCTATCGACCACCGCTGCATTTGTTCGAGCGGGCAGTGAGTTCAGCCATGTAGCCACTTATGTGTCTATCTGGTTTGACAGCGCCTTGTGCGCACGAATGGCCTTTGCCAACTTGTCTACGGCAAGGCTGGGAAAATGCTGCCGGTGGGTTACAAGTGCGACTTTGTGAGAAAGGGACTGACCTGGAAGCTTGCGGATCACTAACTTGCCATCTGCTACGTCGTCTTGAACCTGAGAAAATGGCAGAAAAGTAACGCCAAAATTAGACAACACAAGCTGGCGCAGAGATTGAAACCCGCTGACTTCAGCTACAGCTTTGATCGTCTTATGGTGTGTACAGTACAGTTCTTCGATGATGTAGCGAATGCCAAAGTCAACTCGCTGTCGGGGTAACACAATCGGTTGATGACTCAAATCGTCCCAGGTGATGTTATCAAGTGTGGCTAATGGGTGAGTTGCCGCAGCGACCAGCACTAAGGTTTCCTCACAGAGCATTTCAACATTAAACGTTTCCATAGGCACAGGCAAAGACAGCACTGCCAGGTCAATCGTATGCTGCTCCAACCCTTCGATTAGCTCATTGGGATAGTCTTCTATAATGCGTACGGCAACGCCCGGATACTGAGCGCAGTAAGAGGGTAACAGAGTAGACAAATATCGATGGGCCGCTGAAGGCGTGAGCCCCAGTACAACACTGCCTGTTACAGTCTCAGATACCTGAGATATTGCTTTCATCCCATCTGAGATGGCCCGCAAACTGTTTC
>JBARVU010000238.1:0-2330 GCA_049646425.1 Phormidesmis sp. | reverse complement strand
GATATACGAGCGGTCTTTATAGCCGTTGCAGACAATTAGCGCCCCGGGCGTATCCAGGCTGGCCATCGCAATCATCAGCTCCGGCTTAGTACCCGCCTCCAGCCCGAACCGATAGGGCTTACCAAAGCGCACCAGGTCTTCGACGATATGGCGCTGCTGATTGCACTTAACGGGAAACACCCCCTGATAGACGCCTTCACAGCTATAGCGGGCAAACGCTTTGGCAAAGCAGGCATGGATGCGCTCCAAGCGATCTGCCAAAATATCTGAAAACCGGATCAGCAGCGGTAGCTGCACGTCTCGCTGTTTGAGCGCTTCTACCAGCTTTTTCAGGTCTAGTGAGCCGCCGCGATCGCCCTGCGGAGACACCGTGATATTACCCGCCGCATTCATTGAAAAATAAGGCTCACCCCAGCCTTTGATGCGGTAGAGTTCCTCACTGTCTTCGACGCTCCAAGGGTTGCGATCGCCCATCGCTTTTTCAGTTGCTTTGGCAGGGTTAGGCTGGTTCAACTGAGCCCCGTTTGTGATGGCTGGTGGCTGACGCTTTGAAGGGGTATCGGTTGGACTCACGGCTGCTGTGACCTCCTGGGAATGAGTAGGCGGTAAGAACTGTGATTTTAGTCTTTTTTGGACGGCGCTACACAGTTGCCCATCCTCTCACAGCTCAGCCGATGCTTTGGAACGAGGGATAATCACCCATAACATCTTCTTTTGTACCCCTATTAGTAACCAGTGCCAGAACACCTATTTGACGTTTTATCTGCTTTTTAGATAGCTTATGGCTGCTGGAATATCCAGAAGATAGTTGCTGACCATCTCTAAAGAGAACAGGCTGGGTAGGGCTTGCTGAAACTTGCTCAACCTATATTCTGGCAACTCAGAGAGTATGAAATTTTGAGTCGATGCAGCATTCCAAAACTTTTGAGCGCTCAGTTCTTTTATAGAAAGACTCAGAGTCGTAGGGCCAACGCTGTCTCCTTCTATTTTGAGCCGGAAGTTGTCGGCTACGATTTTCCAATCGTGGCCATATTGAAGCCCGTACTTGAGCGTGTGGTTGATTTGCCCACCGGCAAAAGTCCACCAGATTGCTCCATCTGGCTCGTATTGAATATGTTGTCCTGATTTCTGTAGTTGAACACCTAAGTCTCCTCTCGAAATATCTAGCGCTGATTGCGTGTGCTCGTCGATATAGGGAATGGCGATGTCACTTTTTAAGATGTCAGCCATTTGTTGACATATTTCGTAGCTCAAGAGCTGGGGTATGAAGCCTCCCCAGCTAGGTTTTTTGCCTCTGGGGGCAGGCGCAACGCGAATCGTGCGATCGCTATGATTAACCTGCTCAACGACCCAGGCTCTACCGCCTAACAGAAAAGAACTAACCGATTCGACCAGCTTATCGACAAATGCCTGCTCCAAGGAGCCGATGGCGTAGCCTGCTTTGGTTTGGACTTTGTACAGTACGGGACTGCTAAAAACGGCGTACAGCTCCATAAAGTTTTTTCGACCGAAAACTTTTTCGGCCTTGTCGCCCATCGACAGGAGACCGCCCGATTCATACAAATAGCCTTCTGATAGCATATGGGCAATCAGAGTGTCGAACTCCTGTGATGTAATGCCGGAGAAGTCAGTAACCACGGCTAGCTGCTGCCAACAGCGCTCTGAACTAATCGCACCGAACTGAAGGGTCAAGGCTAATAGCTGGTGAACCATAACCGGCCAGGAGCGGGGATTGACACGAATGGACTCTACCCAGCCTTTGCGGGCAAGTTCAACAATAGCGATCGCCTGCAAAGCGGGCTCTAAGTTTTCACAGTAAAAGGTGGTGTTTGCCCGCTGATCTTGACGGCGTCCGGTTCGCCCTAGTCGCTGGAGAAAAGAGGACGCCGTAGAAGGTGCGTTGGCTTGCAAGACCAGGTCGAGATCACCCACGTCAATGCCAAGTTCCAGGGTTGAGGTACAAACAATACTGGCGTTTGTACCTTCATAAAAACGGGCTTCGGCTGCGCTGCGCTCCTCCAAGGAGACGGCGCTATGGTGGACAAAGACATCGGTGCCTCGGTTGCGCATACGCTCAGCAATCTCTTCGGCAAGCGCGCGACTTTCGCAAAAAAACAGGCTTTTTTGCCCGGCTGCTTTCTGGCTGGCTTCGCCCGCGATCGCCCCTAAAGTCTCTCTCAAATGAATTTTGAGGTCTTTCGGCGGGGTGTGACCTAAATTTGATGTGAGTTTAAGAAGCGAGAGAAAATCCATACTGGTTAATCTTCGCCCAAAATTGGGGCCATCTACCCTTTGTATAACTGAGTGTTCTTAGACTCAACACGACAGCG
>JBARVU010000237.1:0-15385 GCA_049646425.1 Phormidesmis sp. | reverse complement strand
CTCTAGTACTTCAGGCGGATCGGGTATTGGTCTGGCTATCTGTCGCCGCCTAGTCGAACTCCAGGGCGGACAGATCACCGCTCAAAGTAAACCCGGCGGCGGCAGTACCTTTAGCTTCTCCTTACCTATCCACTCTGGACTATAAAGACTAGGACAGTACGGTAGCCGTCTCGGTGATAACGCGGACAGCATTGTAGAAAGTGTAATCCTTGATACGCATTTACACCTATACAACTTAAGGAGAGATAAGGAGAGATATGAATTCAAGAACTCGCAACGAAGAGTTGAGAACTTGCCTGACCCACCAGCCTTTTCATTCGAGAGTGTCTGAGGTATCTGAGACATCTGAGACATCTGAGGCATCTAAAATATCCGAGACATCTGAAACATCTGAATCTGAAATACCTGTGCAGCCGCTGACTTGTTCATCAGAAAGCTACATGGGAATTGTCAGTAAGTCCTCCCTGAGTCATCAAGCAGCAGCTATTCGGCGCTTGCAGGAGCGTCGTAAAAAGTTCGACGCTTTCATGCCTAAGTAAGAACATATTAGTACTGCCAAACGGCATCGTTACAAGCGACATTGTCAATTGAGCCCTAAAGCTGCTCGATCAAAATAGGGGCCGACTGATGCGCTTGCGGGGCGTCAGCATCTTCAATAGTGACGGCAACGGCTTTGAGTAGAGAGGGATCCCGGTACACGCTGGGCACGGTAATTTGTTGAGATTGGCTGCCCGCTTCGTCCACCGTAAAGACCGCTGTTAGGATGGCATTCTTTTCGTCAGTGGTAACAGGCGTATTCTCTTCTACTACCGTCCACAGCACGTAAACTTTGCCTTCATCGAGCGGTGGTAACCCCTGCGCTTCTAGCTGCCCTGATGACTGTGCCGGATTGATGACTAACTCAACTTCTCCGGTCTCGCTGTCGTCTGAGGTGAGTGCGAAGGTCAGCTGGTCAGTTTCTGACTGCGCTGTAGGCAGTGATTCACGGCCTTCAAGCGCCTGCCTGAGGGTGTAATTTTGCACGCCTAGCGCCGCCGCTATCAGCGCAGCCACGATTGCCAAGCCGCTCACCGCCCACTGTATAAAGCGTTTTGGGGTGGAGGGCTGAGACGCCCGAGCAGGCGGCGGAACTGGGCTCGGCGAGCTCGGTTCACGGTTCACGCTTGGTTCAACAGTTTGCGCAGTCTGTTCAGCGGTCTGATTGACCGCGTCCAAGATGGAATTTTTCAGGTGAGCGGGCGGAGAGACCTGCGCGCCATACGCTGCATCTAAAGATTGCTGTAGCTGCACTATCTCGTTTTGCAGGTGAGGATTCGCGACTAGCAGTTGTTCAAACTGTTGGCTCTCTTCCTGGCTCAAATCACCCAGGACATATCCGGCCATCAAAAGTTCTTGTTCTTCTGGTAAAACTGTTCCGTTCATAGCCTTACCCCTCCTGCTCCTGTAGTATTCTTCGGAGCTGTCGCAGTCCGCGCCGCGCTCTGGCTTTTATGGTACTTAGGGGTGCATTCAGCTGATCGGCGATCGCCGTTTGGGTAAAGCCTTCGTAATACGCTAGGTACAACACTTGCTGCTGTTGCTCAGATAGCTGAGCCAGGGCGGCTTTGATATCCTGAGATTGTTCATCTTCGATCATATCGTCAGCTGAGAGGCTGGGCGTTGGCGGCAGATAGTCTGCTTGCCAGCGCGCTTTATTGGTTTGGCTAGATTGACGCGATCGCACTCGGTCAATTGCCCGGCTGCGCGTCAAAATCATCAAAAACGTCCTCAGCGATCCGCGTTTTGGATCGTAGCTTGCCTGCTGCGCCAGCTTAACAAAAATATCCTGGGTTAAGTCTTCTGCTTCTTGAGCATTGCCCAAAACTTTCAGACTTATGCCATAAACGAGGCTTGCATGTCGATCATAAAGCAGCCCCAAGGCTTCTGTCTGACCAGATTGCAGCGCAAACCACAGTTCTTGATCAGAAGGAGAGCCATCATTGGGCTGAGTAATTGGCACCGAATCCATGTATGCAGATGGCCAGAATGATCATCAGTGGTGTCATCCTACTACGTCTTGGAGCAAGGTAACAGATCTATCTTTTGACAGAGAACATAAAAAGACAATGAGATTTCACGGTCAGAATGTATCCAAATGGGTCACAGCACCGTACTGATGATAAGCCTTATCGGTGGGCACACTCAGATCAGCCCTGTAGAGGGGTCTCTCAACTTTTAATTCACTTTAATTCGAAGAAGTCTCATGTTCAAAATTTCAAAAACGTTGCGGTTCTGGATAATTGGTACGTTCACCTGCCTGTTCTTAACAGGCTTGTTTAGTACCGTTGGAGGACGAGCGATCGCGTCCTTATCTTTTTCTACTGCTCGCCCGACCCTTCAAATGGAGGCTGACCGCTTTTTAGGTCAAGCGCTAACTGCTAACCTGCAACAGTCTCAGGCGGTTCTCTTAGCTCAGGGAACAGCCGGTACATCGCTGAAATCCTATGTAGCGGTGATGAGTGAGGACAACGTGGTTGCGAGTTCCCCCACGACGATGGCTCGTGGCGCTGTGGGAGCAGCCCTATCGGGCAATCGACTGATCGTCCGAGGCAGTTTCAAAAGACTGTCTAGTGCCCCGCGCAACTATGCCACTGACCCCGTCAATCCACCGAATTCCGACATCACCTCTGCTTTTCATATTCATCAGGGTGCCCCTTCTGAAAACGGCCCTTTTCAGTACGCTTTGGATGTCAATTTAGATGACACGGACAGGGGAGGCCGTGCTATGGGCGAATATACACTCACGCCCGAACAGATGCAGGCCCTAGCCGATGGTCGTCTATATGTGGACATTCACACCACTCAGAATAGAGGCGGCGAACTGCGCGGAACCTTGATGCCCTATTAGAGACCAATAGAAACAAAGGGGGCGCTAGAGGCTTTCGTTGAGCATCTGTAGCTCACAATCCATCGCTTATAGTGCTACCAGGTTCTCGTTAGTTGCTGGCAGATGGCCTGCTAACCACTGATCAATCAGGGTGTGCAGGTCGGCGGCGCGCTCGTCGTAGAAAAAGTGTCCAGCTTCCTCAATTTCTACAAACGTGAGCTGGGCGCTGAGCGTATTGACATATTGGCCCCAAGCGATAGGGATGACGCGATCGCGCTTTCCCCACAGCAACAGGGTCGGCACCTGCACGAGCGGAATCAGCTCCCGCGTCATCGGGCTGAAGCTATCAGCGGTTCGCGACTTCACCAGATAGCAAAACGTCCGTGCCGCACCACGTTCTTGAGTCGGCCGCACGAATCCATCTATCAATATTTCATCCACTCGGCTAGCCTCCAGGTGAAGCTTGAGCAGCACTGAGCGAATCAGCCCAGGCCGTCGCACCAGCTTAAACAAAGGGCGAATCAGCAGCGGCGAAGCAAACCAGCGCTCTACTACTGCGCCCACTCTTGCCGCCGCACCGCCTAGCTCTTGACGGGCTGCTGGCAGCGTCAGCATAATCAGCCGCGCCACCTGATCAGGATGACTGGTGGCCGCCTGCAGTGCCACTAGAGCGCCAAGTGAGTGACCCACCAAGATCATCGGTATACGCAGATAGGCCCGCCAAAAGTCGGCTACCTGCGCCACCCACAAATCAGTATTGAACTCAGCGGCTATTTTTTGCGAGCCGCCAAATCCAACCAAATCCAGCGCGTAAACTGCCCGGTGCTGGGCTAACGCTGTCAAGTTTTCCCGCCATTGCTCCAGACTAGAGCCTGCCCCATGTAGCAGCAGCAGTGGAACTTCGGTTTGCCCAGGCCCTTCTAAATAGGCATAGCGAATGCGCCAGCCGCGCCAATACCAAAAGCGCTGCTCGCCCAGATTAGGACTTGGAAGGGTAGGGGTTTGCTCCATCTATTCACTTTACTCGCTACCCGCTTTAGCTCATGCTATAAACCAAAGGAAATTTCAGGAGATACCCCTATGGATCCGGTCAAACTGATGAAGCAAGAAGTCGGTCGCGCCGCCGCAGCGCAGGTCAAATCTGGCACGATTGTAGGATTGGGGACAGGATCGACAACGGCCTTTGCCATTCAGTTTATTGGGGAACGCATTGCTGCGGGTGAGCTCAAAGACGTCAAAGGCATTCCGACCTCTTTTCAGGCTTCGGTACTGGCAAAGCAGCATGGTATTCCGCTGACCACACTGGATGAAGTTGACCATATTGACGTGGCGATTGACGGCGCAGATGAGGTCGACCCCCAGATGAACTTGATCAAGGGCGGTGGCGCCGCGCACACCCGAGAAAAGGTTGTTGATGGGCTGGCTGAGCGTTTTATCGTGGTGGTCGACAGCTCCAAGCTAAGCGACAAAATCGGCACCCTCTTCGCGCTGCCCGTAGAAGTGTTGCCGATGGCAGTCGCCCCGGTAACGCGAGCCCTAGAGAAGCTAGGTGGCAAAGTAGAGATGCGCATGGGCATCCAAAAAGACGGCCCTGTGATTACCGATCAGGGCAATATGGTGCTCGATGTTACCTTCGACGGCATTGATCAACCGGCGGAGATGGAGAAAACTATCAACAACATTCCCGGCGTTTTGGAGAATGGGCTGTTTGTCGGACTGGCGAGCGAAGTGCTGGTAGGTGAAGTCACTGACGGTGAGGCGACGGTTCGCAGCATGTAAGTCCCCTATTTGTCAGGCGATAACAGAATTTAGGCGGCAATAAACTTGCAAAGTCCGACAGCCTATCTTTTGACCTGGCTATGAGCAATCTTTTACCTTGGCAAAGTCTGTCCTTTGATAAGAGTATTTTGTTCATGATAGCCTTGCTCACAATTGTTTTCTCGGCTGTTTTTGGAATTCTTCTACCGCTGACGTCCCCTGCGATCACTGCTGATCTTGTTCAAGGTGGACGGGTATTTGCGTCTAACTGCGCGGCTTGCCATGTAGGCGGCGGCAACGCCATTATATTTAGCAAAACGCTTAAGCAAGATGCTTTGGAGCAATACCTGGAGGGCTTTGGCACAGAGCATGCGGTCGAGGCGATTGTCTATCAGGTCACGAAAGGGAAGAATGCGATGCCTGCTTTTAAGGGTCGTCTCACTGATGATCAAGTTGCCGATGTTGCTGCCTATGTCAAGTCACAGTCGGAAAAAGGCTGGTAGATGCCAAGCTTGCGTTCGGACGTTAGCCTATCGAAACCCGTGTGATAGGCTAACGTCTATCTTTTCTCGCTGTCTGGTGAGACCCTCAGGGAATGTTGAGAGCACTGTATGACCTTTGTTCGCACTGTCTTATTTCTGGCTATCTGTTTTTGGCTGTGGCAATGTCCTGGTGCGATCGCCTCGGCTGACTCAGCAGACGCACTGCGGGCAGGCGCAGCGGCCTTTGCAACCGGTGACTATGCGCGCGCCCTAGATCGGTTTACTCAGCGGTAGATGATTCGCCTGAGCTAGCCTACAGCAACCGCTGTTTGGTACGCCTCAAGATGCAGGATCTTCAGTCAGCGGTAAAAGATTGTTCTCAAGCACTCTCTTTCAACCTGCCCGCTGCCAACATTAAGCGAGCTGAAACACTGCTAAATCTGGGATTGGCCTATCACGGTTTGGGCCAGTATGACAATGCCCTAATCAGCTACCAGCAGGTGCTTCAGCTCAACCCTAAAGATTACCGGGCTCACTACAACGCCGGACTGACTGAAGCTGCCTTAGACCGTTACGCTCAGGCAGTAGACAGCTATACGCGGGCACTGGCCGTCTCCCTCACATCGTCTGACATGCCATCTAAGGAAGAATCCAGTATCTACCGTGAGTGGGGTGTTTCTTATCTACTCCTGGCTGACTATGCGGCTGCGATCGCTGACCTAGATAGGGCGATCACGCTCACACCCGAGGATCTGTGGGCTCGTTTCAATCGGGGCTGTGCCCATCACCGAGCCCAGCGTTTTCGCTCAGCCTTGCAAGACTTCAGCTGGGTGATCGACCAGGATCACCAAAATGCCCAGGCTCATTTCAATAAGGGCGTAATCTACGCTCAATTGGGCCGTAAAGAAGAGGCCATTTCAAATCTTCAGCAGGCGGCGCGGTGCTTTCAAGTTAAGGGGGGAGCGATCGCAGCCCATAGAGCCCAGCATCTGATCGACAAGCTACAGCACAATCAGAGAGGGCAAACCACGCTGGCCTTTTTGTTCGATGTTTCTTCTAACATTCCCGGCAAAAATGCTTGAGATCTGAGCGAATCATTCAAATCGCCTGACGAAATCGCTGGGGTCACATTTCATCATGGTTATGCGTTTCAGGATCTTGCATGTCCATATCGTGTTGCTCGCCGTGGTTCATAATTTCCATGCTGGAGCGCCCTTCGGACAGCAAGCCCATTGAAACTGCCCCTGCCGTTAGAACGCCCATCGAAACGAGACCCGCTGAAAAGACACCCATCGAGATCACCCCAATCGAAATAATGCCGTGGGAGATCACCCCAATCGAGACGATGCCGTGGGCCGTCACACCGACCGCGACGATGCCGTGAGCGCCAATGCCAAAGGAGAAAAATTTTTTCTTAACTGGAGGTTTATTCTCAACTAGAGGTTTATTCTCAACTAGAGGATTTGTCATACAACAATCTGCAATAGGGCTTTCAGAGCGTAGCCTACGGAGCGGCATTGATCAAAAGACGGCCTGTCAATCTCGTCAGGCTATGACCAGCTGTCTTTTGACACTTTTAGGTGTCTATAAAGATACTTAAGAACGCTCTGGTTCTTTGGGGAAAGCATGACTATCAACGACTCTAAAATGGCAGCTGAGCGACCGTCAGTCGCTGAAGCTCCCAGCAATCGCTTTTACCGCACTGTCTGGCGCTGGCATTTTTATGCAGGGCTGTTCGTCATTCCCTTCATGCTGATCTTAGGGACAACGGGCATCATTTATCTTTTCAAGCCTCAGCTAGATACGGTGATGTATCACGATCTGCTGTTTGTACAGCCCGGTAATGCCACCGTGCCCTATGCAGAACAGGTTCAGATTGCTCAATCGGCTTACCCGGAAGCGACCGTTGCCAAGTTCACCCCTAGCCCCGCTGCTGACCGTAGCGCTGAGGTGGTCGTCGCCACTGCCGATGCGCGCAATCTGGCAGTGTTTGTCGATCCCTACGCGGGTGAAGTGTTGGGCGTGCGGGATGAAGAAAGAAATTTGCAGGCGATCGCCCGAAAAATCCACGGCGATCTCCTGATTGGCAACTGGGGCGACTATCTGATTGAGCTTGCTGCCTGCTGGGCACTCGTTCTGCTCATTTCTGGGCTTTACCTGTGGCTTCCTCGCAAAAACAGTTCACTCCTGGGCACCTTCATTCCGCGCTTATGGAGTAAAAACAAACGCATCTTTTGGCGCGATCTGCACGCTGTCCCCGGCCTTTACGGTGTGCTGCTAATCGCTTTTTTACTGCTTACAGGGTTGCCCTGGACAGGCTTTTGGGGAGATACCTTCGCCCAAGTCTGGGGACGCTTCCCGGATGAAATGTGGGACAACGTGCCTCAGTCTACGGTAGTGACCGGTTCGCTCAATCAGCGCGGCGATCTCTTTGTGCCTTGGGCCGCTGAGCAGATGCCCTTGCCACAGTCAAATCTGGCTAGTCTTAGCAACCTAGCAGAGCCCTATTCAGCAGAACTCGTCGTCGCTCCAGCGCTCTCCAATGGGGTCCCCGCTATTTTCAACAGCGTCGTTTCCCGTGCTATAGCAGAGGGGGCGCCTGCTGGATTTAGCGTGGCTTTCCCTGAAACGGAGACTGGTGTGTACACGGCCTCAGCTTTCCCTGACGATCCAACTCAGGAAGTGACCATGCACTTTGATCGATACAGCGGCGAACTGCTAGCAAGTGTGGGTTGGAAAGACTACGGACTGGTACCCAAAGCGGTCGAAATGGGCGTGTCTATCCATATGGGTAAGTATTTTGGGCTGGCCAATCAACTGCTGATGCTGTTTGCCGCGCTGGTCACCATTTTACTTTCCGTGACGGGCGCAGTGATGTGGTGGCAGCGTCGGCCTCAAGGCTCAGGATTGATTGGGGCTCCAGCAATGCCTGCTTATGTACAGCACTGGAAGATACCGCTGGCAACTGTAGCTGTTCTAGGGCTAATTTTTCCGCTGGTAGGGCTCTCTTTGGCCGCTGTGTTGCTGTTAGAGTACTGTGTGCTACCGCGCCTTCCTTTGATTAGGCGAATACTTGGCCGCTGATACAGCTTGCTCGGATGAAGATACTTTTTGTCAGGCGGACAGACCCGCCAGACAGCAATACGCAGGATAATGGAGGCTAGTGGATCAAGCATAGAGGGAAACCTAGATGAAACTTCGTTCGATAGAGACGACGCCTAGTCCGAACTGCATGAAGCTGAATTTGGATGAACCGGCCAGTGCTAAGCCCCTAACGCTGAAGCTTGGCGACCCCGCGCCAGGTGCGCCTGCGGTGTTTCAAAACCTACTTGCCATAGAAGGAGTTCAATCAGTCTTTGTGATCGGTGACTTTGTGACCCTTACTCGCAAAGGCAGTGCCGACTGGCAGCCTATTTTGGCAGCAGCCGGCAGTGTCCTGGGTATTGCAGAAGATGCCGAGGCCAGCTTGGGCGATCGCCTCCAGGCAGACAGCACCCTGTCTAAACCCGCTACTCAAGAAGCTAGCACTCAGAATTTTGGCCAGGTAGCGGTCGATATTCAAAAGTTTCGAGGCATTCCTGTGCAGGTGCGGGTGACAACCGATACGCAACAGGCCCGTGTCGCCTTGCCGGAGCGGTTTAACCAAGCTTTGCAAAGGGCGATTGTGGCTACCGGGGCTGACTATGTTGCCGAGCGAGTCTGGGCACCGTATCAGCCGCAGTTTGGGGAAGTCGAGGCGATCGCTCATCAAGTTGCCGAAGAACTTGACAGCCTCATCGAGGAACCAGACCTCGCCGACTTGGAGCGACAGGCCATCACCTCAGCTTCTCAAACAGTCTCTTCTCAACGCTCTCAAACAGGGCTACTGAGCGATCTCCACCAGTCAGACTGGAAACAAAGACTCAAAGCGATTCAGAAAATCGAAATTGACGAAGAGACTTTCCCAGCGGTGGTAACTGCTCTCAAGGATGAGCGGGCCACCATTCGCCGTTGGGCAGCGGCACTGCTAGGGGCGAGTGAACGGGCTGACGCGGTGCCCCCCCTTCGTCAGGTTCTACTCACCGATCCTTCGCCTATCGTACGACGCACAGCGGGAGATGCTTTGAGCGATTTGGGTAATCCTCAGGCTAGCGAAGCCATGGTGACAGCGCTGGGGGATGCTTCTGCCCTGGTGAGATGGCGAGCGGCGCGGTTTCTGAACGAACTGGGTAACGCGAATGCCGTGGAACCTTTGAAACAGGCGGCTGACGCTGAAAGTGAATTTGATGTGCGCGTAGAGATGACGGCGGCCACCGATCGCATTCAAGCTGGTAAGTCTTCACAGCTACCGATGTGGATGCGCATCAGCAGCGCTAGCTAAAAACGCGCTGCAGCCATTTCCCATACTATTTTCCGCTCTCCAAAAAATAGAACATAAGCGCAAAGGTATTACGCTCACCTGAAATGTTTCACTTCTCTAAGCTGAGAGATTAAGTGTTGTAAAACAATTTAATTTTTGACGCACAAAGGTAACATTGATTGATTAAGCTTACAGTTAGGTGAACTCGTAATGAGTATGAATAAGCGAGATGAGCTCAGGTTTGAGCTGCTTGGTTTGGTGTCTTTGTTAAGAGGGATCTAACGGATGTTGAATGCGAATAAGGAGCTGGGAAAATGTTGTTCAACCGCGAGAATAGGCGTGTTCCTCAAGTAACCTTTCGAATGTTTTCAGAGGCTGGTTGGGTCGATCTTTCGACAGCGGATCTCTTTGACCGTAAAACGGTGGTGGCGTTTGCTGTGTCAGGAGCCTTTACCTGTCCGCATTCTCCTATTCAACTGCTGAGCTACAATGAGTATGCTGAAGTATTTCGGGCTAACGGGGTAGATGAGATTATCTGCGTTTCGGTGAATGACCCCTTTTCCCTGGCGAATTGGGCTCAAGCAGAAGGGGCCGATCAGGTGCGCTTTATCCCCGACGTAAAGGGCAACTTTACGCGGGAGATGGGGATGATGGTGAATCTTTCTGATAAGGGTATGGGTCAGCGCTCTTGGCGGTATTCGATGCTGGTGAAAAACGGAGTGATTGAAAAGATGTTTATAGAGCGAGATGGCTTCGAGGCGATACCGAGGGTGTCTAACGCTGAAACGATGTTGAACTACATCAACCCGAAGGCCAAGAAGCCTAAGCAGACGGCGGCGCTGATGCAAATGTGGCGAGCGATGTCTGCTTGAGGATCTTCTGAAGTCCCTTTTGAAGACCTTTATTGAAAGCCACGAGGTCTCTCTTTTTTTATTTTTTTGCAACAGATTAACAATCGCTAACGTGCTGTTTATCTACAGTACTTGTAGTGTTTCAGAGAAACCACAGCACCACACCACAACACACAACACACAATCAGGAGATACTATGAGTGACGAAAGCGGATGCCCGTTTATGGGTGGAGTTCAAAAATTCACAGGCGGCGGTGGCACCTCGAACCGAGACTGGTGGCCGAATCAGCTGAATCTGAATCTCCTTCATCAGCACTTGCCCCAGGCCAATCCCATGGGCGAAGCGTTTGACTATGCTGAAGCGTTTAAGACGCTTGACCTAGCAGCCTTGCGGACCGACATCTTCGAGCTAATGACGACCTCTCAAGACTGGTGGCCAGCCGACTACGGCCACTATGGGCCACTCTTTATCCGGATGGCTTGGCACAGCGCGGGCACGTACCGCATTGGCGACGGTCGCGGCGGTGCGGGCTCGGGTAGCCAGCGGTTTGCGCCGCTCAACAGCTGGCCTGACAATGCCAACCTCGACAAGGCCCGTATGCTGCTTTGGCCCATCAAGCAGAAATACGGCAATAAAATCTCTTGGGCCGATCTGATGGTCTTCGCCGGCAACTGTGCGCTGGAGTCTATGGGCTTCAAGACAATCGGCTTTGCCGGCGGACGCGAGGATGTCTGGGAGCCTGAGTTAGACGTCTACTGGGGCTCTGAGAAGACCTGGCTCGGGGGCGATGAGCGTTACAGCGGGGAGCGGGATCTCCTGAATCCTCTCGCCGCCGTTCAAATGGGCTTAATCTATGTGAACCCAGAAGGGCCAAACGGCGAGCCGGATCCGGTTGGCGAAGGGCGCGACATTCGCGAGACCTTTGGCCGGATGGCGATGAACGACGAAGAGACCGTGGCACTCACCGCTGGTGGGCACACTTTCGGTAAGTGCCACGGCGCTGGCGATGCGGCGCTTGTAGGGGCTGAGCCTGAGGGTGCCACCATCATGGATCAAGGTCTCGGCTGGAAAAGTACCTTCAACACGGGTGTCGGCGTCGATGCCATCACCAGCGGTATCGAAGGCGCCTGGACCCCCACGCCGACGCGGTGGGACAACAGCTATCTCGACACCCTGTTCAAATATGACTGGGAGCTAACGAAAAGTCCTGCTGGCGCTTGGCAGTGGAAACCTCAAGGTGACGCTGGTGTGGATACGGTGCCCGACGCGCACGATCCCTCGAAACGGCATGCGCCTATGATGACCACGGCGGATATGGCGATGAAGATGGATCCCATCTACGAGCCGATTTCGCGGCGCTACCGCGATAACCCTGACGAGTTCGCCGAGGCATTTGCCAAGGCTTGGTTTAAGCTTACCCATCGCGATATGGGACCGCGAGCGCGCTATCTTGGCCCAGAGGTTCCAGCAGAAGAGTTCTTGTGGCAAGACCCCATTCCCGCAGTCACCCATGAGCTGGTTGATGAGCAGGATATCACCGCTCTTAAGGGCAAGATCCTGGCCTCGGGACTGTCTGTCTCCCGACTCGTGGGAACCGCCTGGGCCTCGGCGATGACCTTTCGGGGCTCTGACATGCGCGGTGGCGCGAACGGGGCGCGCGTTCGCCTGGCGCCACAGAAGGATTGGAAAGTCAACCAGCCGGCCCAACTGGCGACGGTGCTACAGACGCTGGAGAGCATTCAGAAGGCGTTCAACGACGAGCAGTCGGGTGGGAAGCGGGTTTCTCTCGCTGACCTGATCGTTCTGGGTGGATGCGCAGGCGTCGAGCAAGCGGCGAAAGCGGCTGGGCACGGTGTCCAGGTTCCCTTCAAGCCTGGACGCACGGATGCGTCGCAGGCGCAAACGGATGCGGAATCCTTTGCCCCCCTTGAGCCAAAGGCGGACGGGTTCCGCAACTACCTCGAAAGTGACCAAATCCTATCGGCAGAGGAGCTGTTAGTAGATCGGGCACAGCTAATGACACTGACCGTACCTGAGATGACGGCCCTGATTGGGGGCATGCGCGTCTTGAATACCAACTTCGACCAGACTCAGCACGGTGTCTTCACCGAGCGACCAGAGACGTTGACCAATGACTTCTTTGTCAATCTGCTGGATCTTCGCACTACGTGGAAAGAAACCTCTGAAGCTGAAGACCTGTTCGAGGGGCGCGATCGCGCCACAGGCGACCTCAAATGGACCGGCACTCGGGTCGATCTCATTTTCGGTTCGAACTCGCAGCTGCGGGCAATCGCAGAAGTCTACGGATGTGAGGGCTCGCAGCAGAAATTTGTGCATGACTTCGTGGCGGTATGGGACAAGGTGATGAACCTTGATCGCTTTGACCTGAAAACGTCGTGATCTGATGCCAGAGCGAAGTCCCCAGCGGTTGCTCATACGACGATCTGCTGCTGGGGGCGGCCTTCTGTCAGAAGTTGGGCAGAGGGTGGCATCCCAAGGAAGCGTAGGCCGTAATCGCTCACTCTATCGTCAAGCCTTCGGTATCGCCCCCTGCCTGCTTAGACTCTCGGGTATACCAGTAGGCCCAGGCAATTAACACAAACTGAAAAGGCAGCCGAATAGAATGCACCCACCAGCTGTCGGGAATGCCCGTAATCTTGATATGGTTGAACGCCATATTGAGATTTGCCGGATAAACTGCGATGAACAGAGCCACCAGTCCCCAGGCAGATAGCCACCGCACTGATGGGAAAAACAGCCCTGCCCCCAGAATAATCTCAAACACACCGCTGATGTACACTAGCGCGGCTGGATAGGGCAACAGACCCGGCACAATTTTGATAAAAGGCTGGGGAATAACGAAATGCAAAATGCCAGCGGCAATCATCAGCACAGCTAGCAAGTTTCGCAGGGTGGCTTTGTTTTGCTGAATAATTTTCTGCATCCAACTAATCACAAGAATTTTCTGTCTCCTACTGTCAGCATTTTCGCGGATAACACCTGCCTATCTGGGGCTACATCAGGTCGACCACACCAGAACATGCGCCTCATATTCGGGCAGATCTATCTGCAGCCGTCCGTCTTCTACAGGCACATCGTAGTTTTCTGTCCACTCATGCCAATCACCATTTTCAGGCAAGCCGGTGATCTGATAATTAGCCAGGTAGTTATCTGAGCAGTTCACTACCACCACTACCTGTGGCCCCATCTCATCCCAGCGGATGTAGGCGACGACCTGGTCTTCTGAGTTTTCATAAAGAATATCAATGTTGTCTGAGCGCAGAGCTGCATTTTCTTTGCGCAAGGCAATCAGCCCTTGGTAGTACTTCAGCAGCTCTTGGTTTGTTTCGTTATCTAACAAAGACCAGTTCAGTGGAGAAGGTTCTAGCGACTTAGGCTGGTACTCTCCCATTTCCTCACCCATCCAGATCATGGGAATGCCCATTGCTGTCATCACTAGGACTGCACCGAACTTGGCTCGCTTAAAGGCCGCCCCATCAAAAATTTCGGCATCTGCCAGGTTAGTCATAAGCCGATTCTGATCGTGGCTGGTGAGGTAGTTGACGACGTTAGTAGCACTTTGAAAGCCAGATGACCTTGGGTCTATCAGCTCTTTGACGAGGTCTACGGCGTTTCCTTTCTGCCGCAATAGGTCTAGTAGATTGTAGTGAAAGCTGACTCGCCAGCTGCTATCTACTGGCCCCTCAAGCCCTGAGAGATCAGGCGTTTCAGGGATGTGTTCAGCAATTGTAAACAGAGGCTTGGGTTTAGCGGCTAAGCCGGCTTCATCGACTATCCATCTCAAAAATTCTGAATTGTCAAGCTGTTTTACCGCGTCAAAGCGTAACCCGTCAAAGTGATACTCCGCAATCCAAAAGTTGATCATGTCCCGCATAAAATCGCGGGCCGGATAGCGATCATAATTGTCGTCGTGATGATGGTAGTCAAACTCTGGCCCCCAGCTGTTGTCGGGATCTTTAGCCTCCCGTCGATACCAGTAGTCATAGTCAATTTTGGTTAGCGGACTTTCTGCTTCAGAGTGATTGAGCACGACGTCTAGTAGGACTAACATGCCGCGAGCATGGCACTCGTCAATCAGCTGCTTCAAATCATCGGGCGTGCCGTAGGCAGATCTCAGCGCAAAGTAATGACGGAGGTTGTAGCCCCAGCCAATCTCCATTGGGCAAGACTGTACCGGCATAAATTCGAGCGCGTTAACGCCAAGGCTTTGCAAGTAGTCAAGCTTGTCAAGCACCGAGCGGAAAGTACCCTTTTCTCCCGAGGCAGCGCTATTGAAGTCCTGGACGAGCATTTCATAGATGACGAGCTCGTTTTGTTTCGGTAGCTCGACGTCGTCGTGCTGCCAGGTGTAGTCGCTGACAATGCGCTGGCCGGATTTGATCTGGGCGATCGCACATTGCGCAGCTTCGTCTACCTGAGTCGCATAGGGATCGATCACCTCTACCCATTCGTCCTCCTCCAGGAAAAAGCTTTTCGACTGAACCCGAAACCTGTAGCTATGAGCCCCCTCTTCTAACTCAACTTTCGTGCGAAAGTAGCCATCGTTACCTTTCTCCATCTCAACTTCTTGGTCGTCTAAAAAGTCTCCTAGCAGCAGCGCTCTGGCGTTGTAAGGAGCCCACAGCTTGAATTCGACAGTATTGGCCATAGGTTACAAAAAGGGGGCGATTAGGCAAGTTCTTAGGATAGTAGCCCCTTGAGATTTTCAGATGTTCTGGCCATCCACCTCTGCCAAGAGAAAGAAATAATACAAAGCTCATGCTGTCGGAAGAGCGAAATATGTCGTCGCCTCGATAGGGGGCCTCTCCCGCTACAGCGCTGTAAATAGCAGAGACAAACCGCTAGAACCTTTATGTTCTCTAAAGGTTTCCACCGCTAGTCTCTACCTGCGGTCAGAGAGAATTAGGGGCCTCTATTGCATAGACTGTCAACACAGGTTACAAAAATTTAGCATCTTCGCTGCCATAAAAGCTCATGACTCCTGCCAGACGTCCAAAAATTTTAGCCGTTGACGACGTGCCAGATAATCTATTTCTGCTTGAGGTTATTCTCAGCGAGGTGAAAGAT
>JBARVU010000236.1:0-12957 GCA_049646425.1 Phormidesmis sp. | reverse complement strand
AAACAACGACTGGTAAAATAGTACTTTCAAAGCCTAAGCACTCTCCTGGTCAAGGTCTTTGCCATCCCCCAGGCTAGCTAGAGGTCATAATGGTCTATGTATAGAAATACCAAAGGTAGAAGACGTTTCAGCCTATCTCGCATTCTCTGGTGGGTCGTCCGCCTCTTTTTTTGGCTGTGGGTGTTGTCGGCACTGATCGTGCTGCTGCTGCGGTTTGTGCCCCCGCCTACCACCAGCTTTATGATCCAAACTGGCTTGCGCAACGGTCTCTACGCCTACCGCTGGCAGCCCTATGAGCAGATTGCACCTAGCATGGCCCTCGCCGCGATCGCTGCCGAAGACCAGCGCTTTCCCATGCACAGCGGGTTCGATGTGGAGGCCATCCGAGCAGCGCTCAGAGATGCCGAAAGCGGGGTTAGCCTGCGCGGCGCTAGCACCATTACCCAGCAAGTGGCCAAAAACCTGTTCCTCTGGCCGGGGGGCGGCTTTGTGCGCAAAGGTATAGAAGCCTGGCTGACCTTCCTCATAGAGCTGATCTGGGACAAACAGCGAATCTTAGAAATGTATTTGAACATTGCCCAGTTTAGCGATCGCACCTTCGGTGTAGAAGCCGCCAGCCAGCAGTTTTTTCAAATATCCGCCCCAGACCTGACCTCTGAAGAAGCCGCCCTTCTCGCCGCTGTGCTACCTGGCCCAGAACTTTACAGCATAGAAGCCCCCTCATGGGAAGTGCTAGACCGCCAAGGCTGGATTCTCACTCAAATGAACCAGCTTGGTGGCACAGCCTATCTTCAGCAACTATAAGACGGTTTCTAGTCGGCGCTTCGGTAGGTTCAGTCGCGCAGAGACAACGGTATTCTGGATATCATTCGCTGCAACCAACTGGTATTCTCTTAGCGCGCACATCATCTCGTCAGCGATCTCTGAATACTGTTAGGTTAGTTGCGCTGCCGGGCAATTAGACAAGCAGCGTTTGGAACAGTCGTCATCGCCAAGGAAAGTTGGTAAGCTGCTGATCCGTTCTTATGCAAGATGATGGCGAACTACGTTTACATTGCGACCAGCCTGGATGGATTCATTGCCACTTCAGACGGTGGACTAGACTGGCTGTACAAGGTTCCAAATATAGACGATAGTGACTACGGCTATGCCGAGTTTATGAGTGGAATCGATGCCGTCGTGATGGGTCGAAAAACTTTTGAAAAAGTTCAGACGTTCGACTCATGGCCATACAGCCAAACGGTTTTTGTCCTCAGTAACAGCTTAGAGAGCGTACCTGAAGCGTTAGAAGATAGCGCTGAGGTAGTTAAAGGCGAGCTGAAAAAGCTGGTAGCTGACCTGGGGGCGAGAGGGCATAGTAATCTCTACATCGACGGGGGCTCTACTATACAAAGCTTCCTGAGGAAAGACCTGATCGACGAGCTAATCATCACTAGAGTGCCAGTCCTTCTGGGCAGTGGCATACCACTCTTCGGAAATCTAGAAAGTAGCCTTGAATTTGACCATAAAAGAACAGAAATTCTCAGCAGTGCCCTCGTCCAGAGTCACTATGTCAGACACAAGCCTGAACAACCTCTTTTGCCCTAACGAACAGCTGATTAATGACCGTTCTCAAGGCGCGCTGCCACCAATGCTCAGTCTCTGAATCAGGCCGTTGATGGGACTTTGTCTGAAGCTGCCCAGGGAATGTGTGGGAGGGTCTGAGACCTCCCCTCTGCGGCGACTGCGGCTAGTTCACTCCAGTCCTGTTGATCTCTCTGACCTTCTGGCCGCCAAATCTAAACAGTAGTGCCCACGGATTTACTGAAGCGCCTGCACCAGCGGTTGCCAGGACTGCACAGATTTTAGAATGGTGCGATAGCCGAGCGCGTTGGGATGCAGACCATCGGCGCAAAGGCGTTCGGCGACCCACTGATCGCTTTGCCCGCTGCACTGCGCCAGCAAATCCAGGTAGGGGATTTGATACGCCTCGCAGAGCTTACGGGTGATATCGCGATAGCGGATTTGATCCGCTCGGTTGAAATAGAGAATTTTGGTGTGAGGCATGGCCGCCTCGTTGACCGGTACCATGCCGATAAAAAAGACCGGGCAGAGCAAACTGGCCCTCGCTAAAAGCTGGTCAAGCGATCGCTTAAACGTCTCGATATCTGTCACAGGGCGACCACCCGGCCGACCGACCCGGGCAGTATCGTTCAGCCCCACAGAGAGGATCAAGACGTCGGGGGTGCGGTTGCGGAGTTCGCCGCGATCGCAAAACTCTCGCTCTAGCCGCTTAGCCACCTGGCTGACGCGATCACCCCGAACGCCCAAATTGTATAAAATCGGCCCCGGCTGCTCAGGATCAAGCCATCTCAGCCGCAGTCGCTCTACCCAGCCGCCCCCTTCCGGATCGCCATAGCCATATACCAGGCTATCGCCAACCGCAACCACCTTCTTAGGATGAGCGCTGAGTGCCCGTAAGGCTGGAGACTGGGGAATCGTTGCCGTCATAGTCCGCTGACAAAAACTTATCCAGAAATAGCACAAACCCAAACGGCTTTGCAAACCGTTACATTCAGGGTTGACACTGCACCAGGTGCCGAGTCACGCTCTCGGCCAAAGTCTCTGTCCAGTGATCGACCAGCTCGGCATTCACGGCTTCCACCATGACGCGAATCAGCGGCTCGGTGCCTGAAGCCCTCACCAATACGCGGCCCTCGTCGCCCATGGCGGCCTCTGCTTGGGCGATCGCCTGTTGCAGGGCGTCGCAAGACTGCCAGCGGCGGCGCGTCTCCGGATCGTCCACCCGCACATTTTTCAAGCGCTGAGGATAGGTTTCAAAGCTCTGGGCAACCAGGTCAGGTAAAGAGCATCCTGCCTGCCTGAGTAAGTCTGCTAAGTGCAGCGCCGTGAGAATGCCGTCGCCCGTAAGGCTGTAGTGATGGCACAAAATATGGCCAGACTGTTCGCCGCCGAGCATCGCGCCTTGATTGACCATTTCGGCATAGACATGCTGATCGCCGACGTTCGTGCGAACCAGGGTGCCGCCCTGCTGTTGCCAGGCTCGCTCAAAGCCTAAATTGGCCATCACCGTAGAGACAATCGTGTCGTTGGGCAGTTTGCCCGCGCGCCTCAGCGTCTGCCCCCAAAAGTACAAAATATAGTCGCCGTCAATCACCCGCCCTTGAGCATCGACGGCCATCACCCGGTCCGCGTCCCCATCGAAGGCAAAGCCAATGTCGGCCTGATGCTCGGCAACGGCGGCGGTGAGCGCGCCTAGATGGGTAGAGCCACAGTCGACGTTGATGCGATCGCCATCTGGCAGTCCGTGCAAAATAACCACCTCCGCCCCGGTAGCCGCAAACACCTGCTGCGCCACACTCGTTGCTGCGCCCCAAGCCAGATCCAGCACGATGCGCATACCGCTTAGATCCGGATGAGGCTGAAAAGGCTGATGCAGAAAATCTACGTAGCGCTCGATCAGATCGGGCCGCTGATAGGTACGGCCCCACTGCGGTGCTTGCGGCAATAGGTCCGCCGGCAGTAGATCGGTCTCAGGCAATCCCTGACCGCGCAGGGCCGCTTCAATTTGCTGCTGAACCTGGCCGGAGAGCTTGGTGCCGTTGGCGCCAAAAAACTTGATGCCGTTGTCAGCCGGTGGGTTATGGCTCGCTGAGATCATGATGCCGCCCGCGTTGCCTTGCGCCAAGTGAGCCACCGCAGCCGTTGGGCAAAGGCCTATGTTCCACACTTCGAGCCCCGCCGTGGTCAGTCCGGCTGCCAACCCTGACGCCAGCATGTCGCTGGAGTTGCGTGAGTCCTGCCCCACAATGACCGGCCCTGTCTCGCCGTGGCATCGCAACACCTGACCAGCCCAAAAGCCTACCTGGGTCGCTAGCGGCGCAGTCAGGAGCGTCCCGGCTCTGCCGCGAATCCCGTCGGTGCCAAACAATTGGGCTGCTGGCAGCGGCTGTATTCCGCAGTAGGCAGGAGGAATGGGCTGAAAGCGATCGCCTCCCCCCCCCTCGCCGATAGCCCTCTGATCCTCTAAATTACCGATACTCCTGATTGGAGAACTCACCATTTCGCTCACTCCTGACACTACAAATGAAATCGCTACTCACATCACCGGATTTAGTAGTGGAGGATATCACCTTAGACTTAACAATGTTGAAAGATGTGCCAATACCCTAGCCAATCACCCTGGGAAAAGGCACATATCAATAGTAAGTAGATATCCAGTTCACTATGCCCAAGCCATCGCCCTCAGCCGCTTCACCCGATTCGCTCGAAAACGGCATCGATCAGTTCAATCGCAGCGAGTTTTATGCCTGTCACGATACTTTAGAGGCCATTTGGATGGCCGCTGAGACTGCCGAAAAGCCCTTTTATCAGGGAATCTTACAGGTCGCGGTGGGGTTCTACCATCTGAGCAATCTCAACTGGCGCGGCGGCGCGATTTTACTCGGCGAGGGGATCAGCCGGCTGCGACGATTCGAGCCTCGCTACAAAGGGGTTGTCGTCGAGACGCTGGTCGACCAGGCAGCAGAGTGGCTGGCGCTGATTCAGTCGGCTGGCCCCGAAGGACTCGCCGCTGTGATGACCGAGATGCCGCAGGCTTTTCCGCAAATTGAGCGGTGCTAAGGCCGCGATGGGCGAAGTCATCTGCTTCGTAAGGATTCAAGAAAGTCTGCTGAGATATCTGTCCAATCCAGTCACCAAAGACTAAGGTATAGACAGTAGCCTCATACTGTCCTGGCGACCGTATGTAGATGCTTTTAGGCCAACGATCCTTTCCTTCGGCTCGTTTACCGACAGTTCACAAAGCGGTTAGACGACTCTGGCAAGTCGAAGCACCGTTTACTAGCATGGCAATAAAGCGGCCTTTTATCATTTTGAGCATGCTGCACTGGCGTCAACTCCCGTTTTTGATATTGCGTGGTCGAACAGCGAGCCGAAGATTTGGGGCGTTTTCGGCGGCGCTGCTAATCTCGCTGCTATTTCAGGGGTTACCTACTGCTGTCCCGCGCGTGCAGGCTCAGTCCGGCGGCGCGCTGCAGATGAAAGCCAGCCGCGTAGAGGCCAACTCCAATACCGGTGTGGTGACCGCCACTGGCAACGTCCGGATCGACTATCCCAGTCGCCAGATATATGCCACCTCTGCTCAGGCTCAGTATTACAGCCGCGAGCAGCGGATTGTCCTGAGTGGCAACGTAGACGTGATTCAGGAAGGCAACACACTCCAAGCGGAAACGGTAACCTACCTGATCGCTGAAGGCAGGTTCGTGGCGACTCCCGGCGCGGATAGCCAGGTAGAGGCGGTTTATATTTTGCCAGAAGATCCTGATCCCGCGCCTCGAATAGAGTCTCAGCCAGCGCCGCTATCGATCCCGGCTCCTCCGGCTGAGCTACCGGCTGAGCTAAGTTCTATTGGCGATCGCTGATGTCACTGACTGCTGAAAACCGACGAAAGCCCAATAGATGCCCGATAGCAGTCCTATAGCAGCCCGATAGAAGGTAGACAAACGGTAGGCTATGGCTTTCTCTCTGGTAAGATCTGAGCCAGTTAGCTCAATTCGCGGGGCACCTCCTTTGAAGCTTGCGCTCGAAAATGTTCAAAAAACATACGGTCAGCGCGTGGTTGTTAAAGGGGTAAATCTATCGGTATCCCAAGGTGAAATCGTTGGGCTTTTGGGGCCGAACGGGGCAGGGAAAACCACAACCTTTTATATGGCGACGGGGCTGATTCGGCCCGATATCGGCAAGGTGATGCTGAGGGGCAAAGATATCACCAATGTCCCGATGTATCAGCGGGCTCGGCTCGGCATTGGCTATTTAGCTCAAGAAGCTAGCATCTTTCGCAATCTCAGCGTACGCGACAATTTGCGTTTGGTAATGGAGCAGACGGGCGTGCCTTTTCACGAGCGCGAAGATCGGCTGCGCCATCTGCTCAAAGAGTTTCGCCTGGAGACGGTGCAGGATTCACTCGGCATTCAAGTGTCGGGGGGTGAAAGGCGGCGGACGGAGCTGGCCCGCGCCTTGGCGGCGGGTGTGCAGGGGCCAGACTTTTTGTTCCTAGATGAGCCCTTTGCCGGGGTCGACCCCATCGCGGTTTCTGAAATTCAAACGATTGTGGCAGAGCTGCGCGATCGCCATATGGGCGTTCTGATCACCGACCACAACGTGCGAGAAACGCTGCAAATTATCGACCGGGCATACATCATGAGTGAAGGCCAGATCCTAGCCGCTGGCAGCGCCGCTGACCTTTCTGACAACCCACTCGTGCGTCAATACTATCTGGGCGAAGGATTCCGCCTTTAATACTCCTGACTTCTCCCCATGTCCTCTGTCACTGCCCCTACCTTTGTTCAAAGCATAGCCCGCTGGTTACCTCGCCTGTCCCTCATGGATCGCTACATTGCGCGTGAGCTGACGCTGCCGTTTCTCTTTGGCGTGGGCGCGTTTTCTTCGATTGGCGTCTCGATTGGGACGCTATTTGAGCTGATTCGTAAAGTCACCAACGCAGGCTTACCGGCGTCTTTGGCCACAGAGATTTTTTTGCTGAGTCTGCCGACTTTTGTCGTGCTGGCGTTCCCAATGTCTACGCTGCTGGCGACGATGATGACCTACAGCCGCCTTTCTAGCGACAGCGAGCTGATTGCGCTACGGGGCTGCGGCGTCAGCGTTGGGCGGATTGTGATTCCGGCGGTGGTTTTGAGCCTGCTGATCACAGGCTTAGGCTTTGTGGTGAATGAAGTCGTGGCCCCAGCCAGTACAGAGCGGGCGGCAGTGATTCTGGCGCGGGCCCTAGATGAAGAAAGACCCCCTTTTAGGGAGGGTGATGTTACCTTTCAGCAAAAGCAGCCTGCCGCCGATGGCTCTGGGGACGAGCTGGTCAGATTCTTTCATGCCCGCCGCTTCGATGGTACGACCATGAGCGGGATTACGGTAGTCGATTTCTCGCAGCAGGAAAGTGAGGATGGTCTAAAGCAAATTGTCAGTGCGGACTCGGCGACCTGGGATTTTTCGCGAAATCTATGGGAGTTCACGAACGGCACTATCTACGCTGTCTCTCCAAGCGGCTCTTTTCGACAAATTATTCGCTTCGACAAGCAGGACTTACAGTTGCCCCGCACGCCGCTGGATCTGGCGAATCGAACCAAGAAAGAAGAGGAAATGAATATTGCCGAAGCCACGGAGTACTTAGGAATATTGCGCCAAACTGGGGACGAAAAGGCGGTGCGTAAGCTGGAGGTAGCGATCCAGCGAAAATACTCAATTCCATTTGCCTGTGTAGTCTTTGGCCTGGTGGGGTCGGCGGTCGGCGTCCGGCCTCAGCGCAACGGCAAGGCAACGAGCTTCGGGGTGAGTGTGGTGATCATTTTTGGCTATTACCTGCTGAGCTTTATCACCTCAGCGATGGGCGAAGCGGGGATCATCAGTCCTTTTGTCGCAGGTTGGCTACCGCTCTTTTTGGGGCTGAGCGCGGGGGTCGTCCTGCTGACGAGAATCTCTCGCTAATCCCAACCTGTAGGGAGGGGCCTGTCGGCTGAGCCTGTAGGGGCCTAAATCCGAGGCTGAATTAGCCAGGGGCGATAGCCTGCCTGAATGCACTGAGTAAGCGCTTCGTCTACAGTGGCTTCGGTCGCATCGACGATGTCAACGACACAGGTGCCATAGCGAGCCGGTAGGAGGCTGCGGCCACAGTTCTCAAGGACTTTGGCTGAGGGATCTTCGAGTAGGCTGGTGTGAATGTCAATGGTGCAGTCGGCAACCTCGATGGGACGACGCGATCGCCCACAAACTAGCAGCGCACTATTGGCTGTTAGCCCGGTAAATTCGCTAACATCAACTACGCACGTACCGAGGTCTTCTGGATAGCGGGCGGCGGCGCAGGCGGCGATCGCATCGCTTTCAGCAACGCCTGCCTCAGTCATACTGACGGTGCAGCCAAAATAGTCAGGACTCGCCGCGACAGCTGGGCCAGCAGTCCCTAACCCAACTGTGCCGCCCACAAACGCGGCGCTAAAGGCTGAAGCGACAGCTCGCCTTCCCCCACCTTCAAAGTGGGTTGACCAACCGGCCAGCGATGACGTTAGAGACGTGAATATTTTCATAGGAGCCTTACTTTTACGGACGTGCGCTCTGATTCTAATCTACAGTGAAGTGACGATAACGATACATATAAGCCGATTCAGAGAGGATTTGATATGCACCTGAGTGAAATAACACATCCCAACCAGTTGCATGGCCTGTCGGTCACCCAGCTAGAGCAAATTGCCCAGCAGATTCGCGATAAGCACTTGCAGACAATCGCCGCCAGCGGCGGCCACCTGGGGCCAGGGCTAGGCGTAGTAGAACTCACTTTGGGCCTTTATCAAACCCTCGATCTCGACCGAGACAAGGTGGTTTGGGACGTGGGTCATCAGGCTTACCCCCACAAGCTGATCACCGGTCGCTACAAAGACTTCCACACCCTGCGCCAGCAGCACGGCGTCGCGGGCTACCTGAAGCGCTCAGAAAGCCGGTTTGACCATTTCGGCGCAGGCCATGCGTCGACCAGTATTTCAGCGGCATTGGGGATGGCGATCGCCCGCGACCTCAAAGGCGAAAACTATAAAGTCGCCGCCATCATTGGCGACGGTGCCCTGACTGGTGGCATGGCTCTAGAGGCGATTAACCACGCCGGACATTTACCCAAGACTAACCTGGTAGTGGTGCTCAACGACAATGAGATGTCGATTTCACCCAACGTCGGCGCCATCCCCCGCTACCTCAACAAAATGCGCCTGAGCCCGCCCGTGCAGTTCCTCACCGACAACCTCGAAGAGCAGCTCAAGCAACTACCCTTTAGCGGGTCACTCACCCCTGAGCTCAGTCGGGTCAAAGAAGGCATGAAGCGGCTAGCGGTCTCAAAAGTAGGCGCTGTATTTGAGGAGCTCGGCTTTACCTACATGGGGCCGGTCGATGGCCATAACTTGACAGAGCTGATCAGCGCCTTCAAAGAAGCCCACAAGCACGGCGGGCCGGTACTGGTGCATGTCGCCACCGTGAAAGGGAAGGGCTACGAAATCGCCGAGAAAGACCAGGTTGGCTATCATGCTCAATCGCCCTTTAACCTGGAAACTGGCAAGAAACTTCCTTCCAAAAAGCCAACGCCGCCTGGCTACTCCAAGGTTTTTGCAGAGACGCTCGTGAGTTTGGCAGAAAACGATCCAACGATTATCGGCATTACCGCTGCCATGGCCACCGGGACTCGGCTCGATCTGCTCCAGGCCAAGCTGCCGAAGCAATACATCGATGTCGGCATTGCTGAGCAGCATGCTGTGACACTGGCAGCAGGTCTTGCCTGTGAGGGCATGAAGCCGGTCCCTGTCATCTACTCGACCTTCTTACAGCGAGGCTTTGACCAGATTGTTCACGATGTGTGCATTCAAAAGCTGCCGGTGTTCTTTGCGCTCGATAGAGCGGGCATTGTCGGCGTCGATGGGCCGACCCATCAGGGGATGTACGACATTGCCTATATGCGCTGCATTCCCAATATGGTGCTGATGGCACCCAAGGATGAAGCCGAGCTGCAGCGAATGGTGGTCACCGGCATTGAATATGACGGGCCGATTGCGGTTCGCTATCCTCGTGGCAATGGCTACGGCGTGCCGCTGATGGAAGAGGGCTGGGAAGCGCTGCCGATTGGCAAGGCAGAAATCCTGCGCAGTGGAGACGATGTTTTGCTAGTCGGCTACGGCGCGATGGTCTATCCGGCCATGCAAACCGCTGAAATTTTGAGCGAGCATGGCGTCGAAGCCACGGTGATTAACGCGCGCTTCGCCAAGCCGCTAGATACCGATCTGATGCTGCCGCTCGCTGAGCAGATTGGCCAAGTTGTCACCCTCGAAGACGGCTGCCTGATGGGCGGCTTTGGCTCGGCCCTAGGTGAAGCCCTGCTCGACCAGGGGATAACGCCCAAACTGCTGCGGCTAGGCGTGCCCGACCAGCTGGTTGACCATGCCTCTGCGGATCAGTCCAGGGCCGCGCTAGGGCTGATGCCGGCGCAGATGGCGGCGCGCATTCTCAAGCAGTTTGAGCTGGGGGAAAAGCGGCGGGAGGTGGCAGCTGGGCAGCGGTAGGGGCTTTTACCGACTCACCTTCCGTGCCGCCACCCAGGGCAAGCTGACTTTCTGCCGCTGCCGCCACCAGCGGGCGATCTGTTTCATCACCTTCGCCAGGGAGTGGCCTAGAGAATCGCCGTCGTTATTGCCTTGAACGAGGTCGATGAGAATGCAGCCTGTGCCGGCAAGTAGGCCCGCAGAGCCTAGGGCGAACAGAAATAGGGCTGTGGAGATAAGGCTGTCGAAGCGAAGGAGCGATCGCAACGCTAGCGCAAACAGACTCACGCCAAAGATCAGCACCACCACATGCAGCGTCAGCATACCAATATGGCTCCAAGTGTACTGATTGCTCAGCCGATGTCGCTGGTCTCGCATTCTCTTAAGATCTGCTTTGAGACTGTCTTTATTGGAATTTCCCTGATAGCTTTCAGCCGCCTGGGGCCGATGGGTGATCTGATAGTAGCGCCTGCACACCTGCTGAAGCTGTACGGAGAGCGTATTTTGCCGGAGCCATGCGCCTCCCAACAGGGCTGCTGATAGCAGGGTCATCAGCACCGAATTTAAAATAAGCAAAATGAGCTGATTAGTCTGTTCGATACTCATAGAAACGGCTCAATAACGACTAACACAAAATAGATGGTTCAAATGTACTAAATTCCAGACCGAAACTCAAGCGGCTTTGCATTTCGCAACGACAGTGATTTGATAAAGAGTGGCTCTCAAGACTGACCCGCCTGTTCTGGTGCAAAGATGCGCCTGCGGCGGCCCCTTGGCTAGCACTCCTACCCTTGTATCCCTCTAATGTCCACTTCTTCCAGGCGATCGCGCATTCCCCTATTTTTTGTCATCGGCATTGGGCTGAGCCTGCTGATGGCTGGGCTAAAGGCGATCGCCGCCTGGTTAGCAGAATGGTATGTATACTCCATTCCTTGGGTAGGCGGCTTTCTAAGAAGCATTGAACTCGTTGAAATTTCTAACCTCGTTGTATTTGCGATTCTAGGCGTAGGCATTGGGTCAGCGACCTTTCTGCTCGCTCGCGAGTGGAACCAACCGGCTAAAATGTCGCTGCTTATCGTGCTCAGCCCCTTTGTCTTTAGTGCCAGCTACCTGATGCAGCAGCATCTGTGGATTCAGCGGGTCGCCGCTCAGACAGATAGCTCGTACAGCGAAGCACGCGACCTGACTAATGCCTTTTTGGAGCGAGAGGAAGGCACCGGCGGCTTCTTTGGCTTTTATCCCTTTAGTACTGAAGTCGCTGAACTCCCCACCCAGCGCGACATATTAGAAAGTGAAGGAATCCGCAACCCCAGCCGACTTCTGACCGAAGAGCTCGCTAGCTACAACGATCCTAGAGCCGATATCATTGCCTACGTTTTTGAGCGAGTCGGCTGGCTCATGCGACTGATGTATATGGCGATCGCCGCCTTCACCGCGCTGGTCTACTACTTCAAAGGCTATGACTGGGCCGAGGCCAAACATCAGGCCAGCACAGCTACGCCCCTGCCCAAGCGCAAAGAGCGCCCATAGGCAAGGCATGAGAACAGCAAGCCTATCGGCCATCATTTTGGCAGGCGGTCACAGTCGCCGCATGGGGCAAGACAAAGCCCTGCTGACCCTGCCCAACGGTCAACCCTTGCTACAGCGAACCGCCCAGATTGCCCAGCAGCTCACTTCCGACACGCTCGTCGTCACCCCTTGGCCCGAGCGCTACCAGCCGATACTGTCACCGACCGTCCGCCTGGTAAAAGAACAGACCGCTTCCCACGCGCAACCGACGCCTCAGTCAACGGCTAAAGCCTTTGGGCCACTGGGCGGATTTGCTCAGGGCTGGAGCTTGGTGCGCTCAGACTGGTGCCTGCTGCTAGCGTGCGATCTGCCCTATCTGGAGCCTGACCCTCTCCGGCAGTGGTGGCAGTGGCTGATAGCGCTGCCCCCTGATCATTTGAGTTTGAGCGTCCCTACCACCGGCGAGCCATCAGCAGACCTTAAAGACCATAACGCGCCTATCATGGCCTCACTGGCACCCGGCACAAAAGGCTGGGAACCGCTGTGCGGCTACTATCACCGCAGCTGCCTGCCAGGGCTGCATCGCCATATCGCAGGGCATGATCGCTCATTTCAGTCGTGGCTGACAACGATCCCAATTGCGGCCTATTGCGCCCTACCAGCCACCCTGCTGTTCAACTGCAACACTCCCCACGATTGGGCTAACGTGAAATGAAGTGCGTGTTTCATCTCATGTTTCAAAGTGTGTGTTTTCTGATCAAAGTTGCTTGTGAGTGTGCCTCAATAGCGACCTATCTATGGTCAGACTAGAGAGCTAAAGCACTGCTGGCGGGTAGTTCTATCAGCATTTGAAATATTAAGCTGTGTAATGATTTCCTCAGACTCCTCTGGAAGAAGAACCGGCCTCCTTTATGATTAGGAGACATTGATTTGCAGCTGTTTACACAAGTGTTGGAGATTCAAGCGTGGCTCTTCCGTTATTGAGTTATCCCCCAAAAAGCCAGAACCAGAGGGTTGAGGGGTATACCGTCCAGGGCGACGATCAGCCCAGAATTTATAGCGCTGAGGCTCTCCTTGAGTACAGCGAAATGACCGAGCTGATCGATGCGGCCTACCGTCAAATTTTCTTCTATGCCTTCAAGGCTGACCGGGAGATTTGCCTAGAGTCTCAGCTTCGCAACAACCAGATCACGGTGCGCGACTTCATTCGCGGTCTGATGCTTTCTGAGACCTTCCTCAGCAGCTTTTACGACAAAAACAGCAACTATCGCTTTGTCGAGCAGTGCATTCAGCGCGCGTTGGGCCGCGACCCTTACAACGAGCGCGAGAAAATTGCCTGGTCAATCAAAATTGCGACTAAGGG
>JBARVU010000235.1:0-9974 GCA_049646425.1 Phormidesmis sp. | reverse complement strand
ACCCTCAGCACTACTCCAGAAATTTGGCTGGGTTTACAACAGCAATATGACCTGTGGCACGCTCGGCAGAACTTTGTGGCTGACCTGCAACCTTATGAGCGAGATGGAGTTGCGGTACTTGCTGAATAAAGACATCTCTAGGGCCAGTTTCTGCGAAAATTCGCAGAATCAAGGTTTCAAAGTCTATATCGGCATCAAGGACTTTACCATCTTCAAATAGCACGTACTGGCCTGCATGTGTTTTGAGGAGATGTTCTCGCTGCGCCTCGTATAAAGCTGCTTGCTGCGCCATATATCTCAGCGTTTCTGGATTTGGCTCTACTTCGGTTTGCGGTTCGGCCTGTTGCAAGGCGGCTTCTGCTTCTGCTGGGCTGACAATTTCGGCTTGCTGAGCAGCTTGGAAGAGGAGTTCTAGAACTTTTCGAGTTAGATTACTCCAGTGGGGGTTGGAGGCGGCGGGCGATCGCATCAGGTATTTCAATCACAATCTGCATAGCCGTTGACTCCTGACTTTGAGCGAACCCGCCTTCCAGTGTATATCTGTCTAAGCCCAGTGAGACTTTACCTGAGAGACATCTGAAGGCTTTATAGATTCTACGCAAATCCCTTTTGGAAGGTAGGGCTTTGCGTTACTCATCAGTGGGCTGGGGGAGGAGCGGTGTGGGGTCGAAAGCCCAGGTTTCGCCGATGAGGGTTTCTAGCTGGGTGCTGAGCTGGGGGAGAAAAGCGGCGGGGTCGTTGAGCCGTTGGGTGGTCATCCAGGTTTGTAGGGCGGCTTCGTCGTTGGGGTCGATGCCTTGTTCGGTTGCGGCTCCTATGAGTATTTTGAGGCTGAGTTCTTGGAGCTGTTGCTGTTGAGGGTGGTTGTCGCCTCGGGTTTGGCAGAAGAAGAGAGCGGTGGTGCCGAGTAAAGCTTCTAAAGAATCTCCTTTTGGAATGCGCTGGTAAAGGGCATTGAGTAGGGTGATTGCATCGGTGAAAGGGGCTTGAATACGCAGCGTTAGCCAAATGGCCTGAGCGAGGTAAGGTTGGCCCGAGCCTTCATCAGTCGCGCCTAGATTTCCAAGCACTGTGAGCAAGTCACCATAAGCTCTAACTTCTCCGAGTGCTACGGCCGCTTGTAGGTTTAATTCTAGCTGTTTAGCAGTATCGCCCGTTTTTCCCGCCCAATAAGCAAGATTTGACAAAGTGGCGGCTTTGCCTTTGACATCACCGATGCGCCTCAAGATGCCTAAGGAGTCCTGCCAGAGTTGGAAGGCGCGTTTGATGCCGCCTTGTTGGGCAATCACTCCAGCCATGTTAGATAGCGTGGTAGCTTTGCCTCTGACATCGCCGATGCGCTCCTTAATGTCCAAAGAGTCTTGCCAGAGTTGGAGAGCGCGTTCAATGTCGCCTTGTTGGGCAACCACTTGAGCCATATTGTTAAGCGTGGCGGCTTTGCCATGGACATCGCTGATACGCTCCAAAATGTCCAAGGAGTCCTGCCAAAGTTGGAGGGCGCGTTCGATATCGCCTTGTTGGGCAGTCACCTCAGCCATATTAGATAGTGTGGCGGCTTTGCCTTTAACATCGCCGATGCGTTCCGAGATGTTAAAGGAATCTTGCCAGAGTTGGAGGGCGCGTTCAATGTCGCCTTGCTGGGCAGTCACCCCAGCAAGGTTAGATAGTGTGGCGGCTTTGCATTGGGCATCGCTGATGCGTTCCGAGATGTCCAAGGAATCTTGCCAGAGTTGGAGGGCGCGTTCGATGTCGCCTTGCTGGGCGATCACCCCAGCCATATTAGATAGCATGGCGGCTTTGCCTTTGACGTCGCCGATGCGTTCCAAGATGTCCAAGGAGTCCTGCGAGAGCTGGAGGGCGCGTCCAATGTCGCCTTGTTGAGCAATCACCCTAGCCATATCGGTTAGCGTGATAGATTTTTCTCGAAGATCGTCTTTCGGACAAAGCTCCAATGCTTTTTCATAGTGCATTAATGCATCATCGGTCTGGCCCAAAACACTTTCTGATCTAGCGATAGCGCCTAAAATGCGATAATCTTCAAAGCTTTCTAAAAGCTGTTGACAGAATTCTAGAGATTCCACAAATCGAGCATCGCTGTACCAGCTATTAGCAACAGCATCCCCCACAACTGCTGCAATCTCTTGTTCCTTCGCTAACAGCGCTAGCCTCACTATTTCTAGTCTTTGCGATTCACTAGAACGCTCTGCTGCCTCCCACCAAGCTGCATACAGCTCTTGCACGGCGGCCCGATACGTCGCTTGCCATTCCTCCTCATTCAGCACCGGCAACAGCACTGGCTCCAATATTCGGCTCACCCGATAAGCCGCTGGCTCCGTCCCCGACTGAGCCCTTTCTACCAAACCCAGTCCGGCCAGTTTGCTCAGGCTCTGCTCAGCCGCGTCCGCCCAAAACATCTCTGGCATTAGCGACATCTCTACCGGCAACCATACGCTGCTCAGCCGCGCTAACCCTTGTCGCTCTGCTGGCGTCAGTGCCGCTATCAGCGCCTCAGCAAGCACGTTTTCTCGAAACTTTTCCTCGGTTTCTCGCAGCTTCAGCAAGAGTGATTCTGATGCTAGCTTTTGGGCGATCGCTCTGGTCAGATCTTCCAGCAGTCGCGGATTGCCATCGGCAATTTCAACAATCTGCGTCATCGTCTCCGGCTCAATCGACCGGCTGTCTTTCTCGTTCTCATTCTCTATGAGCTGCTGCTTTTTCTTAACATCTGCATCGTTCATCCGCTGCAAACGCACCAAATCCAAATCGCGGCAGCTCTGCGGTAGCACCGTCGCCTCGTAATACCGACAGGTTATTACCAATCGGCTCACACCGCCTGCCAGCGCAGTGGCGATCGCCTCCAAAATCTCATAAGACGTGCTCGTCAACCGCAGCGAGCCATCCTCCACATTCCGCTGAGGAATATTTTGCTCAAAATCATCCAGCACCAGCAGCAGCGGCTTATCTAGCTCATTCTCAATCGCCTCAAAAAAGTTTCTAAGCCGCCCCAGCAAAGAAACCTGCGGCTGATTCAGCAGCGCTGGAATCATAGGGTCACCCGCATACTTCGTCGATAGCTCGCCCAATAGCTTCAGTTCATCCAGCGGCCCGACGATCACTACCTGCTTGAAATTTTTGCGCTGCGATCGCACCCGCCTACAAACCCGCGCTGCCAGCGTACTTTTGCCTAAGCCACCCATTCCTTGAAGGTAAACGCCCACATACTCGCTCGTTTCCTGCATCGCCCGCAGGCACTGCTGCAAAGGTCGCCGCCGCCCCACAAAGCCAGCCCCACTGGCAACCTTAATCTCACCCTTCTCATCTAAAAACTCCTTTTCCGCCACGCTTCGCCGCAGCTTTTCTCTGCCCTTCGTCCGCAGCGGCGTCACCAGCCCCGCGAACTCTCGCGAATCCCGATACATCCGCAGTAAATGCCAGTCCGAGCATTCCCATCCCCGCCCGTCAGCATTCGCCGTATAAATCCGAATCATTTCCTGCTGCGCCGCCCGCACCGCCTCTTCCACCGTATTCGCCGTCGCCAACGACTGATACAGTGCCTGAGCCGCCACAATTGCCGTCCGGTCATATACCGGCCTCGCCCAGCCCAACACCGCCGGAGCCCCCGCCCGAATCAGCGCCGCCGCCATACTCGGCATCGTCCCCTCATTCGGCAGCTCTCCCGTATGGCACCCCGACAAAAACACCACCCTCGGCCACCGGTTCCGAAACGCCCGAGCCAAATCTTGCGCCGTGGAAAACACCGGCTGCCCATAGGCATCCTCCGTGACAAAGCAGGGCTCCCCTTCATAGACAAATCCATGCCCCGTCAGATGAAACACATCAAAATAATATTCCTCATAAGACTGCACCAGGCTTTGCAGTTCCTTCACCGAGCCACTCTCTTCCACCACCAAATCCAGCGCCTGGTTCTGCTTCTGAGTCGCCGCCAAAATGATCGCCTCCTCCGCTTCATATTGCAGCGGCGCAATCCCCGGTGTATCCGGCGAAGTCGCCATAAACAGCAACCGCAGCGGTCGATTTTGCGGCCCCGCCACCTCACCGCCTCGTACTTGCACCTGACGCACGAGCAGCACCGCGATTTCCATCCGCGTCATTAAAAAGGCACTGCCGTCGTGCAGTAGCTCCCACGGCAGGTGCGCCAGTCCCAACGCCACCCGCTGCGTATCTGCATTCAGCGCTGCGATGTCGGCGGGTAAATCTAGATTTAGGTAAACATTGAGGTGATTGCCCTGGCTCGTCTGTGACCTCAGCCATCCCTGGGGGCCATCTAGCCAGCCGTAGAGCGTTTGGCCGAAGCGTACAAGGTCTTGCGGCACATCTACAAACTGACCGTAGCTGTTTTTGCGGCGACCGCTGTAGTAAGTTTGCTCGCACTGGTCAATGAGTTCAACCAGTTCGGATTGGGGGAGCGATCGCACACCTTTCTCACAGCGCAGCTCAAAAGTTTGATTCTGACCAGGCGCAAACGTAAAAGTAATAGACATGGCGATGAACGAAAACGATTGGCAGAGCTATGTAATACTAGACTTCAATTCGACTAGCCTCAGTTTGGAATGAACTGATACTCCCGAAAGAATCGCTATTTTACGAACAATCTCCCGCCTAACCGCCGCAAAGCCTTGCGTCCCATGGTGGCACACTTCAGCTCGCCTCTAAATGTTGTTAGGACTGCAAACGTCGCACTCTATGTGATGATTTTGTGTGATTTGCCAACGGCCTAATTGACACTGCAAAAAGGTGGCTGCTACGCTTGCTTAATGCTGTTGCCTCAGTAAAAACACGTAAGGGTGTGGGGTAGCCGCTAAACCGCCTCGAAAAATTGAGTCGCGCACGGAATTGGATTGCAGCCAAGACCGTACGCTAGCCCCGACGCTGACACAACCAGCGAGGAGGTTGTGGTCATGATGCCATAGCCGCCCCGACTTTTAGTGTGTTGGAGCGGCTTTATTTTTCGTGGTTTCCTCTCATAACCGCTTTGGAGAAAACCATGAAACCTTCTATCTTCCTTGCTGAGCCATCCTTTGAGCGGCCCGACCTCGACCTGTCCCCGCTGCCGCAGCTAACGGCCAATGAGGGCGTGCCCGGTGAAGCGATTCGGCATATTTTGTTAGGCCGGGACGGAGCGATTCGGCAGACGATTCATTTGCTGCATTCGCTGCACTATGCGGAGACTGTGCTATGGAGCCCGATAATGACGGTTAAGGAGCCATTGATAATCACGCCAGCGCAAGGAGAAGCCGTGAGTTTGCTGCGGAAGCTGATTTGACGTGAGTTCGAGATAAGCAGCTATCTAAGATGCCTATCAGACAGCAACCTTGGTCTCCCCTCCCGAGATAAATCCCCTCTTGGGAGGGGCGCAGGGGTGGGTTTCGGCGTGCAGCACAAGTTGCCGACCCACCCCGCCCTGCGGGCACCCCGCCAACGGGAGGGGATTCACTTCAGGTCGGGTAGTTAGAGGGTTTTTAATCCCGAACTTACGTTAATTTAGACAAAAGTTGAAGGCTGTGGAAAGGGAGATAAACTTGAGTAGCCGAAGAACGAGAGGGGCGATCGCCGCTGAATACCTCAGCGAGAGTCGAGAGCTGAAGGTCACTCTGGACGACGGCTCTAAGCATCTGTGGCCTATAGACCGGCTTGAAACGGAGACTTGGACAGGGAGCGGCTTTGAAACGCTGACCAGGCCATCGGACGAAGATCTTGGCGATGTGCAAGTGTGGGGCGGTGGCAGCTCAATTTACTGGGAAAAGCTCAAACAAGTATTCGAGATTGATGAGCTATTAGCCGGTACCTATGGTGGCCCTGCTGGGATGAAATCGTCGACGCTAGCAGCCTGACTTCAAAAGAAGACAAATTACCGTGCTAGCAGTCCCCCACTCAGCCGTCGCAACGCCTTTTGCACCATATCGGCGTACTTCAGCTCGCCTGTGAATATCTTCACCATCGCCCGCGTCGCCGAAGGTTGCTTAATAATTGTGCGATAGCCCAGTTTAGGGGCGGTGTAAAATGCCTTTGCCAACCGCGAGGCCAGCCGCATTTCACTGCCGAGTTCGGTGGCGATGATGCGGCTATAGTTTGCCAGGGCCTCTGAGTCTCCTGCCAGCGCCAGGTCAATGGCCTCAGCCGCTTTGATGCCGGTGAAAATAGAGGGGCGAATGCCTTCGGCGGTGAAGGGGTCGACCACGCAGGCGGCTTCTCCAGCCAGCACTGCGTTTTGGGTGTGCAGGGTTTGGTCGCCGTCCCATAGGCAGACGGGGTGGCCGTGTTTTTGGGTGCGATCACCATCCACCCCAAACGAAGCCGCATAGTCCACCATCGGCTGCACCAGATCGCCACCCTTCCGCTGGTTCGTACAAAAAGCGCCGCTGCCAATCGAGTAGCCGTCGGCCTTGGGGAAGTTCCACACGTAGCCATTCTTCAGCAGGCCAAATTCAAAATGTACCACGTGGCTGTTTTCTACCGTCACCCTGGGCTCAATCTCAATCGCACCAGCGACGCTAGTCTTACGCTTGGCAAAGCCGAGCCATTTGGCCATTGGCCCCCGTGCGCCGTCGGCAGCGATTAAATATTTGCCGGTGAGCGTCTCATTGCGACTGGTGGTTACTTTCCAACAGTTCTCTTCAAAAGCAATTCCAGTTGCCTTGGTATCGTCTTGTAGCACCGCACCTCTGCGCTGGGCCTGCTGCACAATATAGTGGTCAAACTCATTGCGACGCACCATCCAAATCGGCAGGCTCAGGTCAGTCTCTACCGCGTCTTCTAGCTTCCAGGTATAGCGGGCGCGGGTCACCTTTTGCGAAATCACCGGCTCAAAGTCAAAGTCAAACCAGTCAGCAATCTGAGGAGAAACGCCGCCGCCGCAGGGCTTGTATCTGGGCAGCGAAGCTTTTTCTAGCAGCAGCACGCTGTGGCCCTTTTTGCTCAAATGGTAGGCCGCGCTCGCCCCCGCTGGCCCTGCCCCTACAATGATGCAGTCGTAAATTGACATATCTAAGAACCCTCGACGCTGAGGTCGCAAAAGCCAGCTATTAGTTTATCCTGTGGCTGCGCCTGTTTGGTGGAAGCGCAATCACGGCTCAGCTTTTGCCTTTAGGTTTGAGGTAGCCTGTGTATACATACGCAAACTTACGATGAAAGTGAGGCTATGCCAGAGGTTGCCAGGTTTTATGGAATTGTCATCAAAATATTCTTCGGCGATCACCCACCGCCGCATTTTCATGCAGTTTATGGTGAGTACAACGCGCTCATCAGTATCGAATCGCTTGATATCATTGAAGGCGATCTGCCAAAACGTGCTCAGAAGCTGGTAATCGATTGGGCCAGCCTGTATCAGCAAGACCTTTTACAGATGTGGAGCGATCAGGAGTTCCGTAAGCTACCGCCGTTGACATAAATGAGGAGTTGAAAGCTGTATGAAATATCCTCGAATTCTTAGAGCAAAAGTGACCGACGACTACACGTTGATAATCGAGTTCTCTGATAAGTCGCTCAAGCAGTACTCCTTTCGTCATCTATTGCTAATCTCGATGTTCGCACCCTTACAGAACCCTACGTTCTTTAAAAGCTTCAAAATCGAGCCAGGTGGCTATGCCCTGGTTTGGAACGAAGATATTGATATCAGTGAGTACGAGCTGTGGAAGAATGGCACCAGCCTTCAAGGCACCTATGATTCGGCTGGTGATGCGACTGAAAAGTCTGAGTCGGACTGCCTGACGAGCTGATCTAAAGAATTGCGCTTTGGGTCACGGACGGTTGCCTGATACAGCGCGATCGCATAGTCTTGAATTTTTAGATACACGGGCATCTCAATGTACGGCTCATAGTTGATTTCGTCTGTTCCATCGACATTGAACCTGCCCAAAGCGTAGTAGATCGGGAAGTAAACGTCGGCGTCTACATCCGTCCTTTTGTGCAGAAAGAGAATGTACTTTGATCCTGGCTTAACCGGGCGGTAGTTGTTGGGTGTGCTGAGTACGAGCGATCGCTCATGCCAATCCTCATGACCAACTGGCAGCCGATAACTCTCATCGTCAAGAATAGCCACATCTTGACCCAACCGAATAACGTCGCCGTCTTGAAAGCTGCCTTTTAGCACCGTCTCTACCGCGAAGTCAGAGACAGAAAATTCGTATCTTGTAATATCGTCATGCACTTTGATCTCGCTCTCTTCTAGAGATTCTAGAGGTTTGCCAATGGCGATCGCATCCGCTCTCTCAGCAACTTTTCGGAAGTTACCAGGGGAGACAGCACACAGCAGCTCTGCTCGAATAGCATTGATAGGAAGTTTTTCTCCCGAGCTAGTGACGTAAAGATCCTCCTCGAAATAGCGGGTATTCTCGTCCTGCAATTCAATGACCGTCTCACGGTCAGCCACTTCTTGGACTGGTTTCTCTACCCGCCCACAGCTCGTGCATACGACTGAGATAGCACCGATGATTATGCAAACGAAGCTTTTCTTTCTCATAAAAAGAGGCTCTAAATTCCGATTGCTGAACAGACCTTTCTCAAAAATAGTGCTGGGTGATTATTCACAGGCTATCTCTTATCTCAACCCGCACTGCCTCAGTTACCAAATCTGAAACAGCCTCCAAGAGAATGCAGGTGAACGCTGCAGTTTTCGTAAATGCCTTCTCAGGATTCCACAGTTGCTAACTTCGAGCATCCCAATCTCTCGGATTACGCTTGGCATGAAAGCAAGCGATGACAAATATTGCGCTGTCTTCAATGATGTAGAAGATGCCATAGGGGTATTTGCGTATCAAGGCTCTGCGAATCTGATTATGGACTACCGGATAAGCAGTGGGATTGCGCCCTATTCTAGAAATGCCAGCATCCACAGCACGGACAAACTCAGAGCCCAGTCCTATCTTTCGCTCTTCGTAGTATCGGTATGCATCCTGAATATCAAGCTCTGCATCCGGTTTGATAATGAGCGAGTAGTTCGTCACAGGTTGTCAAATTGGTTCTTAACCGACTGCCAGGTTGATCCTGTATCTGGTTCCTGGTAATGCTTTCCTAACCTTTTATCCAACACCTGCTTTTGCTCGCCAGTGACAGAAAGGCTTTCAGGATCGGCGAGAATGCTGTCCCAGAGATCTTCAGCAAGCTGTATCCGCTCTGCAATACCAATCTGCTCAATATCGACGGTTAGCAAGGGCTGCATAATCACTGTTCCACTCGTAGGTGCGTCTCTGTGTATTATTTTATCTTGTTGACAGGGCTATCATCGTGACAGGCACTGTACAGAGAGATTTTATGGATGCACTGATAAATCTTGCGATGGTAACACCCACACTCTCCAGAGAAACGGTACTTTTTACGCTGATATCCGGTCTCGTCATCGGGGCATATGGATGCTCGACAGAGATTGGAACCGCCTACGTTGCAAAAAAGCTAGGCATAAACGAAGCAGAACTCCCACTTAAGTACTTCGGCCTGTTAGTAGTTGTAGGCGGGGCACTCGCCATCCTTTTTATTATTGCTATACAGAGTTTAGGACCAAGTAGAGCGCAGATAGGAGCAATATCAGATAGGGCTATAGATGATCTAGGAATTGAGCTTTATTTTGGATTGAGTTCGCTTGGGGCGATCGCAACTGTAATACCCCTTAGATTACTCTCAAATTACATTGCCACAAATCAAGAATAGAGAGCACCGAATTACAGGCAATTCAATAGCGAAAGCCCTTGCTGAAATAGAATCAGCAAGGGCTTTATCGTGATATTCCTTCAGGGAAGTATCGTCGATTAGCTCAGTAACGCATTCGCCCGAGAGACTACGTTGTCAATGGTATAGCCAAACTTCTCCATGACCACGCCGCCCGGAGCCGATGCGCCGAAGGTATCTACGCTGAGCATGTCGCCTTCGTCGCCGGAGTACTTAGCCCAGCCAAAGCTGCTCATGGCTTCCACTACTAAGCGCTTCTTCACCGCTTTAGGCAGCACAGACTCTTTGTACTC
>JBARVU010000234.1:0-4216 GCA_049646425.1 Phormidesmis sp. | reverse complement strand
CACTGCCCAGGGCGATATTATTTACGTCTTCAACCTGGCGGCTGTTCGTGGCGGAGGTACCTCACAGGCTCAGGCGGCTTCACCGGAAGCGACTTGGGCCTATGCCCATCAGGCCAGAGCCGAGCGGGCTCGGGCTGAAAAAGCACAAACGGCCTGGGCAAATGCCAAGCAAATTAGAACATTGCGTCAGCTTTCCAAGTGCGACCTTGGCCGCACTGCTTCTGAATCGTCAGCTCAGGCTCTGGCCCCTAATCTACAGAAAGATACGGCAGAATCGACGACGGGCAGCAGAGAGGGCGAGGCCACCGACATCGTAACAATCGATGTGCCTGCGGTGCGGGGATAAAACGAAGCTGCTGACTAAAAGGGCTTTACAAAGCGACCTTAGTTCTTGAGCATAGGAAAGGTTCACGTGAAAGACGCATTTTAGGAGCACTTAGCCTTGGAAAAGAGTTTTATTATGATCAAGCCTGACGGCGTACAGCGCAGCTTGATTGGCAGTATTGTCAGTAAGTTTGAGGCGAAGGGGTTCACGCTGGTTGGGCTCAAGCAAATGTCCGTTTCGCGAGAGCTGGCCGAAGCGCACTATGCCGTTCACAAGGAGCGTCCTTTTTTCAAAGGGCTAGTCGACTACATTATTTCTGCGCCCGTAGTCGCGATGGTCTGGGAAGGCGATGGGGTGATCGCTTCTGCCCGCAAGCTGATTGGCGCTACAAACCCTTTGGAAGCTGAGCCGGGAACGATTCGGGGCGACTACGGCATGACGATTGGCCGCAACCTCATTCACGGCTCGGATGCGCCCGAGACCGCGCAGAGCGAGATTGAGCTGTGGTTCGAGGAAGGCGAGCTGTGCAGTTGGGAGCCGACAATGAAGCCTTGGCTTTACGAGTAAGGTAAGGCGTCTCGTCTGATATATCTCGCTCGATATAAAGAGAAAGCCTCGATTTCACCTAAGCAAATCGAGGCTTTTGACTATGCGAGTTCGCTTTAGCAGCACAGTCACTGCATGTTCGCCCTGGCATCTTTGACAGCGGCAATGAAGGCCAAGATACCAGCCGGAATGCTCAAAGCCAGAATGATCGCAGTCGGAGCCGTGCCCCAGTCAGGATCGCCTGAGGACAGCTCAAACATCGAGCCAACGGCGGCGATCGCCGTCAGGCAGGCTACACCTAAATAGGCACCACTTTTGGGAGTCACAGACTTTTCTCCAGAGTTGAATTTGAGCTGTACTGGTTAACCAGCCTAGAGATTAAGGACAGAGCGGGCGCTTCAGCTCACCCGATTCACATCTTTGACCGAGAAACCGTGCTTTTGAAGTTCTTGGTTGAGGGCGATCGCATTCTCCACCCGGTCTACAAACATCACCCCGTTGAGGTGATCCATCTCGTGCTGGATCACGCGGGCCACCAAATCATTGACTTTTAGCTTGCGAGGTCGACCGGTTTCATCTTTAAAGCTCACTTCAATCGCCGCTGGGCGCACCACGTCTAGATAAACGCCTGGAATGCTCAGACAGCCCTCTTGACCTTTGGCCAGCTCGTCGCTGTAGCGCGTAATTTTAGGATTGACCAGCACCAGCGGGGGGGCGGCAGCATTTTCAGGATCGCTATCGACGACCAGTAGCTGCTTATTGACGGCAACTTGGGGCGCAGCAAGGCCAATGCCGTCCTCGCTATACATGGTTTGCAGCATCTGCCGCACTAGCTCACGCAGTTCATTGTCTACCTTAGAGACCCGCTTTGCTGGCTGACGCAGGACGCGATCGCCCAGGTGAGAAATCGCCAAGGGAGGGGTCTTGAGTTTTTTCTTTTCGACTTCGATAACGGCGGGCATAGTGATTTGAATGGGGTTAAAGCGCTTGATCGGCGGATTCGCACAATCGGTATTCGCGATGACGTTTTTATTGTAACAACTCACACTCGCTTCGAGATACAGAACTGGCGAAATAATGCTGTCCGCTTAGCAGCTCGGGCTACGAAGAATTGCCAGATATTTTGGTATCAAGTCTCCTTGATAGGGGAAAGCTAAGCCGGTGATCGATTTAGGCTGGCTTGAGCGGCTGCCTTTTGATATTTGTCTATTCCGTTTGTCTGTATATAAGTAGAGTAAGTAGAGCGTCACCGTGCTGAAATCGCTAACAAAGACTGACTATCTCCTGCATGAGACGATGCGGGGCTTGCGGCGAGGCGGCTGGATGAACTGGGCCGCGATCAGTACGATGACAGTCCTCCTCTTTTTATTTGGCGTCAGCTTACAGGCGAGCTGGCAGGTGGAAGGGCTGCTGAATCAATTTGGATCTCAGCTCGTAATCTCAACCTATTTGGAAAGCGGGGTCGATGCGAACAGCCTCGTAGCCCAGGTACAAAAGCTGCCTGGCGTGGTCGCGGTAGAGTCCGTGAGCAAAGAGCAGGCTTGGACACAGCTCACTCAGGATTTGGGTCTGTCGGATGTTTCTAATGCATCTTCTCAGCTCAACGGCAATCCGCTGGTCGATGAGCTCAAGGTCAAAGCGCGGGAGGCGGAGGCGGTGCCTCAGCTCGCTAACACGCTCAAAAGCATGGCAGGTGTCAACGATGTGCTCTATGTCAGTGAAGTGATCCAGCAATTGCGCGATCTCAACCAGGGGCTGCGTTGGGTGAGCCTGATGGTGGTGAGCTTGCTGAGTTTGACGGCGATCGCAGTGGTCACGACGACGATTCGACTGATTGCGATCGCCCGTCGCCACGAAATCGAAGTGATGCAGCTAGTGGGCGCCACCCGTAGCTGGATCTATCTACCCTTTTTACTTCAGGGAGCGGCGTTAGGAGTGGTCGGTGCTGGTAGCGCTTGGGCACTCCTGCTCAGCGTGCAAAGCATGCTCAAGTCTCTATCAGCTAGCCAGCAGCCTGCCTTTATTGAGTTTTTAATTGATGGCTTACGGCTTACTCCACAGCAGGGCGTTTTGCTGCCCCTGGCGCTGATGGGATTGGGGGTGAGTATTGGGCTAGTGGGCAGTGTGTTTGCGGTTAAGAAGGTGGCGGCGGCTTTGTAGAGAGTGAGGGGAGCGGGCGTTGGCTGGGTGACGAAAGGGGCAGTCATGAAAAATCCCCTGCCGATCTGTAGAAGTACAGGGTTGGCAGGGGATTTTTTTTGGTCTTAATTAGCGTGGCGAACACCGAGGGGCGAAGAGCCCGGTGGCGATCACTATGCTTTCAGATCCGGTTTAGTAGGCGAGGCCCATACTGCGAGTGGTCTCAGCGCCCAGGTAAACACGAATGCTAAGGAAGTCAGTGGGGCAGGCGGTCTCACAGCGCTTGCAGCCAACGCAGTCTTCTGTCCGAGGGGAAGAAGCAATTTGGCCAGCCCGACAGCCATCCCAAGGCACCATTTCCAAAACGTCTGTAGGACAGGCGCGGACACACTGGGTGCAACCGATGCAGGTATCGTAGATCTTTACTGAATGAGACATGAAGTACAGACTCCAGAATTATTATTGCAATGTTGCCAATCGCCAGAGACCGGCCTAAAGGCTGCCCTAGCTGCCAACGAGCGAGCAAGGGTTCTCCAACCCAATAGCAGTTTATCCTGAGGGCACGAGAGATCCGGCAGAGAAGGGGCTGAAAATTTATGGAACGTAATATTCTCTGGGAGTTCTACTCTATTTTTATGGAGGTAGCGCAGGCTACTTCTATAAGGAGGGCACGCTTTCCTATAAGATGAGAAAACCTAAACTGAAGAGAATAAGCTTGGCATCTGCTCAGCAGCGTGTCAGTTTGGGTGATTTTTTTTGCGCGTTTTGCCACTGTTTTAAGGTGAGTACAGTAATGAGTGATGAGATTTTGGGAAAGGTTCAGAAGATTGTTTCTGAGCAGCTGGGTGTAGATGAAGCCGAGGTCAAGCCAGAGGCCAACTTCGCCAACGACCTGGGCGCAGATTCGCTGGATACCGTTGAGCTAGTGATGGCGCTAGAAGAAGAGTTTGACATCGAAATTCCGGACGAATCGGCTGAGAGTATCAGCACCGTGCAGTCAGCGGTTGACTTTATCAAAGCAAAGGTGGCCTAGGCCAGAGGATTCTTAGAGCGTCCTAATAAGTCGTTAGCATCTTCAGTTGTTAGGATAGTAGCTACCGAAATTTTAATGGTCAATTAGCTGGTGGGCCACGGCTAATTATGTGATCTGGTTTTGAGGGCGTGTTTTTGCCGACGTACTTCTTTGACCCTTGCCGAGCTGGCCCT
>JBARVU010000233.1:0-19959 GCA_049646425.1 Phormidesmis sp. | reverse complement strand
GTCTGCTAAACCGAGGCATCGCCCTCAGCCGGAGGGTGAGATAGGGGTGGGCTATCTTTCTAATATTGTTGCAACAACGCCGTTGCCCATTAAAAGCTAGTCGGCCAACATAGAGTAGCGACGACTCAATCATCTAACTAGGACGGCTCGCTAACCAGCCTTGCAATTCAGTTACATTCGAAAAATCTAAAAGTGCCTCACTCAGTTCTTCCAATGCAGGCAATGGTAGCACTGAAACAGAGGTGCTAATATCCTCCGGAAGGTCACCGAAGCGCTTTCTGAGAAGGCGGGAGACGAGAGCAGTTGCTTCCTCTTGACGTCCCTCTTGACGTCCCTCTTGACGTCCCTCTCGACGTCCCTCTTGACGTCCCTCCTGACGTCCCTCCTGCAATCCAGCTTCTCGACCATCCTGGATGGCTTCCTGCCTGATTTCCTGATAGACTCTGGTTTCTTCAAACGTGATGCCTAGCATCCTTTCCACCTCCCGGCGAGTGATTTGGCCAAAACGATACGAAATAATGGTCACAACCATATCCATAATGACACGGCTTTCAGCGGGCGGCATCTCTTGCTGCGACCGGCTTAACAATTGCCTGGCTTCGGTGGGAGCGCTGTCTTCATCTACCGTAGTCAGAACCATCAGCCCTACCCAAATTGGCAATTGACGAATATCTCCTAAATTGTCAAGGTATATCCGATAGACTTGATCGCCATTTAGAAGACTGCGATGGGGAAACGAGTCGCGCTGCTCTGTCGCCCTAGCGGGATAGATAACAACGACCTTCCAGTCCGTAAAGCGCTCCCGGTTGCGATAGAAGTAGAGTGCTGATTCGGCCCAGATGCGTTCGTAGAGCCGTTCATCCTTTTGAAACTGTACTTCCACAAAGAAAACAGCTCCCGTCTCTCCTTCTGGTGGCAGAAATACGCCGTCGATCTCGAACCTGGGTTCTTTGACTGCTACCGAATCGAACCGATAGCTGGCGGCATTCACAGGCGGATCAGGCACGAGGTTGAACAAGAGCGCTGGAGATCGTCTAAATAGCTGATAGAAAATCGAGTCTCTTCGCATCCGTCGAGCCTTGAAGTAGTACAGGCGATCTTATCAGACTGCTACTTCTTTTTACCAGAGTCAAAGCGGTAGTCTACAGGCAACTGCTCTGGTGTGAGTTTTAGGGCCAGTACCGACTGATAAATGGACTTGTAAAACCAAACCCGAAATTTGATGGCTTCTTTTATGAGCAGGTAAGAGGCGGCGATGCTGAGTAAGCTCAGCGCCAAATAGGGTAGAACGCCAGGGTTGGTGATGGCTTTGACACAGAAAACAACTGAAAATACCAGCAGCCCTAAGCTGACGCCGCGCAGCATAATATGCGTCACGTTGAATCGCTCAATCTCCTGGGCCATGGGTAGGTTGTGATGTTTGATGTAGGCTAGCAGCAGGTACCAGTGACTTGCCGGTGGCGTCATTTGCATCCAGGGATATTTTTGATCCAGTGACTGAATGGCGCTTTTTGACATGCTGAAGCGATCGCTTCTAGGCCGAAATAATCGGTACCAGCGATTGGCCAGCGGATCAGTTACGTAGCCGACGATGTAGGAGAGCAGTCCTAAGCCGACTAGCGGGACAAGGGCGAGTTTGGTAAAGGCGGGCGATCGCAGCCAGGCTTCCTGAAACTCATACAAAAATGCCATTACAAAAACACTGCCCGGAATCAGGTGGGCAAAGAAGTCGTAGAGATCGAGTGAAATGCCCATCTTTACCCATTCCTTTTACGAGCGGATTAAGGGAGTTCGGTGGTGCCCATGAGGTAGCGATCGCACTCCCTTGCCACCCCACGCCCTTCATTGATCGCCCAGACAATCAAACTCTGCCCGCGCCGGCAGTCACCCGCTGCAAACACACCGGGCAAGCTCGTCACATACTCCTCATGTTCGGCTTTGACGTTACTGCGCTCAGTCTGCTCCAGCCCTAACGCATCTATCAAGGGCTGCTCTGGCCCCAAAAAGCCCATGGCCAACAGCACAAGCTGCGCCGGAATGCGCTTTTCGCTGCCCGGTACGTGAATCGGGGTAAAGCGCCCATTTTCATCGCGCTCCCACTGCACTTCTACCGTGTGGACTGCGGCCACATTGCCGTCGCCATCGCTTTCAAACTTTGTGGCTGTGGTCACATAGCCGCGAGGATCTTCGCCGAAGAGCGCTTTGGCTTCTTCCTGTCCGTAGTCTAGTCGGTAGATTTTGGGCCACTCGGGCCAGGGGTTGCTAGGCGATCGCAGCTCGGGCGGCTTCGGCATAATCTCTAGCTGATTGATGCTTTTGCAGCCATGACGTACTGAAGTTCCCACACAGTCTGTGCCGGTGTCACCGCCGCCAATGATTACAACATCTTTACCTGCTGCTGAAATATAGTTCTCACCCGGCTGTTTATCCAGCACAGCCTGAGTATTCGCCGTCAAAAATTCCATAGCAAAGTGAATGCCTTTGAGGTCTCTTCCTTCAATTGGCAAGTCCCGAGGGCGAGTAGCGCCTGTGCACAAAATTACGGAGTCAAAGTCATTCAACAACTTGTCAGCAGGCAAATCCTTACCCACTTCGGTATTACACACAAAGGTGATGCCTTCAGCTTCCAAGACATCGAGCCGCCTGCGCACAATATCGTTTTTATCGAGCTTCATATTTGGGATGCCATAGGTAAGCAAGCCGCCAGGACGGTCTGCTCGCTCGTACACCGTTACCCAATGGCCTGCCTTGTTAAGCTGGTCGGCTGCAGCTAAGCCGGCTGGCCCAGAACCGACGACGGCCACCTTTTTGCCGGTGCGCTGAGCGGGCGGCTGAGGCGCAATCCAGCCCTCCTGCCAGCCTTTTTCGATAATCGAGTACTCGATGTTCTTGATTGTTACCGGTGGGCTGGTGATGCCGAGGACGCAAGAGCCTTCACAAGGAGCTGGGCACACTCTGCCGGTAAATTCGGGGAAGTTGTTGGTTTTGTGTAGGCGGTCTAGGGCTTCTCGCCACAGCCCTCTGTATACCAGGTCGTTCCACTCAGGAATGAGGTTGTTGATGGGGCAGCCGGTGGCCATGCCGCTGAGCAGAGAGCCAGTGTGGCAGAAGGGTGTACCGCAGTCCATGCAGCGAGAGCCCTGGGTTTGCAGGTTCTCTTCGGGCATCGGCAGGTGAAATTCGTTCCAGTTGCGGATGCGATCTTTGGGCGAGGTTTCGGCGGGTGCTTCGCGGAGGTGGTCGATGAAGCCGGTTGGGTTTCCCATGGTGGTTTTGTGGTGAAGAGGGTGGGGGGAGACAGGAGCCAGTAGTGCAGGAGTCAGGAGCCAGTAGTGCAGGAGGAGTCTACTGTTTACTGCCTACTGTCCACTGTATTCGTCTCCTAAACAATTAACTACCGCTAATGCGGGCGAGGTCGCGGGCGTTTTCTTCAAAGGCGGCAGACATGGCTTCGTCGTTGCTGAGGCCGTCGGCTAGCGCTTTTTGGATGTGCTGCAAAACGCGCTTGTAGTCGCGGGGCATGACTTTGACGAACTTGGGAAGGGTGGTTTCCCAGTCGGATAGGAGAGATTTGGCGTGATCGCTGCCCGTCCACTCAGCATGGCGCTGAACAATGTCTCGTAGCTCCTGACTTTCGCCGGTGGTTTCAATGCGCTCTAAGTCGACCATTTCGGTATTGCAGCGCGTGGCAAAGTCTCCGGCTTCGTCTAGGACATAGGCGACGCCGCCGCTCATGCCTGCCGCGAAGTTGCGTCCGGTGAGACCTAAGATGATGGCTTTACCGCCCGTCATATATTCGCAGCCGTGGTCGCCGACGCCTTCGACAACGGCTGTCGCACCCGAGTTGCGCACGCAGAAACGCTCGCCCGCGATACCGCTGATATAGGCTTCGCCGCCCGTCGCTCCATACAGAGCCACGTTGCCCGCGATGATGTTTTCTGCGGCAACCAGGGTAGACGCTTTAGACGGATAAAGAACAATCTTGCCGCCGCTGAGCCCTTTGCCGAGGTAGTCATTGGCATCCCCTTCTAGCTCCAGGGTCATCCCCTTGGGTACAAAGGCACCAAAGCTCTGGCCAGCGGTGCCCTGAAAGTGCAGATGCACGGTGTCTTCGGGCAGTCCCTGTTCGTGATTTTTGGTGATTTCGTTGCCGACAATCGTCCCGACGACTCGGTGAATGTTGCGGATCGGTAAGGTCGCTTTGACGGGTTCTCCTTTTTGGATGGCGGACTGACAGATCTCCAGCAGCTGAGTCATGTCCAGAGATTTCTCTAATCCGTGATCCTGGGCCTGGGTGCAGTAGCGACCGACTTCGGGGCCAACGTCGGGCTGATGGAGCAGGGCTGAGAGGTCGATGCCTTTGGCCTTCCAGTGATCCACAGCAGTTTTGGCAGCCAGGATATCGGTGCGGCCCACCATTTCATTCAGCGAGCGGAAGCCGAGTTCGGCCATAATCTCGCGGGTTTCCTGGGCGATGAATTTCATGAAGTTCACGGCGTGGGCCGGGTCGCCTTTGAACTGTTTGCGCAGTTCGGGGTTTTGAGTGGCGACGCCCACCGGGCAGGTGTTGAGATGGCACACGCGCATCATGATGCAGCCCAAGGAGATTAGAGGGGCGGTGGAGAAGCCGAATTCTTCTGCGCCGAGGAGAGCAGCGATCGCCACATCTCTCCCAGTCTTCATCTGCCCATCTGTTTCAATCACAATCCGGCTGCGCAAGTTGTTCAGCACCAGCGTTTGATGGGTCTCTGCGAGGCCCAGCTCCCAGGGTAGGCCAGCATGCTTAATCGAAGTCTGCGGCGAAGCACCGGTGCCGCCGTCGAATCCGGAGATCAACACAACGTCTGCATGGGCTTTGGCCACGCCAGCGGCGATTGTACCGACGCCTACTTCCGAGACCAGCTTGACGCTAACGCGGGCCTCCCGATTGGCGTTTTTCAGATCGTGAATCAGCTCAGCGAGATCTTCGATTGAATAGATGTCGTGGTGCGGCGGCGGCGAGATCAAGCCAACACCCGGCGTGGAGTTACGCACTTTGGCAATCCACGGATACACCTTTTTACCGGGCAGTTGACCGCCCTCTCCCGGCTTCGCGCCCTGCGCCATCTTGATTTGCAGCTCTTTTGCCTTGGAAAGATATAGGCTGTTCACCCCAAAGCGACCGGAGGCGACCTGTTTAATCGCGCTGTTTTTGGAGTCGCCTTGTTCATTCGTCCAGGTGTAGCGGGCCGGATCTTCGCCGCCTTCGCCCGTGTTGGAGCGCCCGCCGATGCGGTTCATGGCGATCGCCAACGTCTCATGCGCCTCCTGCGAAATTGATCCGTAGCTCATGGCCCCCGTCTTAAAGCGGCTCATGATCGCTTCAACTGATTCCACCTCTTCAATCGGTACTGACTGCTGCGGCTGAAAGTCCAACAGATCGCGCAGTCGGAAGAAGTTTTTACCCTGTTCGTTTACCAGGGCAGCGTATTTCTTGAACAGCGCGTAGTCTCCTTCTCGCGTGGCCTGTTGCAGCAGGTGAATGCTCTGCGGGCTGAGCAGGTGAGCTTCCCCATCTTTGCGCCACTGATACTCGCCGCCCACGTCTAGCGTAGCCGCGTTGTGACCGTTCCCAGTTGGCCGATCTGGGAAGGCATGGCGATGACGCATAATCGCTTCTTCGGCGAGAACTTCTAAACCGACGCCCTGAATGCGCGAAGCCGTCCAGGTAAAGTACTTCTCAATCACCGATTGATTGAGCCCGATCGCCTCGAAAATTTGGGCACCCCGGTAGCTTTGCAGCGTCGAGATGCCGATCTTTGCAGCGACTTTGATCACGCCCTTAGTCGCCGCTTTGATGTAGTTCTTACAGGCCGCTTTATACTCGATGCCGCGCAGCAGATTTTCATCAATCATGCGCTGGAACGTCTCAAAGGCCATATAGGGGTTAATTGCCCCACAGCCGTAGCCCAGCAGTACGGCAAAGTGGTGCACCTCACGCGGTTCGCCCGATTCGAGCACAATGCCTACGCGGGTGCGCGACCCGTTGCGAATCAGGTGGTGGTGAAGACCGGCAACCGCTAGTAAAGCTGGAATTGGGGCGCGGTTCTGAGCGATCTCCCGGTCGGAGAGAATCAGGATTTCGCAGGTAGCGGCGATCGCCTCATCTGCCTTCAAACACAGCGCCTCCATCGCCCCTGCGAGTCCTGCTTCACCCGCATCTGGGTCGAACAAAATAGGCAGCACAGCCGTCTTGAACTTAGGATTGTGCCTGATTTTGGCTAGCTCATCATCCGTGATAAACGGCGTTTTGAGCTGGAGCAGATGGCAGCTCTCTGGCACAGGCTCTAGCAGGTTGCGTTCAGACCCAATTGTGGTTGTCGCCGAGGTGATAATCTCCTCGCGGATGGAGTCAATTGGCGGATTGGTCACCTGCGCAAAGAGCTGCTGGAAGTAGTTGTAGAGCAGCTTGGGCCGGTTCGAAAGCACGGACAAAGGCGTGTCAGTGCCCATTGCGCCAATCGCTTCTACCCCATTTTGACCCATGGGGGAGAGCAGCATTCTCAGCTCTTCAAACGTATAGCCAAAGGCCATCTGCCGCTGGATGACCGCATCGTCTGCTGGAGCGGCGGCTGATTCAGGAGCAGCCGGCAGCTGATCGAGGGTCACTAAGTACTGATCAAGCCAATCCCCATAAGGCTCAGCGGACGTAATCTGTTGCTTGATCTCTTCGTCGGGAATAATCCGCCCTGCCTGGGTATCGACTAAGAACATTTTCCCCGGTTCGAGGCGACCTTTTTGCACCACATCTTCGGGCGGTACAGGCAGTACGCCTGCTTCAGAAGCCATGATCACCCGATCATCTTTGGTGACGTAGTAGCGGCCCGGACGCAGACCGTTTCTATCGAGTACCGCGCCCATCTGCGTACCATCGGTAAAGGCGATTGAGGCGGGACCGTCCCACGGTTCGATCAGACAGGAATGGTATTCGTAAAAGGCTTTTTTCTGAGGATCCATCGACTGGTGGCCTGACCAGGGCTCGGGCACCATCATCATTAGCGCATGGGGGAGCGATCGCCCGCTCAAAGCCAGCAATTCCAGCGTATTGTCAAAAATAGTCGAGTCGCTGCCCTCCATGTTGATCAGCGGTCTGGCCCGGTCGAGATCTTCGCCAAATAGCGCAGAGCTAAACATCGACTGCCGCGCCGTCATCCAGTTGATATTGCCGCGCAGGGTGTTGATTTCGCCGTTGTGGGCGATGTAGCGGTAGGGATGTGATCGCTCCCAGCTTGGAAACGTATTCGTACTAAAGCGCGAATGCACGAGCGCTAAGGCACTTTCCAGATCCGGATCCTGCAAATCCAGGTAGTATTTTTTCACCTGCTCAGGCATCAGCATGCCCTTGTACACAATCGTCCGGCAGGAAACGCTGGCCACGTACCAGTACTTGCCAATTACGCCGCGAATGGCACTGTGCGATCGCTTGCGCACCACATACAGCTTGCGCTCTAACGCCAGCTTGTCAGTACCGTCATCCACCGCCGCACCGCGCCCGATGAAAGCCTGCTGCATAAAGGGCTCACTCGCCTGCGCCGACGGCCCCAAAGAGGTATTATCAGTCGGTACGTCTCGCCAACCCAGCACTGCTAAGCCTGCTTCAGCCACGACTTCTTCAAAGGCTTTGCGTCCCTGCGCCCGCGCCTCCGCCTGTGGGCTCGCGTAAATCATCGCTACGCCGTACTGCCCTGCCGCTGGTAGCTCAATCCCTTCTGCCGCTGCTACTTTGACCATAAACCGATGCGGAATTTGCAGCAAAATGCCCGCGCCATCGCCTGTATTCGATTCGGCCCCAACCGCCCCCCGGTGGTCGAGATTAAGCAGGACGGTCAACCCCTGCTGAACGATATCGTGAGAAGCCTGGCCCTTCATTTGCGCGACAAAGCCGACACCACAGGCATCATGCTCGTGCTTGGGATCGTACAGACCTTGCTGAAGAGGGGCGGTGATCGCAGGGCGCTGGTCAATAGGGTCGACGAAAGGCATCGCAAGAATCCGAAGAGAGAGCAGTAAGGGGCAATTGCCACTTTGAGGCATCTGCTAAAACATCTCCTCACCGCTAAAAAAGGTGAGAAAAGTCGTCTGAAAATGAATTTACAGACAAAAATAAAGACAGAAAAACCACCGCATAGAATAACGCTGTGGAGAGGTGTCTGGTGCTATCGAAATGAGTTTCTATTATCTCTCAAGCGAGAGAACAGGTGCGTCGGCTTAACAAAAACATCAAAACTGTTACAAAATATTTCCTCACCTAGCTAAGATAGTCGAAAATCTCACGCTTCCACGTATCCTAAGATACAGAACAAAAGAACAATCTATGTGTTATTGCCTAGCTAGTCATTTCGGAACTGCTGGCAGTGGTGGCTGACGGCTTAGCTGGCGGACGCAGTTTATTAGATGGCGCTGATAGTCATTGAGTAGGCTGACACGGGTGGCGATCGCCCTGACTAACAGCCCGTGACAGCCCGGCAAAGGGGAATCTCCTACCTGTAGCTCATCGATAGATATCGGGCAGCTCTGAAGCGCCTGAGATAGGTCATCTAAGGCTACTCCTGGCGCAATTATGACAAAATTCCCCATAACTGGCCATTTTGTTACAAAAAGGTGATGCTGAAAGCGATTAGTCTGGCCGAACAGGCGAAAATTATCGGTAAAACATCGCTTTCCCTCAGACGTTTGTACCTGTAGACGGCTTTGAAACTGTTCAAACTGATAAAATTCGCCTTTTGCCAAGCGTCCCGGCACAACAATCTCGCTGAGCACAAGCCGACCCTGAGGGTGTAAAGTAATCTGCATTTGCTGGGTCAGCGCTGCCGCTGCGAAGAGAATTACTGGCTCCGGCACGTACTCCAAATAGGCGCCAGCACCCACCTGTATCGAGTATGTCAATCGGGCCGTAGCGCCATTCGCAGGTCGGCTGTGCACCTTGGTCGCCGATTGATCGGTGAGATATAGGCTGGCGCGATCGCCTACCTCCACCGCCAGTCGCAAATTGTCACCCGCCAATATCCCAGGAGAAGCATTCATCACATAGGCATAAACCCGCTGGGGATCGCCTAGATCCAAGCGCAGATTACCCGACAGCCGAAAAGGATAGGTCGCGTACTGCGCAGCGATAAAAGAGGCCGCCTTCTCTCCTTGAGCGCAGGCGACTCGAAGCGAAAGCTGCGGAGTGGTCTGCACAGGCGCATCGGCCCAAGATACCGTCATCTCGTTCACTAGCGAAAAATGTACAGACGACCTAGCGGCACCTTGTCTACCGGTTCACAGGTCGCCAGGTCGCCATTAACCCTGACCTGGAACGTATCGGGATCAACCTCAATCTCGGGGCAGACATCGTTATGCAGCATGTCCGCCTTGCTGAGCTGGCGCGTATTTTTCACAGGCAGCAGTTCTTTTTGCAGTCCTAGCCGGTCGGCCAGACCTCGCTCCAACGCGAGCTGAGTGACAAAACAGGCTGAGGTGGCCGCAGGCGCACTGCCAAAACTGCCCCACTGAGGACGATACAAAATTGGCTCACAGGTCATCAGCGAAGCGTTCGATTCTCCCATCGGCGACCAGGCAATAAATCCCTGCTTGATCACCAATTCCGGCTTAATCCCAAAGAAACCGGGCTGCCAGAGCACAATATCGGCCATTTTGCCTGGTTCAATCGAGCCCACGTAATCGGCGATGCCACAGGTGCGAGCGACGTTAATCGTATATTTGGCCAGGTAGCGGAGGACGCGGTTGTTGTCATTGCGTGCACTGTCTTCCGGCAACGTCCCGCGCTGATCCTTCATTTTGGAAGCGAGCTGCCATGTCCGGCAGATCACCTCCCCAATCCGGCCCATGCCCTGACTGTCGGAGCCCAGCATGCTAATCGCCCCCATGTCGTGCAGAATATCTTCAGCGGCAATGGTTTCAGCGCGAATACGAGACTCGGCAAAGGCGACATCTTCCGGCACCCTCGGATTGAGATGATGGCACACCATCACCATGTCTAAGTGCTCATCAAAGGTGTTGACAGTGTAGGGGTTAGTTGGATTAGTTGAAGATGTCAGGCAGTGAGGATAGGCCGCAACTTTGATGATATCGGGAGCATGGCCGCCGCCTGCGCCTTCGGTGTGATAGGTGTGAATGGTGCGGCCTTTAATCGCCGCCAGCGTATCTTCGACATAGCCCGACTCGTTCAGCGTATCGGTGTGAATCTTTACCTGAAAGTCGTACTGGTCGGCGACTTTTAAGCAGGTGTCAATCACCGAGGGCATTGCCCCCCAGTCTTCGTGAATCTTCAGCCCCATGGCTCCGCCGGCCACCTGCTCGACCAAGCTTTCGGGCAGGCTAGAACTGCCTTTGCCTAAGAAGCCAAAGTTAATCGGAAACGCCTCCGAGGCTCTGAGCATCAGTTCCATATTGTGCGCGCCGCTCGTGCAAATGCCGACGGTCACTGGCCCCAATCCGCCGCCCAGCATGGTAGTCAGCCCACTCGAAAGGGCCTCCGCGCAGAGGCCCGCGCTGTCGAAGTGAACGTGACCATCTAACCCGCCAGGAGTCGCGATCAAGCCTTCCCCGGCTCGCACGTCTGTGTTGGCGCTGATAATCAAATTCGGCGTCACACCCGCCATAATCCCAGGATTACCGGCTTTCCCAATGCCCACGATTTTGCCGTCTTTAATGCCAATATCGGTTTTCACGATGCCCTGCACCGGGTCGAGTAGCAGAACGTTGGTGATCACCAGATCCAGCGCCCCGTCTGCCGCTGTAACGCCCGCAGCCATCCCCAACCCGTCGCGCAGGGTCTTGCCGCCGCCAAAGACACATTCATCGCCGTAGACGGTATCGTCTCGCTCCACTTCGATGATGAGAGAGGTATCTGCCAGACGCACCCGGTCGCCTGTGGTCGGGCCGAAAAGTTCGGCGTAGCGATCACGGCTAATCTCCATCTGTTTCCTCCGTAGTGGCGGCATAGCCCTGAGCTGACAGTCGCACTAGGGCTTCGGCCTTTATCTGCGGATCATCCAGTGACCCATTGACCAAGTCATTGAGTCCGAGTCCGACGCGATCACCTGCCAACGCCACCAAAGTCACCGGCTTACTGTCTCCCGGCTCAAACCGCACCGCCGTCCCCGCCGGAATATCCAGACGAAACCCGTAGGCTTCAGCTCGCTCAAACTGGAGGGCGCGGTTTACTTCAAAAAAGTGAAAGTGGGAGCCGACCTGAATGGGGCGATCGCCTGCATTCGCCACCGTAATCTGCTTAGCCTCCCGACCGGCATTGATCTCCAGTGAACCAGGCTCGCAGATCACCGCCCCAGGCGCTAGCAGATTGCCATCTGCATCTGTCATCACTCACGCTCCTGTGGGCGGATCGGATTGTGAACACTCACCAGCTTTGTCCCGTCATTAAAGTGAGCTTCTACCTGGATGAGCGGAATCAGCTCAGCAACGCCCGGTAACACCTGCGCGGTATTCAACAGCCCGGCCCCCTCGGACATGAGCTGCGCGACGCTCTTGTCTTCCCTGGCGCCTTCGACAATGTAGTCGCTGATGTAGGCGATCGCCTCCGGCACATTCAGCAAAATCCCCCTGTCCTTGCGTCGCCGAGCAATTTCAGCAGCCGTAAACAAGGTCAACCGTTCAGACTCTTTAGGCGTTAAATACATCGCTGTTGTCTGTTCAAAAATTCATTCAAGAGATAATCAATGCAGCTACTGAGCCAGCAGCGCTTTGATGCTTTTATCGATAAAGTCAGTATCAGTTTGATTGATGCCACCGCCTGCAAAATGCCCCCAAATCGAAGGAATGACCTGAAACTCCGCATCAGACATATGCTTCACCTCGTACTCATTATCTTCTGGCGGAAAGTAAAGGTCAGTCTTTCCAGGCATCACTACCGCCTTCGCCTTGATCGCCGACAGGGCGCGCTCAAAGTCACCGTCAAATCCGGGAGTCTGACCAATATCGCCGTTTTGCCACGTCCAAAGCATGGCCAAAAGGTTGTTGGCATCCTTGCGCAGGAAAAAGCCCTCCCAAAAAGCGACTAAAAAGTCTTCTAAAGAAGAATATCCCATCTCCAGATAAAGCTTCTCACGATAAAAAGCCTGAGACAGTCCCCAGCCAGCATAAACGCGGCCAACTGCTCTCAGTCCTTTATCCGGCTGCTTGTCATACCATCCGTCTTGCCAAGCGACATCGGTCTGAATTGCAACCTTCACCCCCTCCAAAAAAACAATATTGTGCAGACTCGTCTTAGCAGACCCGCAAAAGGGAAAAACACGCTCAACCATTTCCGGGTAGCTCACTCCCCACTGATAGGTTTGCCCCGCACCCATCGACCAGCCAGTCACCAGTGCAATCTTCTCAATGCCAAACTTCTCCGTCACCAGGCGGTGCTGCGCGGCCACATTGTCATAGAAGGTGACATGCGGAAACCTGGCCCGGTCATAAGGCGGCGGCGTGTTGCTTGGGGAGGAAGACAAGCCATTCCCAAACATATTTGGGATGACAATAAAGTACTTCTCAGGGTCAAGCGCCATCCCCTCCCCGATCAGCCACTCGTTGTCATAGTGCTGACCCGAATACCAGGTCGGATAAACAATGACGTTGCTCTTGTCAGCGTTCAGAGTGCCGTAAGTCTTATAAGCGAGCTTGGCCTCCCGCAGCGTGGCCCCCGACTGAAGTGCCACCTCGCCTAGCTCAAAAATCTCGTAATCAAGCATTCACTGCACTCCAGAAAGGGACACTCTATTGCTGATGAACTGGATCGCCTATGAAACGGGCTGAGTCACCGTCACAGGCTCCGCTTTTTTCACCGATGGCATCACTGGCGCTGTTGCCTTTTGATTTGGAATGCCCTCGATGGGACATTCTTCAGTTCCCACCGTGCCCCGGGTCAGTGCCTCTACCTTCTCCTTGGCTTTCTGGGGATCGAGTATCCATTCGCGGTAGAACTCATAAGGGCATTCCATCGCGCCTTCATCCCCTTCGCCCGAGTTCAGCATGCCGGTATAGCCCCGGTGCAGCAGCTTGAAGAGATGGTTCTGAGACTGAGCATGCTTCCGAAAATCTCGAATCGAGAACTTAGAGAGCGCCGCATACTGAATCCCATTCTCTTCCTCGCCGCACTCACCCAGCGTGCGCCCGTCAAAGCCCACAACCGCAGAATGGCCAAAGTAGCTATACACACCGTCAAAGCCTGCCGCGTTCGCCACAGCTACATAGGTATTGTTCATCCAGGCCATGGCCTTAGAAACCATAATCTGCTGTTCTTTCGCCGGATACATGTAGCCCTGACAGCGAATCACCAGCTCCGCTCCCTTCATCACGCAGTCTCGCCAGATCTCGGGGTAGTTGCCATCGTCACAGATAATCAGACTGATTTTCAGGCCCTTTGGCCCGTCTGACACATAGGTGCAGCTGCCCGGATACCAGCCTTCAATCGGCGTCCAGGGCATGATTTTGCGATATTTTTGAACAATTTCACCCTGATCGTTCATTAAGATCAGCGTGTTGTAAGGCACTTTCTCAGGATGCGCTTCGTGGCGCTCACCCGTCAGCGAAAACACGCCCCAGACCTTGTTGCGAATGCAGGCTTCAGCAAAAATATCGGTTTCCGGGCCCGGAATGCTGGAGGCCGTCTCCATCATCTCATCCCGGTCATACATAATGCCGTGCGTTGAATACTCAGGAAAGATCACCAGATCCATTCCTGGCAGACCGACCTTCATGCCATCGATCATCTCGGCGATGTTTTGGCAGTTCTCAAGCACCTCATCGTGGGTATGCAGGCGAGGCATTTTGTAATTGACGACTGCGACGCCGACAGCGTCATTGCTCGAAGAAATATCACCGTGGAAGCCCATAATTCGCTCCTGAAACTCTCTTGTTTTGACTCAGCCTATTTCGATTCAGTAGCTGTCTAAAATTTCCTAATACATCGGCTCTCAAGGAACGAGAGGTCATTAGGCGTACTTTAAGAATTCAACTATTTTTAGCCTTATCCCAGTTGCGTTCTATCACCTTTCCACTAAGTAGAGATGTTAATTTATATACAAAAATCCAAAATGATAAGGTGCTGGCAGCTGTCAAATGCCAACCATTGAATCGGCTCAATCCCAAAGAAGGCGAAGAGGAAGCCTGATCCTAGAGAGCATTGAAGGCGATTCTCCATAGCCAAGGACGCTTATCGCCGAAAACTTTGAAGCTCACCATCGCCGTCTGAGCAAGTCAATTTGTATCAACCGTGACAGAAGCTTGCTGTTCGTATGCCTTAATTCTGTAAGGGCAGGGTTTTCTCGGCTTTCATCGCTGACAGGTAAGCTGGCCATTTTTGTCAGCGATAGTTCTACATTGCCTATCGGATGAACGACATTGCCTGTCAATTGTTCGGCCACGTCCGAGGAGTTGACCGATGTCGCATGCTAGGGTTTATTGTTATCACTTTCTCTCGTTTAAGGATGTTCTCTTTTAACGCGATTAAGGGCTCAGTTTTTGTGCAAGGTTAAGCAGCAAAGCATTATGTCAAAATCCCCGATTATTCCAAGCGGCCTCAGCCGAAGAAAGTTTCTCCAGTACAGCTCTCTCGCAGCAGGCACCAGCATCCTAGCGGCTTGCACCGGAGGGGGCACCTCTGGTGGCAGCTCAGCAGACCTGGGTGAAAATCCGATCAAGGTCGGTGTTATGTACTCCACGACTGGCACGATTGCGATCGTCGAAAAATCCCTACAGGACGCAACCTTCCTGGCTATCGAGCAAATCAACACGGGTACCGGCCCCTGGGAAGGCAAAGGAGAGGGGATCGCGGGTCGCAAGATTGAGAAAGTCGTTGTGAATCCCGACTCTAACTGGGATCTCTACAACCAAATGTCCAAGCGGTTAATCGACGAAGATCAGGTCGTCTGCGTGCTGGGCTGCTATACCTCAGCCAGCCGTAAATCAGTGCTGCCTGTATTTGAAGAGAAGGACTCGCTGCTCTACTATCCGGTTTACTACGAAGGCAACGAATGTAGCTCCAACGTTTTCTATACCGGAGCAGCGCCTAACCAGCAGATCACAGACTCTATTCCCTACGCCTACGAGAACTTTGGCCCCAAAGGATTCTTTATCGGCTCTGACTATATCTATCCGAAAGAGAGTAACCGGATTGCCAAGGCTGAGCTAGAGGCAGCAGGCGGTGAAGTTGTCGGCGACGAGTATGCAGCGTTAGGGACGACAGAATTTATCACGATTATCAACAAGATCAAGGCAGCTAAGCCAGACTTTGTCTTAAGCAATCTGGTTGGTGACAGTATTCCTGCCTTCTACCGGCAGTTCAAAGACGCTGGGATCAGCGCCGAAGATATTCCAATCATGGCCTACCCGACCACCGAAGAAGAAATTCAGGCAATGGGGCCTGAGTACTCAGCCGGTCACTACACTAGCTTTAATTACTTCCAAAGTGTAGATACGCCTGAGAACAATGCGTTTGTTGAACAGTTCAAGGAAATGTTCGGCGATAGCCGCGTTACCAACGGTGTGATGGAGGCTGCCTACTTGCAGACATTCTTTATGGCTCAAGCCATGAGCGATGTTTTAGAAGGTGGTGAGGAGCTCAGCACAGGAACCTTACGGGAGGCCACTCGTGGTCAGGAGTTCAATGCTCCTCAAGGGCGTGTGAAGATAGATCCCGACAACTATCACACTTACCTGTACTCACGAATTGGTCGGTGGAAGGAAGATGGCCAAGCTGAGATTGTCTTCGCAACCGATGCGGCAGTGAAGCCGATTGCTTGGAGTCAGGCGCTCTATAAGGGGCGCGTTTGTGAACACGTCACTCCCGATGACCGCAGCGATCCTACCAAAGAGACTGGTAAGGACTTAGAGCCTGAGTTCCTGGAAAGCTAGGAATCTGGTTCTCGAAGTATCCAGTGAGTCTAATGTCCTGTCAGCGATGACGAGCCCTCGGGCGATCGCCCCCCTCGCCAGCAGGACGCCCTTTCAGTTTTCGTTCGCCCTACCTGAAGCGCCATGCTGGATCTTACGCTATCTTCGATATTGTCATCACCTCTTTACTTACTGGCTCAAGAAGAAGTCACGGAAGCTGCTACTGAAGGCTTTGCCTGGACAACTTTGGCTAACCAGGCTCTGAATGGCATTGGCATCGTAGGTATCTTGCTCCTGACGGCAATGGGCCTGGCCATTACCTTTGGGGTGATGCGAATTATCAACCTCGCTCACGGTGAGTTCATTATGATGGGCGCCTACATCACCTTTTGGATGCAGGATACTTTTCAAATGGATTTGCTGATGACGATTCCCTTTGCCTTTTTAGGGACAGCGATCGTCGGGGCGTTTGTCGAACTCACGATTATTCGCAGACTGTACGGGCGCCCGCTGGAGACGCTGCTGGCCACCTGGGGGCTGAGTATCGTTCTGCAAGGCGTCATAAAGCTAATCTTTACCGCCCAGCTCAAGTATGTGAAAGCGCCTCCTTACTTATCAGGCAGCATTACGCTTCTCAAAGGCGAGGCGGGCGCTTCCTTAATCTCAATTTCTTACTATCGTTTCTTCATCATTGTCATTGCGCTAGCGCTGTTGGCGCTCACCATGTATCTATTTTACGGCACGTCCTGGGGCCGTCAAATCCGCGCGGTTACTCAAAACCGCAGCATGGCGCAGTGTTTAGGCGTCAATACCAAGCTGGTAGACATGGGTACGTTTGCCTACGGATGCGGTCTGGCAGGGATTGCGGGCGCTGTGATTTCGGCGCTCAAAACGGTCTCTCCACCGATGGGCCAGGACTATCTGGTCGACTCTTGGATGGTGGTCGTGACGGGCGGTGTGGATAAGCTGATTGGGATTCTGGCAGGCTCATTTTTGATCGGCGAATCGAACGCCATTATTGCCTTTATTTTGAATGATCCCACCGCCCGGGTACTGGTGCTCGCTGCGGTGATTGTGCTGATTCGCTACCGCCCTGAAGGCTTGTTCACGGTTCAAAAACGGTCATAGGTTTCTCTCTTTAACAACAGATAGATAATTTGAACTAAGCCATCGATAAGGAGCCTTTGTTATGTCGAATGTCGTGATGGGTTACAAGCAGTCAACTTTTCCGAAGCGGCTGGTGGCTATTTGCGCGATCGCCCTACTGATATTCATTATTTTCCCCTTTGTGGTTGGGAGCTTTCAGCTCTCACTCATGTCAAAGCTACTGCTGTTTGGCACGTTGGCAGTCTCACTTGATCTGGTGTGGGGCTTCACCGGGATTCTCAGCTTTGCCCACGGCATTTTCTTCACGCTGGGGGGCTACGCAGTCGCCTATTACCTCAAGCTCAATCTGTCGGCGGCCAACAATACCTATGGCGGTGAACTTCCTGACTTCATGGTCTGGAACGGTCTAGAAACCCTGCCCTGGTTTATTGCCCCGCTAAAATACTTTCCCGTCGCATTCCTGGCGATGATTGGCGTGCCGGCGCTGTTTGCCTATATTGTGGGCACGTTCATCTTCAGGTCAAAAGTGAGCGGGGTTTACATCACCATTATCACCCTGGCGCTTTCCTCTGCGCTGACGACCTTTTTTGTCAGCCAGCAAGCCTACACCGGGGGAACAAATGGCATTACTGACGTGAGCAAGCTCAGCGTTTTCGGCGCTGTCATTCCACCGGTGGGCCTCTATTTCTTGATTTTAGCCTATACCGTTTTTGTGCTGGCGCTGGGCTGGTGGCTCACCCAGTCAAACTTTGGCCTGATTCTGCGCTCGATTAAAGAAAATGAGAATCGAATTGCGTTCTTAGGCTACGATGTCGCCCAGTACAAGATTTTTATTTGGACGCTTTCTGCGGCTCTAGCAGGCGTAGCTGGCGGCTTGTTTGTGCCGCTCAATCGGTTTATCTCGCCTGTTTATTTAGCGGTTGCCTTTGGGACGCAGGTGGTGATTTGGGTTGCTATTGGGGGCCGAGGAACGTTAGTTGGCCCGCTGATAGCGGCGATGTTGCTAGGACAAATCCAGAACTCGGCTGAGCAGGTTACTCAAGATTGGCAGCTCATTGTCGGTATACTGCTGTTGGTGGTGGTGCTGTTTATCCCTAACGGCCTGATGAGTTTGCTGCCAAAGCAGCTCAGCCTGTCGAACCTGTCGAAGCCGAAGGCCATACCCCAGCAGGACACGGCCATACCGGTACCACCTGAGCAGAAGCAGCCAGAGCCCGTGCAGCGGGGCTCTTAGATTCACTGGTTTCACACGGCGGCTTGGCGTAGCCATAGATGCTCAGTTTTTAGCGAATACAGCGCCCAAAAAGCGAATGAGAGGCTTGTGCAATGGATGCGGTTTTATCCGTCAAAGATTTAAACGTTGTTTTCTCGGGGTTTAAGGCTCTGACCGGCGTTAACTTGAATGTTTACGATGGTGAGATCGTCACCATTATCGGCCCGAACGGGGCTGGTAAGAGCACGCTGCTAGATGCAATTGTGAGCAAATCACCAGTGGCTTCTGGCCACGTTTACTACAAGGGCAAAGACATCACTGACCGAAGTCCTCACGCCATTGCGCGCATGGGCATTGGCCGCAAATTCCAAAATCCGAACGTTTACAACGAACTGACGGTTTTTGACAATATCTTACTGGCGCTGAAGGGATCTCACGGCATTTTCGCTTCGATGACGGCCAAGCTAACCAAAGCTAAAAAAGGCAAAATCTATGACGTGTTGGAGCGCACCGGCCTGCTAGATCAGGCGTTTGCCGATGTCTCATCGCTCTCTCACGGCCAAAAGCAGTGGGTAGAAATCGCCATGGTTCTGGCGCAAGACCCTTCAATTGTGCTGCTCGATGAGCCCACGGCTGGAATGACGGCAGAAGAGACTCACGCTACGGGTGAAATTATCAAGAGTATCGCCAGGGCCGATTACTCTATCGTGGTGATTGAGCACGATATGGAGTTTGTGAAACAAATTGCCGAGCGCATTGTGGTGCTGCATCAGGGCATGGTGCTGGCAGAAGGGTCTGTACAGGAAATTCAGAGCAATCCTAAAGTAATCGAGGTTTATTTGGGTCGTGAAACAATCAACGCCGCTGCTTGAAAAGAACGAAAATCAGATGACGGCTCAGCCACTGTTAGCACTGGACAATGTAGTGGCTGGCTACGGCCCTACGCCGGTGTTGTTCGGCGTCAATATGACGGTGAACGAGGGCGACATTGCCTGCTTGCTAGGGCGTAATGGGGTGGGTAAAACTACGTTATTACGAAGCGTTATTGGTCTGAACACGCCCAATGAGGGGAGCATTTCCTTTGCGGGAAAAGACATTACTAAGGCAGCGACCTATCAGCGGGCCCGGCAGGGAATTGCTTACATTCCGCAGGGTCGGGAGATTATTCCTTACTTATCTGTTTTAGATAATTTGAAGATGGGGTTGAGTGCCAGTGGCAAGAGAGCCAGAACTAAAGGGAATGGAATTCCCAATGAGATTTTTGAATTTTTTCCGATGCTGAATGAGCATTTGGACAGGCAAGGTGGCTTACTCAGTGGCGGGCAGCAGCAGCAGCTGGCGATCGCCCGTGGCCTTATGTGCAACCCCAAAATCATGCTGCTAGACGAACCTACCGAAGGCATTCAGCCCTCGATTGTCCAAGAAATTGAAGACACCCTGCGCCGGATCAACCAAGAAAAGGGCATCACGATTTTGGTAGTAGAGCAAAAGATTGAGTTTGCCCGCAAGCTTGCTCAAAAGTTTTTCATTATGAAGAAGGGCGAGATTGTTGAGAAGGGGACTACCAATCAGCTTTCTGATGCCTTGCTAAAGCGGTACTTGGCAGTGTGACCGTAGGTCTTATAAAACTGCATCATTCTGATCGGGTAGGATAGATAGCTTGGCTGTTCTGTCCCATCTTCGAGTGAGATTTTCACCCTGTTTACTATCAGCTTTACCTATATCAACAAAACCTGATTTTGTAGTTGTTTGTACATAAT
>JBARVU010000232.1:0-14387 GCA_049646425.1 Phormidesmis sp. | reverse complement strand
ATCGAGAAAGACAGCGACTAGCAAGAAGCCTAGTAAAACGACAGCGGAGAGAGCGGAGAAGACGGTCGATGTTAGCTAATCAGCAGATAGGAGATTTGCCCGATAGAATCATTCAGGCTAATGAGTTGCCTGAAGCGGCAGGTGAGTATGTGTTAGTAGTGCTGAACCGGGCGCTGCGGGGCGAGGATAATGCGGTATTAGAAAGTGCGATCGGCCACGCCAACCACATAAAACAGCCTATACTCGTCTATAGCGAACTCATTGAATCCGTCCCTTACGCATCAGACCGAATCTTCTACTTCGCCCTTGGTGCATTCAAAGAGTTAGCCCGCTCTCTCACAGAACAAAACATTCGGTGCGTTCAGCACATACAAAAAGAGAACGAAGAAAATGTTCTAGAGTCACTCATTTCTAAAGCAACTGTTATCTACACTGATGAAGACTACACGCATTGGGACAGAGATAAGCGGGAGCAGCTTCTTTCCGCATCAAGGCAAACTGTTTTTACCATAGATGCCTCACGGCTCGTTCCTATTAGCAAGCTACCGGAAGGACTCAAAACAACGCCTGCCTTTAGAAAAGCACATGGCAAGCTAAGAGACGAATACGCTCAGCTTCGCAGAGAAGTTTTAGATCGCGAGTTGAAACCAGAAGTCACCGAAGAGATTTCACTGCCGGCCTACACAAACTTTGCAGAATATAGTGACAACAGACTAAAGTCTCTTGTCGCAGATCTCAATATCAATCACGGTCTTGCAATTTCAGAAGAGCATCCACCGACAGTCTCCGAAATCGACAAACGAGTCAACATACTCAAATCAGAAATTCTATCTCGCTACAAGTGGATTAGAAACAATCCTGCGCTAGAGTATTCCACCTCCGGGCTATCACCTTATATGCACTTTGGTATGCTCAGTCCGCATAGAGTGCTATTCGAGATTGAAGCCTCAGAAGTTCCAAAAACATATACCTGGAAGTTTCGAGACGAATTCCTCACTTGGCGAGAATGGTCTCACTATCAGGCGTTTTACGTGCCGAATTTGCACGAGTTTGAGGCGCTACCGGAGTCTGCGAAGAAAACTTTGTTAGAACATGCTGACGATAAAAGGGAAGATCTGCGATCGCCCACCGAGATCCTGCACGGCAACACCCCCGACCTGACTTGGAATGCTGCTCAGAAAGAATGGCTCAACACCGGTTGGCTTCACAACAATCTCCGCATGTACTGGGCCAAACAAATCCTCCGCTTCACCCCCTCCCCCGAAGAAGCCTGGGAAACCGCCTGCCACTTAAACGACACCCTCTCACTCGACGGTAGAGACCCCGCTACCTACGCTTCCATACAGTGGGCCTTCGGCAATGCCAAACCTGGCTACAGCGAGAAGGAAATCTACGGCTGGGTCGCCCCCAAATCAGACCGCGCTATTCTCAAACGTGAAGGAATGAAAAAGTGGGTTGAGGCCAGACAGTAGCTTGCCATATGTGGAATGTGGCGATCGCTTCAGGTGAAACGGAATCAGTAAGGTAACCGCTAGGCGGTGGCTACTACACGGGCGATTGGATACCACGGCCCTTTCCTCAGATAACAACAGAGAAGCAGCTAACGCTCTTGGACTGACACCCGCAGTTCACTGGCCGCTGTCTTAATTGTGAGGTTCCTATAGCAGAAGCAGCGGACGGCCAAAGGAAGTGCGAGCACTGCGATTGGAAGGATGCAGCCCGTGCTTAGAACCACTCTCAAAATCTTGCCAGGTTCCTCAGCTCAGCAACCTCTCCCACCAAATCTATAACCGCGAATGCCAGCTCAACGGCAAAAGGCAGATCCGATTGAACGCTAGCAAATCGCAGCGCAGCATCTTCCCTGAGCACGGCATCGAGAGTAGAAGAGCCGCCATACTTTGCGTAGGTTCTCTCCAGATGAGGGAGAGCCGTTGCTAATCTCTCAGATGTAGGCAACCGCTCTCGCTTCTGATGTAAATTGAAGCTTGGGTCAGACGGTACGAGGTTCCACAGCTCATTGGTCGGATAGACCGCTATCGGCAGGATATGGTCGAGGTCATAGGGAGTTCCCTGCTTAAAGCGCCTTTCTGTCCAGGGGCAGGTAAACTCAGCCCCTTCCATCATCAAGAGGTCGACCTGATTGCGTTCCCAAGTAAGCGGGCGACGGTTGTCGGGACGTGCAGTCAGCAGCGAGTAGATGGCTCCTCGATTTACGTTGGATATCCGTTCGGTTAACAGACACCATTCGTGAATACAAAGTGCCTCTATCCATAGCGACATCTGACGGAAGGTATCCCATAGCTGGAACGGGATGACTAAGCAGCGATCACGCTCATCTGTCCCTGGTACGGCCACAGCGCTACTGGCCACTGCGCTATAGCTCGGCGGCCTACTAAAGACGCTCCATTCACCGGGGCCAGCATATCGAATCGGCATCTCCAGAGTACGGCTGATTGTACTAACTGCTTGCGACAGCGCCTCGACCAAACTGTCCGGGTAGTTCTGCCACTTTCGAGTAGATTTCAGCTCGTTGATTAAGAAGAACCCATCGGCAGGATTCTTCAGGCCGCCTACCGCCTGCTCCCACAGCCCTCTGAGCTTGCTCAGGGCAGGTGTGAAAGCCATATCATTGCGAGTTTTGCCATCGCGTTTAACCTGTGGCCCTTGCTGAATCGGTGCAGCAGGATCGACAAACGGCCAGTAGTAAGCCACCCAGAATTTTGCTAGTAGCTTCAATGGCACCGCGACAGGCGATTGGTAGGTTCTCAGGTCTGGGTAGGTGAGCACGACATCGTTGATGGCCCGTAGCAGCGCTATCTTGTAGCTCGTCACTTTCGAGTCGTGCTTAAGAATGGTGCTGATAACTTTATCAGGGGCAATGATAGTCATTGGTTTAGGGTTGCTTGCTCTCTTAGCATTCTATGTTGAGCGATCTCGCTAACCCGTGGAGTTTTCTCTTTGGCTATAGCGATCGCTGTAGTGCCTAACACCGTCCCAAAAGCAGGAAGATTACTGCTCTCCTGCAACTCCCACTCAATCCGCCTCTGTCCGCCAGTAAACAGATGTAGTCCATTCTGCGCCTTGGTGATCACCCGTATAGCTACCTGCGATCACCAAATCCGCCATAGATGGCTCTAGGGATTGCTTATGTAGTGACGGGATGTGATGTGGCGCTCATGTCTATTCCAGTAAGGGCGCTTGCCGCCGGGATGAAAATAGTACACCTAGAGCATTTTTGGTGATTGGTGTCATATTAAATCACCAATCACCAAAAATGCTATTATCTATCCAATGACGTTGAGCGTTCTGAGACTTAGCTATGAATGAAGTCAATCAGGCTATTGAGAAGTTACGACAGGCCGAAACAGCGATTAGAAAGAGTGGCGCGATCGCCCCCGAAGGGGTCACCATCGACACTCATCATCCAGGCGGAGACTCTGATCGTATCTACAAGCGACTTAAAAGCCGCAAGGCTATCTTTCCTGGCAAGCGGGGCAAGACCAAAACTCGTACTTTCAACGGTCAAGCAGACAAAACTGACTGGGAGGAGCGGATCAGACGGCGCAACCGGTTGAAGGAAATAGAAAGAGTGGTAATCGCACTCCAGGAAATAGCTGACGATTCGATCTGGCAGTGGTTACCTCATTTGAGCTAAGAATTACTGATGATGAGTTTCGCTGAGCTAGTCTAAGCAGCTCAGAGTGAAGGAACGTGGGTGAGCCCATAAAAATTATGTACAAAATAATAATTGTACACAAACTTGCGAAGCCTGTAATAAATTAGACAGGCGATTACCGCTGTTAGCTGTCTCATGCTTCGGCAATTGGTAGAGCCAGGCGGCTCCGCACTGGTGAGGGAAGACTCCTGCTCCGCGCTCAAATCAAGCTAGCCTGAGCAGACCTCACTCCAATCCCCTGGGTTTAAACTAAATTGGGCAGTAGCGCGATCGCCAAATTCAAGCGTTCAATCAATGCCGATGAGCCAATCCAATATCCTTCAGTTCTGCTATTTGCTAGAAGCGCAGCTACTACTAAATCTGGACAATGTACTCGAAAACCAGGTTTCCGGGCGGCTGCTCAAGAAGGAAAGTCAGCAGCCTCTACCGTGGGCCGCACATGAGGATGCCTCGGAGCAGCTAGATCTACTTCCCGAGCAATCAGCTTTCAGTAGTTATCAGTACCAGGTCTACTTTGCTCCCTTCTCAACTGCTGAAATCTTCGGCTTTTGGCAGAAGCAGCTATCGTTGGCAGATGAAATTTTTCCAAGCCTCGTCTCAGAGGACGACCATTTGTCCTGCTATGGCAGTTTCCGAATCAGCGAGGACGGCAACCTTATAGAAGATAGCTTGGAACTATCTGGAGCACCGCTACTGCTAGGCAAAGTTCAGGCAACCTCACCCCAGAAGGTCGCGCAGTTCTGGAATTTCAGCTCAGACCTTAGCGACTACAACCATTCAGTTCAGATCTTTTTTAAATCCCAAGCCAAGCAGGTTCAGGAGTCTGGCAAAGCGGTTACGGCAAAGACCCTGCGCGATATTGCCAACCATATCGTTAACGGGTATGGACACTGGCGACCAAACAGCTTCGGAGAGCTTGGGTACTGGGTGAGGCTAGGTCATGACGAAAAACCGCAGCAAAGGATGTTTGGCAGCTTCTTCATCAAAGATATCGAGCGCATAGGAAGGTCTATTGCCCAAGGTGAGGAAGTGGGCAGAGCGCTCGCTACCTATCTCAGTCCCTCAGTTCCTAAACGCATCGATCTAAATCAAAGGGTCAATCAGCAGGCAATACTGTCTCCAGCTTGCCTACCGCTTGGCCGATGGCCCACTAACCCCGATCACCACCTGTCACTGCAGCAACAGTGCGCGGTCAACCTGATTGCCTCAAAGCTTTCTGAGGCTGGACTATTTTCTGTCAATGGGCCACCCGGCACTGGCAAGACTACTATGCTCCGGGACGTGGTCGCTCACGTTGTGGTGCAACGAGCTATCCAGATGGCAGCTTTTGACAATCCTAATTCTGCCTTCATAGAACCTAAGACGATAGGGGGCAAAGTATCTCCAACCTCTCCCTACCGGCTTGCTCCAAGCATCACCGGCTATGAAGTGGTGGTGGCTTCCTCCAACAACGGGGCCGTTGAAAATATTTCAAAGGAGCTACCCAGCGGGACGACTGTCGCCGATGAGTATCAAGCCGATGCTGCTTACTTCCCGGACTGCGCGCGTAGCGTTCTCCGGGAAGACGCTTGGGGCCTGCTGGCAGCGGCGTTAGGGAAAAAAGAGAATTGCCTCAACTTTGCCAAGGCATTCTGGAACCAGTCGGGTACTAGTGCAACTTCTTCTAAGGAAAACGGCTCTCAACCCATGGGCTTCCCCTCAGTACTGGACAGACCGATTGAGCTGGATTGGAATGAGCAAAGGCGAACTTTCGGTGAACTAAAGCGCAGAGTTAGCTCGCTGATTGCGCAGCGGCGGGACTACGAAAACGCAGTGAAGGAATACCGGGCGGCTAGACGACAATGGCAGATCGCTCAAGAGCATCTATCCGCTGCCCAGCAGCAGCTGAGTAGGCTTCAAGAAGACCAGCGATATTTCAGAGGGCGGCTAGAAAGCATTCAGGGACAAGTACTCCAGCAAAAGACAGCGCTGCAAGCTGCTTTAGCGCAAAAACCTTCGATAGGATTGCGTATTCTCTCATTTTTCAAAGAGCAGTCAAAAGTTACAGCCTACCGGGCTCAAGTTGAGCAAGCGCAAGCGGCCTTGAACCGCTCGCGCTCACAGGAGGCGGAAGCAATATCCAGGCTCGACGAATCGGAGCGTGACATGAACCAGGCAGAAGGGGAGATTGATCAGCTTGTACATGTGATGGATGGTGCACGTCGTCACTTTCTAGCAATCGAGGCAGAGTGCGAAGAAGGGCGTAGATGCCTGGGCGCTGCCTTCGCTGATGAAAGCTGGTGGAGTCGCTCAGAATCAGCCATCCAAATGGACGTGCCGTGGATCGATAGAGAGCTGGACGATGCACGCTCTCTGCTTTTGCTGGCGGCGCTGCGCATTCATCAATCATTCATTGAGCAGTCTGCCGATAGGATTCGTAAAAACCTGCAGCTGTGGGTAGAGCTGTTGCAGACAGGTTTTATACCCAGTCGGAATAAAAGTCATGCTCAGACGCTCTGGCAAAGTATTTTCCTGGTTGTCCCCGTAGTCTCGACAACTTTCGCCTCTATCAGCAGATTGTTTAGACACCTGGATAGGGAGGCGCTGGGGTGGTTACTGATAGACGAGGCCGGGCAGGCCGTTCCTCAATCAGCTATCGGGGCAATGTGGAGAGCAAAGCGGGTGGTGGTCGTTGGAGATCCGCTTCAGCTTGAGCCCGTGTTCACGTTCCAGTCTGCGGTAGTAGAAGGATTAAGACATCATTTCCAGCTTCTGGACTGCTGGAATCCGCATTCCTATTCGGTGCAGGGGCTAGCAGACCGGGTGAATCCTTTCGGTACAGAATTGGAGCAGCTGGGTGAGCCGCTGTGGGTCGGCTGCCCACTTCGCGTTCATCGGCGCTGCATTGAGCCGATGTTCTCGATATCCAATGCGATCGCCTACGGTGGCAAGATGGTACTGGCGACCAGGGCTAGCGAGAATGGCTACTTTCCTCTGGGGCCGAGTCAGTGGATTCACAGCAATGGGATCTGTGAAGGCAAGCACTGGGTAGCAGAACACGGTGAAGAAGTTCTCTATTTGCTAGCACAGATGGTTGCCAATTCCGCTGAGATGCCTGAGGTCTTTGTGATCACACCTTTCAAAGAAGTTAGCAACGAACTCAAGAAGTTACTCAGGAAGCGTCCGTGGGCTTCTGAACACCTTAGCCAATCTGCCGTCAATGAGTGGCTGAGAAAGTCAATCGGTACAGTGCATACATTCCAGGGTAAGGAAGCTGATACTGTCATTTTCGTACTCGGACTAGATAGATCTAAGACATTTGCGGCAGGGTGGGCATCTCAAAAGGCAAACCTTCTGAATGTGGCAGTCACCCGTGCTCGCTACCGGCTATATGTCATCGGAGACAAGGCGCTGTGGGGCGAGTGCCAGTACTTTGGGACAGCTCTGGCTTCCCTATCACGCAAAAATGAATTAGCTGTCTAGTTCTAAGCCCAGCAGATTCAGGAGTTCGGCAAAGCACTCGCGAGCTATCCTAACCCCTCAGTTCCTAGAGGCATCGATCTAGATCAAAGAGTTAACCAGCAGCCGTGTCATGGACATGTCCATGACGTTGTCCATGACACGTCCATGACATGTCCACGACACGAGACCCCTATTTTTTAGTCGCTAAGGACGCTAAATACTTGATTTCTTCAGGTTCTGATTGCCAAACTGTCTCCGGTCTACCCACTATCTACTGATGATCTGCCCAGCACAGGTAGGACGCTTACGCGGAAACTGCGGCTTCCTGCGCGATCGCTCCCCGCTGGTTCAAATTGCATTAGCAGGCGATAATCAATCCTCTGTGCATATCGGGGTGGAGCATGAACGCAATTGAAATCGAAGAAGCCGTTTCCCGACTGGCCGAAGCGCCTTTCGAGCCGGAGGCTTTCCCGTTTGCTTTCCTCGAAGCCTTCGGCAACAAGCCGACTACCCTCAAGCGACTCAAAAGCAAGTGTAATAGCTCGAATCAATCAGACTTTCCCGACAGCGTTCTCCAGCGCAATAACATCCACTTGAAAGTTTGCCTGGAAGGCGAGGTGACAGCCACCCTCACAGCATTGCGGGATAGTCCAGCCACGGTGCGGCATAAGGCTAAGTTCATCCTTGCCACCGATGGCAAAAGCTTTGAAGCAGAAAATCTAGCTGATGGTGAGACAGTCGCTTGTGACTACCCCGACTTTCATGACCACTTCGGGTTTTTCCTTCCCGAGGCGGGCATCACGACAAGAATGCTTTTGCATCATGGCTCCCCGATTGCTGCCGCAATAGATACGATGGGCTCAGCTCACAGAACTAACGTGATCGCTGAGGCTGCAATCCGTGCTACGGGCGATAAACTTTATCAGGCGGCTGCTCGTTTCTCCGCAGATGATGCTGAGAGAAGACCGATAGAGAAAGCACAGATGCTGTTCAAGCAAGTGTTAGCGGGTGCAATTGAGCCGCCCTCCGAAGATGAATTAGCTGTCTAGTCCCAGGCCCAGTAAACTAAGGAGCCCGGTAAAGCACTTGTGAGTATCTCGGCCTGGATCAAAAAGCTAACCAAGCAACGTCGTGGACATAAGACCCCTGTTGTTCAGTTAATTTATTTAGATTCTGATTGCCAAACTGTCTCTGGTCTACTCACTACGATGCGACTTCCGGTATCTTGGTGGCCTGTCGCTAAGTGGTGCCATGATTCTAATTATTCGTGAGCGCGCGACGCATGCGCAGATGCGTCAGATGGTAGAAACATTGGGCATCTACATTAATAGCGAGCACTAGCCTGCGCATCGGCTGCTCGAATTAGCGTCTCCAAATAAGCCAAACGGAATACACCTACTTCTCCAATGAGTTTGTTTACCTCCTCTTTCCACCAGCCGTCAGTATCTGGGATATCGAGTCGAGAAGCCTCTACGGTCTCGCCTCCAAGTTCGGCTCTTGGTAACATTTCACTAGGTTCAATACCTCTATAGGTATCTGTTTCCCACGGCATGGGCTCAATAGTACAGCGAACTTTGCCATGATGGGCCGCTAATAGATAGGCAAAATAGAATGGTTTGCCATGATAGAGGGCGGCCAGTGCAGAAGCTAGCTCATGACGAAATCCGCGCTGCGTGTAACGTTTAGGGAAACGGCCTTTAGCGCCAACAGGATTGGGATTTCCCATTGCAGCTTGAAATATCTTATGCACTTTCCCAAGATCGTGCCAGCGGGCTATTTCAGGCAATTCTGAGGGCAATTCAAAGGGGAGTGACAATAAAATGTCACTCATTTCTTCAGCAGCGTCCTGTGAGTGGTCTTTTAGGCTCACAAACACGTTCGTGTGGCTACGCCTGTCCTGGCTATACAACTCTCGCTGCCCTGTGTTTTCAGGAATGCTGGGAATATCTGCGGGGTTGCCTGTCCACCCTAGCGTAGCGCTGTAACCGCCTGCATTCTGCGGTAGAGCCATCACCTCACCAGGCTTTGGCTTTCTTACTGGCTTCCAGCAATTTTCAAAATCATTCCATCGGTAGCCTTCAAAGCCTTCTAGCTTATGGATAGGAACCGGGCAAAGCTCGTCTTCAATAGGCTGCCAATCGTCTGGAGGCAATTTACCAGGAAACCAAGCAACGTAAACGTTGAGATCGCTTTTCTCTCGAATAAAAGGCGCTATATCAGGATCTATCCTATCTGGAGATAGATGGGTGTTAAAAAGTTCTTTCAGGCAATCTGATGTCAGTAAAGGGCCAAGGCTCTCCTGCGCTGGCGGCGCGACTTGCAACAGCGTACGAATAGTGGCATCTGGCAAAGTTTGAAGCATCGATTGAGTAAATTCACATGCTTTCAAGTCGTAGGGTTTACAGAGCCCTTCGGTTAAGATTTCAGCATTTATCCAATAGATATCGGCATCTGTCGGATAAGTGCCCCGGCGACCACATCGTCCGGCTCTTTGGACAAAGCTTGCCCAGCTAGAGAGGTCGGTATACAGTTTTCGAGCATCTAGATCAACGCCTGCTTCAACAACCTGAGTGCTCACTAAAATTCCTTTAAAGTCTAGTAGTCCATCGGTGAGCAGTTGGCGATCGCATCGACGGAAACGGCTATGTAGCAGCCGAGTAGCAACTCCCGCGTTTTGAAGCTGCTGATAGGTTTTTAGTGCTCGATCCACCTGACCGAGAATTACTAAAGACAAAGTATTAGGATCATGGTTTTCTAGCACTTCTGCGGCCAGCTCCTGAGCAAATTTATCAGGATCACTGCCCAATTTCGTGTTAGCAGGCTTTAGTCGTTTGAGCCGATTAATACGGCTCCCTAATTCCAGATGACGATAGTCGGCAGAGTCTAAAGTCCACTCTTCAAGCTCTAGTTCTGCTATTTCTAAAGGGGTGGGATCTAGGGTGGCGCTAGCCCAGGTCACCACAACAGGAGAGCCAAAAGTCTCATGCTCGGCTCGTCGCACAGCTAGCCATGCTGTCGTTGAGTATCCTGGCCCCATCAGCTGAGTTTCGTCAATGAAATATTCACAGTCGTTATGGAGCAGCGCGAAGTGCTTAGGCCAGCTCCAGCGGCTGCTAGCATAGCCGCGCATCAAACATCGGCTGAGCACTTGATCCTGGGTACCGACGATGATGGCAGCTTGTGCAGGGTAGTCTACCCACGAATTATCAACATCGCCGCCCATCAGTCGATGTACCTTAATATCTAAGCCGGATGTCTCAACAATTCGTTCGCATTCGCTTACCAATTGACTCACCAGCACACGCATGGGTTCAACGACCACTAATCGGGTTGAGACAGGCAGTCCCTGATGGTGTCGCCATAGCCAGCGCATTAGGACGGCTAAAGTTTTAGCCCCTCCTGTTGGAATCAGCAATTTGCTCGACTGAGGTACGGCAACGCCAAATCTCTGCTGATAGGGAAAGGGGTCTCGCTGGTTGATATGCCTAAAGAACTGCTCGTATTTCATTTGAGTCTCTACATTTTCTACGGCCACTTGCGCAAGGTCTTCTTGCGGTAAAATCGAACTACAACCCTTCTAATCTGCGTAAAATGCCCCTTAGCTAGAGGACTAGATCGAAATATTACCGCAGACTCGTGAAAGCTTAAGAACCGAGGGTTAAGCCTCCGAAAGGGGGACTGAAATGGAAGCACAAATAAAAAGCATAGTTGCTTATGTAAACTATTTTGTCATTACAGCAGAGTCGTGTTCACGCAAGTAGTGCTGTAGTATACATGTATTATGCGAGCGCTGGCACAACATCTTTACTCAGGAGGTGAATCCTTGAAACTTGCAGACATGATGAGTTTTAAGCAGTCGCATCAGCGCCATACATGGCAGGCGATTGGCTGTGGCCTTGAACCTATTGCAGACTACCTAAAGGCGTTGGGGTTGCTGAGAGTATTACCCCACAGCAAAGGTTGGTGGCAAAACGGTGAGTTTTGGATTGAGGGTGATCGCCCGCCAGATGAGGTGATTGATTATCTGACAGAGCAAGCCTCTGTAACGCCACTGTTCAATCCCTGGAACGGTGATTCAGGGTTTTGGACAGAAGGGCGGGCAAAAGAAGCGATTCGGCGGCTGGCCTCTGTGAAAGAGAGTGATCGCACGAAGCGCTACGTCAAAGCTAGAGACAAAGGGCTAGCAATAGTCGCCGCCTCCGGTCTTAAAAAGCAGCCTTCTAAAGGTAATGCCAAAAATCGGCTCATTCAAGCCTGCCAGTCACGTATTACTGATTCCGACTGGCAAGCTTGGTACAAGACAGTTGTACAGCTCGTTGAGGTTACTAGAAATAACAAAACCATCGTTGAAGCAAAGGGATCGAGACTACTGGGTACTCAAGGCAATTTGGGTGGTGGTAATGACTTGGGGGCTAACTACCTAGATGCCTGGTCTAGGCTGATTGACTTGGAGACTGGCAATCCGCTAAACGGAGCAAAACAATATTGGCAAGCCTCTATTTTTGGGCAGAGTTTACCCAAAAGTCTCGATAATTCTCCTCTGTTAGCTCAATATGCGCCCGTCACTGACTACACCTTAGACAGCAAAGCGTATCCCTACCAGAAGTCGGGCGGTGGTTCTACAGCAGCGGCTAATCCGGCAGATGTGGTGCTGCTTACGGAAGGATTGTTGACCTTTTCCAGCATTGCTAAGCGACCTTTAGACTCTAGCGACTCATCGGTTGCTTTTTATTCGCTGGCGGTGAACTTAGCGGCGGGAATTGCTCAAACATCGGTTTCGGGTGAGCTGAGAGCAGGGGTGGAAGAGTTTTGGTTGCCGATTTGGAATCAGCCCAAGTCCTTTGAAGGACTTCGCAGCGATTTGTTGACCGAGCTGCGAGGGCCACTGCCCAAACAAACTGCTTTAGACACTTTCGACTTTGTTGAGCTGCTTTCAAACAAAGCTGCTGAGCGTAAAATTCCCCAGTGGTCTCGCTATGCCTTTTTCCCTAGAAAGGGACAGACCAACTTCGCAATATCTTTGGGCATTTTTACGCCGGGCGGCTATAACCTGGGCGCTGAGCTAGATAGCTACCGGCGATCGCTCTGTCGGTTTGGCTATTCTGACATATCACCTGGCCAGATCGGCGCGCTGGCCCGTCAGCTAGAAGCTCAGCTTTTTGCGCTGGCTTCGGGTCATGGTCAGGTGCTTCAAACCCTAGCGCTGCTGGGTGATATTGAGCTATATCTCACCCGCTCGCCCGCTTCACAAGAAAAGATCCAATCGCTACCCCAGCTAGATAGCGATTGGATTGTGAGGGCACTGTCTGAACGGGAAACGCCGACGGTGAGGCTGGCGCTGAGTTTGGCTTCTCTATGGCTGCGATCACATCTCAGCAATGCTCGCCTCGGCAAAAATAACCGTTGGTTCTGGGGCGAGGAGCCTGTGACCTGGAGCGGTGACTTATCCGCTAATTTGATTGCTCTACAGCGGCGTTGGGCTATACGGGTTTCTCAAGGGAAACAACCCTATCCAGACTTCAGGATAAATGCCACCTTTGCTGATATCAGTGCTTTTTTGAGTGGAAATGTAGATCCGGTAGAGTTGACCCGGCTGGCGGTAGGGTTCTCGCTGTGCAAAATGCCGAAAACAATCTTCTCATCGCTGGGCGCTGACTTGATAAAGCTGCCCGCGCTGTATTCACTAGCGGCTTACTGCCAGTGGTCAGCGGTGGGTATAGGCAGCGGGATGAACCAGATAGCGAGTGGAAATAGCGAAATGGCCGCTCAAACCGTTTCGCAGCGATTGAGAGCTAATGATTTATCTCCTTTTGCAGTTCCTCAAGCCTGTACGAATGCTCGGCAGACCGCCGCCGCTCTCGCTTTTCCCCTTTCCGACTGGCAGCTCAACCAAATCAAAACTTACTTACTCAAGGATAGCTAAACCAATGGAACGCTTAATTATCAAAGCTCAGTTTGACTCTCTATTGCCGACGATACAACCGGCAGGCTTTAAAGATGTAGGGGCGGGTACCTATCGCAATCCTAAAAATGGTGGACTCTCAGTAGTGGTACACAGCCCGCAGGCAACGGCCAACAGTCTAGAAGCCGCTACCTGGGATGCCTTGAAAAACCAGCCCGTTGAGACACTAGCAGGTTTGCCCTATGTAGAAATTGTTGATCAAGATAGCTTCTACCGGGCCTCTACCCACACGCTGCCGCATCGCTTAGCCAGTGGCTATTTGCTAAAGCATAAGGATGCGAAGCCTTTTACAGCACAGCTACAGGCAGACTTCAAGGCGCTGGGCGAACCGGCTACCGTATTTAAGTACTGTCCGAACAGCTTACTACACGGCGTTTTCTTTTCTCATTTGGGCGATGGGCGAATTAAGATGGCGCGGGCGGTATCGGCTAGCGTGACCGCTCACGGTTGCGAGCGGGTCGCGACTGGCGGGGCTTCGCATGACCCCATTGTGCCGAGTGGTAAGCAGCTAGATTTGAGCACCTTCGAAGGCAGTGATAAGGGCAGTGCCTTGGGCATTGGTAATTTGCCCTACTATCAGGAAGCCTTTGCACCTGAACAAATTGAGGGGATTTTTATCATTGATCTCGCTCAAATCGCTTCGCTAGGCTTACCGGAGGCCGCAACAGATCTGCTGGTAACGCTGGCTGAATACAAGGTAGCTAGTCTCCTTTCTCGTCCCTGGCGGATTCGCTCTGGTTGCGATCTGGATGTGTCGCAAACGGATGCTCCTATTCGTAGCCTAAAAGAGATTGAGCCTGAGCTTAAAAAGCTGATTGCAGACTGTGCTCAATATTTTGCTAACCCAGCTAAAACAACTGTACAGCTAACGTTAAAAGAGCCTAAAGCGAGCAAGAGGAAGGAAAACAATGCTGACGATTAAGATTGAGCTGATTGCCAACCGCTACCATGCAAATCCATGGAACCGTGCCCATGTTGAGGGGGCTGTAGAGTGGCCACCTTCACCCTGGCGATTACTGCGAGCAATATTCGCAGGCGGGTTCGCAGCAGGCATTGCCAGGGAGGATATGCAGCCTGTGATTGGACAACTTGCAGCAGTACTGCCTTCTTTCTATCTGCCTGACAGTGCTTATATGCAAACGCGATCACCTCGTAAAGACCGCAGCGATACTGTTGATTTGTTTCACATGGGTAAGGATGTTTACGACGCCTATTTGAATTTTGATCAGAGCGATCACACGCTCTGGGTGCAGTGGCCGATTGACCTATCGGCTGAAGATCAGATTTTACTATCGCGCTGTATTGCTT